>NZ_ANAH02000010.1:0-300000 GCF_000335475.2 Cystobacter fuscus DSM 2262 | reverse complement strand
AGACGTTCTGCAGGCACAGTGCACCAGAGCGACAGTCGGTCGCGGTCTCGCACCGATTGATCGGCTGCGTGCACGCGCAGAGCGCGCCCAACAGCAACAGTCCGAGGACCTTGCGCCACATCACGACGATCACCTCTTCACACTCTTGGACGGTCCAGTCTTCGTGGATAGCATGGGGTTCCCGCTCGCGGAAGGTTGCGTCCTGGGAACTCCCCTGCGATGACCTGATTCCGCACACGTGTTCCCCTCCTCCGAGGAGTCCGCCCTGATCCCCCGCGCCTCCCCTTCCGTCCTCCTCACGCTCGCCCTGCTGCTCGCACCCACCGTGCACTCACGCGACGCCGCCGCGCAGGACGACATCACTCTCGTCGCCGTCCATCCGTGCGTCGTCATCGGCGAGAAGGACAAGAAGAAGGCGCAGGGCTACGAGGCCGCCTGCTCGGCCGCGATCGCTCGCACCGGCGTGAAGCACGTTCCCGACGAGCAGGTCAGCGCATTCCTCGAGAAGCAGCCCAAGAAGTCGTGCGTCATCGCCAACAAGGAGTCCCTCGAGTGTCTCGGCCGACTCGCCGCCGAAACCCAGTCGGGCCACTCGCTCCTCGTCACCGTCAAGCCCGGCGTCCCCACGTTCGTCTCCGGCCACGTGGTGGACACCCAGGGTCAGGAGCTCCGGAAGATGACCCTCCGGCTGAGCGACCCGGAGCAGCTCCTGAAAGAGGACGAGGGCACCGAGGACCTCAGGAACAGGCCCTTCGCCCTCCGGCTGCTGCGGCAATTGCGCATCCTTCCCAGGAGATCGCCCCCGCGCGCCGAGCCGCCGCCCGCCCCTCCCGCCGCCGAGGCACCTGCGCCCACGGCGCCTCCCGTCGTGGCTCAGCCCGCTCCCGTCACGGTCGAGGAAATGGTCGTCGCGCCCTCGGTCCGCGACTCCCCCTGGCGGAGCTGGAAGAGGCCCGCCGCCTATACCGCCGCGGGCGTGGGCGTCGCCGCCCTGGGACTCGCCGGCTTCCTCGTCCTCGACGGCGACAAGGCCATGCGCGACTCCAATGCCTACTACGCCGATGGCCGCTACCCCACGTCCAACGACGTGTCCCGGATCGTCGCCCTGCGCGAGAAGGCCGCCTCCCGCCGCGTCCTCTCGGGTGTGAGCGCCGCCGTGGGCGCCGCGCTCGCCGGAGCGGGCGTCTACCTCTGGCTCCAGGACCGTCCGGCCGCGGCGTCGCCCACCCCGGGAGTCGCCTCCCTCTCGGTCGGCCCCGGCGGCGTGAGCATCCTCGGCGTCCTGCCGTGACGCCGCCCCGGGGCGAGCCCTGTTACTCGCCCAGGTAGGCCTTGCGGATCTCCGGGCTGTCCAAGAGCGCCTTGCCCGCTCCCGCCATCACCACCTCGCCCGTCTCCAGCACGTAGCCGTAGTGGGCGAAGTTCAACGCCAGGTGGGCGTTCTGCTCCACCAGCAGGATGCTCACCCCCGCGGCGTTCACGTCCCGGAGGTTGCGGAAGATGCTCTCCGTCACCTGTGGCGCCAGCCCCAACGAGGGCTCGTCCAACAGCAGCAGCGTGGGCCGGCTGAGCAGCGCGCGGGCAATGGCCAGCATCTGCTGCTCGCCTCCCGACAGCGTCCCCGCCAGTTGATTGCGCCGATCCTTGAGCCGCGGAAAGAGCGTGTAGCTCTTCTCCAGGTCCGCCTGGATGCCGTCCGCGTCCTTGCGCAGATAGGCCCCCAGCTCCAGGTTCTCCAGCACCGTGAGGTTCGGGAAGATGCCCCGGCCCTCGGGTGCGTGCGCCATGCCCTTGGGCACCAGCTGGTGCGCCTTCTTCCCGGTGATGTCCTCACCCAGGAAGGAGATGCGCCCGCCCACCGGCTTGAGCATCCCGCTCACCGCGCGCAGCGTGCTCGTCTTGCCCGCGCCATTGGCGCCGATGAGCGCCACCACCTCGCCCTTGCCCACCGTCAGCGTCACGCCCCGCAGCGCCTGGATGGCCCCATAGGAGACCTTCAACCCCTCCACCGCCAGCAGCGGTGGAAACTCGGGGCGCGTGCCCAACAGTTTCACCTGCGCCTCGCTCACGCCGGGCCTCCGTGCGACTGTCCTTGCGACTCCAGATAGCTGTCTCCCAGGTACGCCTCGATGACCTTGCGGTCACTGCGCACCTCGGCCGGCGCTCCCCAGGCGATCTTCTCGCCGTGGTCGAGCACCGTGATCTTCTCGCAGATGCCCATCACCAGCTTCATGTCGTGCTCGATGACGAGGATGCCCAACTGGAAGTCATCCCGGAGCTTGCGGATGAGCACCATCAGGTCCGCCTTCTCGCGCGTGTTCATGCCCGCCGCCGGCTCGTCCAGCAGCAACACCCGCGGCCGCGTGCCCAACGCCCGGGCGATCTCCAGGCGCCGCTGCTCGCCGTAGGGCAGGTTGCGCGCCTCCTCGTTCCGGCGATGCGCGAGCCCCATCACCTCCAGCAGGTGCTCGGCCTGCCGGGTCAGCTCGCGCTCCTCGGCCTGGAAGGCCGGTGTCAGCAGCATCGCCCGCCACCAGTCGCGGTAGTTGCCGAGGGCCTCGCGCAGCTTCGCCCCCATCCCCACCTGGCCGTTCTGGTGCAGCGCGCCCTGGGCCCGGCACGCCACCTTCACGTTGTCCAGCGCCGTGAGCGCCCGGAACAGGCGGATGTTCTGGAAGGTGCGCGCGAGCCCCGCCTGGTTGATCTGATGCGGCAGCCGCCCGTTCACCCGCACCCCGTTCACGCGCACCTCGCCCTGGGTGGGCCGGTACACGCCGGTGAGCACGTTGAACGCGGTCGTCTTGCCCGCGCCATTCGGACCGATGAGCCCCTGCAGGTCTCCCGGATGAATGGCGAGGTTGAAGTCCGAGAGCGCCTTGAGGCCTCCGAACTGGATGCTCACTCCCACGGCTTCGAGCAGTGGTCCGCTCATCACATCCCCTTGCGGCGCCGAGGCAGCCAGCGTGGCACGACGTCCCACAGTTCCTTCGTTCCGAACAACCCCTGGGGCCGCGCCAGCATCAGCGCCACCAGCAACAGGCCGTAGACGGGCATGCGGATCTGATCCACCTGCTGCGCCAGGGTGCTCTCCGAGCCCACCAGGGAGAACACCGAGCGCATGACCTCGGGCAGCAGGGTGAGGAACACCGCCGCCACGATGGCGCCCGTGGTGGAGCCCAGGCCCCCGAGCACCACCATCACCACCACCTCCATCGACTTCACGAAGGTGAAGGAGCCCGGGTTGATGATGGGCACGAAGTGGGCGAACAGCCCGCCCGCCACGCCCGCGAAGAACGAGGACACCACGAAGGCGCGCACCTTGTAGCCCGTGGTGTTCACACCCATCGCCTCGGCCGCCACCTCGTCCTCGCGGATGGCCAGCAGGCTGCGACCGTGGCTGGAGCCGGCGATGCGGCGCGCCACCAGCACGCTCAGGAACACCCACAGGCCCACCATGGCCACCGAGGACGTCTGGGGAATGCCGCTCAACCCCAGCGCGCGGCCGAACGCCTCGGTGTTGGTCACCACGACACGAATGATTTCCCCGAAGCCCAACGTCACGATGGCCAGGTAGTCCCCGCGCAGGCGCAGCGAGGGCAGGCCCACCAGGAAGCCCGCCAGCGCCGCGGCGCCACCCGCCACCAGCAGCGACACCAGCAGGAACACCTGGTCGCTCACCGCCACCGGCAGGAAGGAGATGGCCACGTCCTCCAACGCGAGCGACGTGATGCCCGAGATGTAGGCGCCCACCGCCATGAACCCCGCGTGGCCGATGGAGAACTGACCCGTCATCCCGTTCACGATGTTGAGACTCACCGCGAGCAGGACGTTCACCCCCATGACGGACAGGAGGTAGGAGGCGAAGGGGGAGTCGCGCAGCAACAGCTCCAGCACCAGCAGCACCGGGAGCGCGATGAGCAACGGGAGGATGCCGCGCAGCGAGGGCGGCACCCGGGAGGAAGAAGACACGTCGAGGTCCGGTTCCATGCTCGGCGTCAGACCTTCTCCGCCGCGACCCGGCCGAACAGGCCTCCGGGACGGACGAGCAGCACGAGGATCAAGAAGCCAAAGGCCACCGCGTCACGCCAGGTGCTCGCCGCATAGCCCACCACGAACTCCTCCACGAGCCCCAGCAGCAGGCCGCCCACCATGGCGCCCGGCACGTTGCCGATGCCCCCGATGACCGCCGCCACGAAGGCCTTGAGGCCCACGTACAGCCCCATCAGCGGACTCACCGAGGTGTCCTTGATGGCGTAGAGCAGACCCGCTCCCGCCGCCAGCGCGCTGCCGATCATGAAGGTCACCGAGATGATGCGATCGGTGGGGATGCCCATCAGCGCCGCCACGCGGTGATCGAAGGACACCGCGCGCATCGCCCGCCCGAAGCGGGTGCGGTAGACGAGGAACTGCAGGCCCGCCATCAGCGCCACCGCCACCATGAGCGAGATGACCTGCCAGTTCCACAGCACCACATCCGGGAACTCGGGGTCGCCGAGCGTGAACCACTGCGCCGGCTTGATGATCTGCGGGAAGGCGCGCGGCGCCGAGCCCGGCAGGAACCCGATGTCCAACTGGAAGCCGTACGAGAGCGTGAACGAGATGCCGATGGCGGTGATGAGCGCGGTGAGCCGAGGCTTCTCGCGCAGCGGCCGGTAGGCGAAGCGCTCGATGAGGAAACCCAGGAGCGCGCAGCCCACCATGGCCACGAGGAAGATGAGCAGCACGCCGCCCACCGAGCCCCGCGCCTGCCGTCCGAGCATCAAGGCCGTCGCGTAGCCCATGTACACGCCAACCATCATCACGTCGCCGTGGGCGAAGTTGATGAGCTTGAGCACGCCGTACACCATCGTGTAGCCGAGCGCGACCAGTGCGTAGATCGTGCCCGCGGCGATGCCGTTGATGAGATGCTGGATGAGCTGGGACATTACGGTTTGACAGTGGTGACGAAGTTGGCCTTGCCTTCGCCAACCTTGAGGATCACCGCCGACTTCACGGGGTTGCGCTTCTCGTCCAGCGTGATGGTGCCAGCCACGCCCGGGAAGTCCTTCGTCTGGGCGATGGCGTCGCGGATGGAGGCGCCCGTCAGGTCCTTGCTCTTCTCGATGCCGGCGATCGCCACGCGAGCCGAGTCATACGCCAGCGCCGCGATCGCGTCCGGCGTGCCACCGTAGGCCGCCGTGTAGTCCGCGATGAACTTCTTCACGCGCTCATCCGGGTTCTGCGGCGAGTAGTGATTGGAGAAGTAGGCGCCATCCAGCGCGTCGCCGGCCAGCTCGAACAGCTTCTCCGAGTCCCAACCGTCCCCGCCCAGCAGCGGCACCGACAGACCCAGCTCGCGCGCCTGGCGGGCGACGAGGCCCACGTCGTTGTAGTAGCCCGGAACGTAGATGGCCTGCGGCTTCGTCTTCTTGATGGCGGTGAGCTGCGCGCGGAAGTCGGTGTCGCCCTGCGAGTAGCTCTCCGTGGTCAGCACCTTGCCGCCCATCTCCGAGAACTTCTGGGTGAACACCTCCTTGAGGCCGATGGAGTAGGCGCTCTTGTTGTCCTGGAGGACGGCGACCTGGTCCAGCTTCAGGTTCTCGCGCGCGAACTTCGCCATCACGAAGCCCTGGAACGGGTCGATGAAGCAGACGCGGAAGATGTAGTCACCCTTCTCCGTCACGGACGGGTTGGTCGAGGCGGGGGTGATCATCGGCACCCCGGCCGCCTGCGCCTTCTCGGCCATGGCCAGGGAGTTGGACGAAGCCACGTCGCCGAGGATGACCAGCACCTTGTCCTGGGTGACGAGGCGGGTGGTGGCCTGGGCCGCCTCCTCGGGCTTGCTCTGGTTGTCGTAGACGCGCACCGCGAGCTTCTTGCCCTTCACCCCGCCCGCGGCATTGGCCTCCTTGACGGCCAGTTCCACACCGCGCTGCGTGGACACACCGAAGGTGGCCTGGGAGCCGGTGAGGCTGCTCACCTCGCCCAGCAACAGGGTATCGGCGGCGGGCGGCGTGCCCCCCGTGGGAGCAGGCTGGGCGGCCTGGCCCTGAGAGTCCGTACCAGCGGGAGTAGGCTGCGACTTCTTTTCGCAGGCAGCCGAAAAGAGCGCGAACACTGCGAGGAATAGCGGAGTGAAACGGCGCATGGGGGCGTCCTCACGAGGCCAGGGTGTGCGGCAAAGCCGAGGTTTTGTATGGGGAGCCGCCAGAGGGGTCAAGCACGCAACCACTCCCCCGGGCCTCCCAGTACCTTTTCTCACCCCCAAACACAGCCTTCCCGTCCCCCGCGGAGCCGCCAGCCCACCGAGCCCTCCCCCGTGACGGCCTGCGTAAAGCTGCCCTTCCCCAGGAGGGATCTCCATCTTCCCCTTGGAGCCAACCGCGAGGAGGCGGATCATGTATCAACGCGAGGGAATCAAGGAAGGCATGACCGTTCGCAGCGTCGACGGGCACCGGTTGGGCAGGGTGTACGCCGTGGGCGAGAGCGAATTCCACATCGAGAAGGGACTCTTCTTCCCCAAGGACTATTCCGTGCGTTACTCGGAAGTCGGGGACATCGTGGATGGGGAGATCATCCTGGCCCATGGCAAGGACAGTCTGCGTCCGTTCTCCACCAGTGAAATCCACGACATCGATCCCCTGGACTCGGGCCGGGTCGGAAGCGCCCCCGCCAGCAGCGCGGCGGTGGAGCGGGACATGGCCCGGAGCGACCCGGACGCCTACGCGGCCCTGCCCATGAGCCGCCGCATCGAGGGCCTGCGGACCGAGGACCTGGGCAACCAGGGCATCGGAGCACGCAACACGGAAGGCGCCCAGGCCAGCCCCTTCCTGACGGAAGAGGATCGGGCCCGGGACCGCGCCGTCGAGCGGCCCGCGCCGAAGGTCCTCCCCCAGGAGCCGGGAATCGGCCTGCCCCTGCGCCACGAGGGCACCCGGCCCGAGATGCGCGCCTCGACCCCGGAGCAGGAGCCCACCGTCATCGTCGAGGACGAGCTCTACGAGGAGACGCGCCGGCTGAACATGCGGGGAGACGCCGACCCGAACTCCGGGCGCCGGTTGAACCTCAGCGGCGAGCAGGATCCGAAGAAGCGCGGATACTGAGCCTCAGCGCTTCGCGTCCCCCCGCACGGTGGGGGACGGCGCCCCCGTCGGCGGACCGGACAGCTTGCCCGGGCCGAGGTGGACGCGCTCCAGGCGCTCGAAGCCGTGCAGGCGCTCGGGGAAGTGCGTGGCCATGAGCTGCCCCACGTCGCTCTCCCGCGCCGGGGGGCACACCCGCAGCAGGGCCTCGGCCATCTGGAGCGCATGCGAGAAGCGCTGCTCCGGCTTCTTGGCCAGGGCCTTGTCCATCACCTCCCACAGCCCGAGCGACATGCCCTCGGGCCGGGTCAACCGGTCCAGGCAGATGGCGTGCATGGACTCCAGCTCATCGCCCCGGTCGAAGGCGCGCGTGCCGGTGAGGGCCTCGTAGAGGATGAGGCCCATGGCGAAGAGATCGCTGCGCGCATCCAGGGCCTGTCCCCGGGCCTGTTCCGGAGACATGTAGAGCGGCTTGCCCTTGACGATGCCTGGCAGCGTGACCGTGCGCTGGGCGCGCGCCTTGGCCACGCCGAAGTCCAGCACCTTCACCCGCCCGTCGAAGCCCACCATCAGGTTGTGCGGGGACAGGTCCCGGTGCACCAGTTGCATCGGGTGCCCATCCTCGCCGCGCGCACGGTGGGCCGCGTGCAGGCCGTGGAGGGCCTGCACCACGATGGACACCACCACCGCCGGAGAGGGCCGGGTGACCGCCAGCAGCCGATCGAAATCCACCCCGCGCACCAGCTCCATCACCAGGAAGTAGGCCCCCTGCGACTCACCGAAGTCGTGGAAGGTGATGAGGTTGGGGTGGGACAGCCGCAGGCCGATCCGCGCCTCGTCCAGGAACTGCTTCACCATGTCCGGATCCGACGCCAGGTGGGGGAGAATGCGCTTGAGCGCCACCAGCCGGCCGAGCCCCTCCGGCCCCCGCGTGCGCGCCACCAGCACCTGCGCCATGCCGCCCGAGCCCAGCGGCGTCACCAGCTCATAGCGGCCAATCCGTCCGCGCGTTCCCGACAGGGGATCCTCGGGAGCCAGCTCGTCCAGGCGCTCCAGCACGTTGCGCCCCTCGGCCAGCGCGATGAAGGCCAGGAGCGCGTTGTCGAGCTGATCCGCGATGGCGTCCACCAGCTTCATCACCAGCGCGCCGCCATCGTCGAAGCGGCCGTCCACCACCAGCCCCATCGAGCCCAGCTCCAGGCGGCCGAGCGCCAGCGGAGCACAGAAGAGCACGCGCTCCGGGGACAGGCGGCGGCAGCCCTTCCAGCCCGCGGCCTCGAAGACGTCCACCCCCAGCCGGCCCGAGACGCGGGTGAGCACCGGCCCCGTGGTGCCCCGGAGGCTGATGAAACCCGCCGAGGCGTGCACCAGCCGGGCGCACTGCGTGAGGAAGACATCCACCGCCGCGTCGAGGCTCAACCCCCGCTCCAGGCAGTCCTCGAGGATGTCGTCCGCCATCCGCACCACGGCGGTCAGGCCGCGCAGGAAGGCGACCTCGGCTTCAAGCGAAGGGAATTCCACGAGCCGTATTGAACACCGGAGACGAGGGCCCCGGGAAGAGGCCCCCGTCACCTCATGAGCTCGCCTTGGACTGGTCGGCGTAGAGGGCATCCGCGATGCGGTAGGCGCTCGTCTCCAGCTTCTGGTAGGCCTCGCGCACCGCCGCCGCGTCCGACCCCTTGAGCGTCTCCTTGAGGTGGTCCACGTCGGCCTTGATTTCCGTGCGGTCCTTCTCCTGGAGGACGTTGCCGTACTCCTCGAGGCTCTTCTCCGTGGTGTAGATGAGCGAGTCGGCGTTGTTGCGCAGCTCGGCCAGTTCCTTCTTCAGCTTGTCGTTGGACTGGTTGGCCTGGGCGTCGGAGATCATCGACTGGATCTCCGACTCGCTCAGGCCCGAGTTGCCCACCACGCGCACCTGCTGCACCTTGCCGGTGCCCAGGTCCTTGGCGCTCACGTGCACGATGCCGTTGACGTCGATGTCGAAGGAGACCTCGATCTGCGGCACGCCGCGGGGCGCCGGGGGAATGCCCACCAGCTCGAAGCGCGCCAGCGTCTTGTTGTCCACCGCCATCTCGCGCTCGCCCTGCAGCACGTGCACGCTCACCAGCGGCTGGTTGTCCACCGCGGTGGAGAACACCTGGCCCTTCTTGCAGGGGATGGTGGTGTTCTTGTCGATGATCTTCGTGAACACGCCGCCCGCCGTCTCCACGCCCAAGGACAGCGGCGTCACGTCCAGGAGGAGGACGTCCTTCACCTCGCCCTTGAGCACGCCGCCCTGGATGGCCGCGCCCACGGCGACGACCTCGTCCGGGTTGATGCCCTTGTGCGGCTCCTTGCCGAAGAACTCCTTCACCTTCTGCTGCACCGCCGGCATGCGCGTCATGCCGCCCACCAGCAACACCTGGTGGATCTGCTGCGCGGGAATGCCCGCGTCCTTGAGCGCGATGCGGCACGGCTCGATGGAGCGCTCCACCAGGTCCGACACCAGGGACTCGAAGGTGGTGCGCTCGATCGTCTCGGTGAGGTGCTTGGGGCCGGTGGCGTCCGCGGTGATGAAGGGGAGGTTGACCTCGGTCTCCGTCGCGCTGGACAGCTCGTGCTTGGCGCGCTCGGAGGCCTCCTTCAGGCGCTGCAGCGCCATGCGGTCCCTGCGCAGATCCAACCCGTTGTTCTGCTCGGCGAAGCGCTTGGCCAGGAAGTCGATGAGGCGCTGATCGAAGTCCTCACCGCCCAGGAACGTGTCGCCGTTGGTGCTCTTGACCTCGAAGACGCCCGAGTTGAGCTCCAGGATGGAGATATCGAACGTGCCGCCGCCCAGGTCGTACACCGCGATGCGCTCGGCGTTCGACTCGCGCACCTTGTCCAGACCATAGGCGAGCGCCGCGGCCGTGGGCTCGTTGATGATGCGCAGCACGTTGAGGCCGGCGATGCGGCCCGCGTCCTTGGTGGCCTGGCGCTGGCTGTCGTTGAAGTAGGCGGGCACGGTGATGACCGCCTCGGTCACGGGCTCGCCGAGGTAGTCCTCCGCCGTCTGCTTCATCTTCATCAGCACGATGGCGCTGATCTCCGGCGGGCTGTAGCCCTTGCCGCGGCTCTCCACCCACGCGTCCCCATTGGGGCTGGGCACCACGCGGAAGGGACTCACGCTGATGGCCTTCTTGGCCTCGGGCGAGTCGAACTTGCGGCCGATGAGCCGCTTGACGGCGAAGACGGTGTTCTCGGGATTGGTGATGGCCTGCCGCTTGGCGATCTGCCCCACCAGGCGCTCACCCGACTCGGTGAAGCCCACCATCGAGGGGGTGGTGCGGCTGCCCTCGCTGTTGGGAATGACCACCGGCTCGCCGCCTTCCATCACGGCCACGCACGAGTTCGTCGTCCCCAGATCGATTCCAATGACCTTGCCCATGGCGTTCTATCGGCCCTCACTGGGTGTTTTGCCGGGCTGCGCGGAAGTGGCCCCCCCCGTGGGCGCACTCCCCGGCGTTGTGCTGGACGTCGGCTCGGGCTTCGCTCCCTCGGGAGCACGCGCCACCACCACCAGCGCGGGCCGCATGAGCCGATCATTGAGCAGGTAGCCGCGCACGGCCTCGTAGACGACGTGCCCCGGAGGCACGGTGGCGCTCTCCACCTGCTGCATGGCCTCGTGCAGGCGGGGATCGAAGGGCTGGCCCACGGCGGAGAAGCCCTTGACGCCCTGCTTGCCGAAGGCGTTGTCGAGCAGCTTGCGCGTCATCTCCACGCCGGTGCGGAAGGCCTCGAAGTCGGTGGACTTCTGGGACGCCTCCAGCGCGCGATCCAGGTTGTCGAGCACCGGGAGGAAGTCCTTGAGCAGGCGCTCGAGGCCGAACTTCTGGAGTTCCTCCTTCTCCTTCTGCGCGCGCTTCTTGTAGTTCTCCAGGTCGGCCGTGGCACGCAGGGCGCGCTCGTGGCTCTCCTTGAGGCGCTCCATCGTCTCGCGGCTCTTGGTCTGGCTGAACTCGAGCTGGGCGCGGGCCTCGTCCAGCTCTCGCTGGACGGTCTCCAGACGCTGGCGCGTATCGGACAGGGCGGCCATGGACGGGCCCGAGCCGGACCCGCCCTCGCCGAGGACGGACGGGGGAATGTCCACCTCCAGGGTCATTCCCTCGGGGATATCCACGTCCAGCGTTCTGCCCCCCTCGGGAACATCCCCATCCTCACTCGCGGGAGGATGGGCACGCCGCTCGACGCTCTTGAGCGCCTCGTCGATGACGTCCTGAGAGATATCCGCCTGGATGCTGCCCTTCTCATCACGGTTCGAGCCGGCCACGCGCGCACTATGGCATGGGGCGCGGGTTGATCCAACGCCCAGGGCCCCACGCCCCGCTCCGACGGCTGCTCGTGGACCTCAGGAGGCCGGACGGGCGGGCTTCTTGCGGCCGATCGACTTGGGGGAGCTCGCCTTCTTGGCCGCCGGCTTCTTCGCGGCGGTCTTGGCGGGAGCGGTCTTGGCCGAGGGCTTCTTGCGGCCGATCGACTTGGAGGCGCCCGCCTTGGCCGCCGCCTTGGCCGCGGGAGGCACCGGAGGCGTGGGGGGCACCGGAGGAGGCGGGGGGGACGCCGACGGGGTCCGTGACGCGGGAGGCACCGGAGGCGGGGGGGAGGCGGAAGACGAATGCTTGTCGAAGGCCCCCTCGACGGTCTCCTCCACGCGGCGCACGGCGGACTCCAGGTGCTCCGCGGCCTGCTTGCCCGTCGCCATCGCCCAGACGCGCAGGTTCTGCAGGCCCTCCTTCACCTTGGCCTGGTTGTTCGGGTCCTGCACCTCCACGAGCAGCCGCTGCGCCTCGGTCTTGAGGTCGTCGCCCGTACGCTTGAGCTCCTCGCCCGTGCGCTTGAGGAAGTCCATCAACTGCTTGTCCCACTTCTCGGCCATGTCGTTGCCTCCCCAGGACAGCCAGTGCGTCCATCTGACTGCACCCTTACGCAATGCGCAAAGTAATCTTGCGAGCTCGTCCACGAACCGGACAGTCGCGACATGCTAAGGGGCCCGAGTCCCGCCCATGCACCCCTCCCGCCTCTACCTGCTCGCCGCCGCCGCGCTCTGGTCCACCGCGGGCGTCCTCGTGAAGCTGTCCACCCTGACCGCCTGGCAGCTCGCCTCCGGCCGCTCGCTCATCGCCGCCGTGGCGCTCGCGCTCGCCCTGCCCGCGGGGCGCAAGCGGCCTTCGGCGCGTGGGCTCCTGGCCACGTTGGCCTACGCGGCCACCGTGGTGACGTTCATCGTGGCCAACAAGCTCACCACCTCGGCCAACGCCATCTTCCTGCAGGACACCGCGCCGCTCTACGTGCTGCTGCTCTCACCCCTCGTGCTCGGCGAGCGCCCCTCGCGCGGCGAGTGGATGGCCGTGCCCGTGTTCCTGCTCGGCCTGAGCCTCTTCTTCCTCGACCAGCTCAACCCCGGCCAGTTCTGGGGCAACATGGTGGCCCTGGCCTCGGGCGTCACCTTCGCCTCGTGCATCCTCGGGCTGCGCGCGACCCGCGGCGAGGGCACCTCCGTGCTCGTGTGGGGCAACGTCCTCGCGGGCCTCGCCACGCTCGTGCCCGCCCTGGAGGGCCCCCGCCCCACGGCGATGGATCTCGGCATGCTCGTCTTCCTCGGCGTGTTCCAGCTCGGGTGCGCCTATGCGCTCTTCGAGCGCGGTCTGCGCGAGACGCCCGCGCTGGAGGCCTCGCTGCTCATCCTGCTCGAGCCGGTGCTCAACCCCGTGTGGACCTTCCTCTTCGTGGGGGAGCGGCCCGGACCCTGGGCGCTCGTGGGCGGCACCATCATCCTCCTGGCCACCGCCTGGCGCACGCTGAGCGCCGCGCCCTCGGGCAGCAGTCCCCCCGCGCGGGAAGAGACCTGAGCTACCGGCCCAGCCGGCGCGCGAGCTCCGCTTCCAGCCGCGTCGTCTCGAGCGGCCACTCGCGGTGGCCCACATACCCGTCGGGCCGCACCAGGTAGAACCCCTCCGCCCCGGCGCCGAAGCGGCGATGCACCGCGCCGTCCTCGTCGGCCAGCACCCGGGCGGCGGGCGAGCCCTCTCCGGCCACCACCACGCGCGCCTTCAACCAGGGCTCGTAGCGCTGCTCCAGCCGGCCCGCGAGCGCGACCAGCTCCCCACGCCGCGAGGCCTCGAACTTCAGGCCCGTGAACAGCAGCAGCGTGTGCTCGGGTCCGCGCAGCACCTGGTGCAGGCGCTCCACACCCTCCCCCCGGATGGGCATCTCCGGGACACGCTCCCCGGGCGCGGGGCCTCGCCGCCGGCTCACGCCTCCCACGTCCTCGCCCCACAGGGACTCGGTGGACAGGGGGCTCTCGCGATAGCGGATGGTGAGCTGGGAGACGAAGCGCGACACGCGGCGCTGCGCGGCGGCACTGCCGAACAGGCGGGTGGCGACCCGGGGCACCACGTGGGCACGGAACAGCCGCGCGCCGAGCCCCCCTCGCGCCATGAGGGAGAAGGCCCGGTCCGTGCCCCGCAGCAGATGGCGTCCCACGGGATGCCGCTCCAGCTCGTACGTGTCGAGCAGGGACTCCGGCGCACGGCCCCGGGTAACGAGCGCCAGCTTCCAGGCGAGGTTGTAGGCATCCTGGATGCCCGTGTTCATCCCCTGGCCGCCCACGGGGCTGTGGATGTGCGCGGCGTCGCCGGCGAGGAACACCCGGCCCTGGCGGTAGCGCTCCACGCCCCGGCTGTGCAGCCGGTAGCGCGACATCCACCGCGGCTCGCTCACGCGCGCGGGCACGGGCACCATCTCATCCACCAGCGCCTGGATCTCCTCCAGCGTGAGGGACGCCATGTCGTCGGCGGCGTCGGCGGCGTCCTCGTGCGGCCGGATGAAGAACAGCCGGTAGCGCTGCTCGCCCGGCATGGGGAAGGCCCCCACCACGCCGTGCGCGGACGGAATGATGCACAGCTCGCCCTCTCCCAGGGACCACTCGACGCGCACGTCCGCCAGCACGCACGAGTCCTCGTACGTCGAGCCCTCGAAGGGCAGGCCCAATCCCTTGCGTACCCGGCTGCGCGCGCCGTCACAGCCCAGCAGCCACCGCGCGGACACCCGCTCCGTCCGGCCATCCTCGTGCTTCAAGGTGGCCACGACCCCGTCCGCTCCCTGCTCGAAGCCCTCCAGCGCCACGCCCCGCTCCACCTTCGAGCCAAATGAGCCCAGGTGCTCGGTGAGCAGCGCCTCGGTGGCGTCCTGCGGGAGCATGAGGATGAAGGGGTAGCGCGTCTCCAGCCAGGTGAAGCCCCGCAACGAGACGCGCGCGCGCACCCCACCCTTCCCCAATACGTTGAAGCCCAGGGCCTCACGCCCGAGGGCGAGGGCCTGCTCCACGATGCCCAGGTCCTCGAAGATCTCCAGCGTGCGGGCCTGCACCGCCAGCGCGCGCGAGAGCGGCGAGGGGGCCGTGAGCTGCTCCACCACGCGGCAGCTCAGCCCATGCCGCGCCAGCTCCGATGCCATCGTCAGGCCCGTCGGCCCAGCGCCCACCACCAGTGCGTCCAGCATGTGCCGTCCTCGTTCACTCCAGCTCGACACCATGGCCGGCCTGGACGTGACCGACGTCCACCCGTCCCCCCTCGATCCGCAACCCCCCGCGGAAGGAATGCTCGCGAATGAAGAGGTGGGTGTCCAGGTCCGCGTAATCGAAACCGCCCAGGCCCGCGGCGAAGTGCACCGCGCTGCTCATCGCCAGGGTGCTCTCCAGCATGCCGCCCATCATCAACTCCATGCCGAAGGCGCGCGCCACGTTCCACATGGCCAGCGACTCCACCACCCCGCTCTTCATCAGCTTGAGGTTCACCCCGTGCGCGCCACCCTCGCGGCCCAGGCGCACCACGTCCGCCACCGTGCGCGCCGACTCGTCCGCGCAGATGGGCACCCGCGAGGAGCGCGTCAGCTCGGCCAGTCCCTCCCAGTCGTCGCGCGGCACGGGCTGCTCGAAGAGCGCCAGCGGAACGCCCGCCGCCTCCAGGCCGGACAGGAAGGTCCGCGCCCCCGCCACCGTGTAGCCCCCGTTCGCATCCGCGAACAGCCGGGTCCCGGGCGCCTCCCGGCGGATGATGACCATGCGCCGCACGTCCTCCTCGGGAGACAGCGCGCCCACCTTCACCTTGAGGGTACGGATGCCCCGCGCGAGGATGGCCCGCGCCGACGCGGCCGCGTGCGCCTCGTCTCCCGCCGTCACCGTCATGTCGATGTCCAGCGTGCTGCCCGCGCCTCCGAACAGGGTGGCCAGGGGCATGCGGTGGTGGCGACCCAGCGCGTCCAGCAGCGCCAGCTCGATGCCACAACGCGCCGACGGAGCCTGGGGCAGCGCCTCCCCGAGCCACGCGCCGATGGGCCTCCAGGCGCTCGCGTCCCGGCCCACGAGGGCGTCGCGCACGGAAGCCATGGCCTCGATCGTGCTCGCCTGCGTCTCACCCGAGACGGCCGTGAAGGGCGCCGCCTCGCCCAGCCCCACCGTGCCGTCCGCGAGGGTGAGCCGCACCAGCACGTTGTCCGCCCGTTCCGGGGCCCCCGTGGCGATGGCGAAGGGCTCGGTGAGCGGGAGGTTGAGGGGTTCGAAGCGCAGTTCGGTGATGACGGTCGGGTTCATGGGCTCGTGGGGAAGGAAGGAATAAGGAATGAGGAAGAGAACGGAGCGGCGGGAGTCAGCGCCCGGAACCGAGCGCCACCAGCGCCGCCGCCATCACCTGCTTGAGTGGAACTCCGGCGGACTCGGCCACCCGGCGGCAGTCCTCGAACTCGGGGTGGGCGTTGAGCACCACGCCGTCGCGCAGGCCGCGCTTCACCCGCACTGGACCCCAGGGCGTCTCGACCTCCACCCAGTCGCGATCCAGGGCCCGCCGCTCCACGGCATGGGAGCGCACCCCGAGCGTCGTGGATTCGCGCAGCAGCAGGTCCACCATGACCTCCTTCGCGCTCGACTCCACCAGCACGCTCAGCACATGGCCCGGCCGCGCCTTCTTCATCGTCGCGGGCACCACCCAGGCGTCCAGCGCGCCGCGCGTCAGCGCATGCTCCAGCAGGTAGCCGAGCAACTGCGGCGTGCTGTCGTCCAGGTTCGCCTCGAGCACCCAGAGGCCCTCCGTCTGGCCCTCGGCCCGGCCCAGGGTGGCGCGCAGCACGTTGGGCCGGTCGCGGAAGTCCTTCGTCCCCATGCCGTAGCCGATGCGCTCCATGCGGAAGTCCGCCGGCGGCGGGGCGATGCGCGTGAGCACCTTGAGCAGCGCCGCTCCCGTGGGCGTCGTCAGCTCGCCCACGCCCTCGAAGCGCACCGGCAGCTCCCGGAGCAGTTCCAGCGTGGCCGGCACCGGGATGGGCATGTTGCCGTGCGCCACCCGGATGGTGCCACTGCCCAAGGGCGGCGGCGCCGCGTACACCTCCGGGTCTCCCAGCAGCTCCAGCACCACCGCCGCCCCGCAGATGTCCACGATGGAGTCCACCGCGCCCACCTCGTGGAAGTGGATGGCGTCGAGCGACACCCCGTGCACCTTCGCCTCCGCCTCGCCGATGGCGCGGAACACCGCCAGCGCCCGCTCCTTGGCCCGGGGCGGCAGCGTGGGCGCCGCCTCGATGAGCGCGCGGATGTCCGCATAGGCCCGGTGGGGATGCGCCTCGCGCTCGTCCAGCACCACGTCCAGGTGCGTGCCGCTGATGGCGTGGCGCACCGCCCGGCTCACCGCCAGCTTCCAGCCCGGCACCCCGAGCCCACTGAGTGCCCGCGAGAGCGCCTCCGGCGACACGCCCAGATCGATGCCCGCCGCCAGGAACATGTCCCCGGCGATGCCGCCCACGGGCTCCAGATAGAGAACCTTGCGCATGCCCGAGCCCCTCAGCGCTGCCCGCGCGTGCGCGAGATGAGCGCCGCGTAGAAGCCGCCACCAAAGCCGTTGTCGATGTTCATCGTCGCCACGTTCGAGGCGCACGAGTTCACCATCGCCAGCAGCGCGGACACCCCTCCGAAGTTGGCCCCGTACCCCACCGACGTCGGCACCGCCACCACGGGGATGCCCACGAGCCCTCCCACCGCGCTCGCCAGCGCCCCCTCCATGCCCGCCACCACCACCGCCGCGTGCGCGGATTGAATCTCCTCGCGCCGCCGCAAGAGCCGGTGGATGCCCGCCACGCCCACGTCGTACACGCGCGTCACCGTGGCCCCCATGGCCTGCGCGGTGAGCGCCGCCTCCTCGGCGACGGGAATGTCGCTCGTCCCCGCCGTCACCACCGCCACCCGGCCCGCCTTGGGCTTGCCCTGCTTCACGTGGAAGATGCGCGCCACGGCGTGGTACTCGCCCTTGGGATGGGCGGCCAGGAGCGCCTCGGCCTTGTCCGGCTGCAGCCGCGTCACCAGCACCGTCTGCTTGCGTTCCACCAGCGTGGCCACGATGCCCAGCAACTGCTCCACCGTCTTCGGCTCGCCCAGCACCACCTCGGGAAAGCCGAAGCGCAGGCTGCGGTGGGTGTCCAGCGTCGCATAGCCCAGCTCGGCGAAGGGCAGGTCCTTGAGCTGCCCCACGGCGGCGTCCACGGAAACCTTGCCGCCCTTCACCTGCTCGAGCAATCGGGTGAGCGTCTTCTCATCCATGGCCGCTCCCTCTACTCCACTCCGCACGGGGCCGCACGCGGCAAGCGCTCGCGTTGTGCGGGAATGAAAAGGGCCCCGGACTTCCCTCCGGGGCCCCGCTCTTCCCTCAACGGGCCGTCATCACGGCCCGTGAATCACGACGCACGGCGCCGCTTGCGCAGCAGGCCACCCGCCAGCAGGGCCAGACCGCCCATGGCCCCGCCGCCGGTCCCCGCGCAGCCGCCGCAGCCGTCCGACCCCTCGGGGGGCGTCTGCCCCGGATTCACGAACACCACCGTGCTGCGCCCCGGCACGGTGAAGGCGCCCGACTGGAACGACGCGCCGCGCACCACCGGATCCGACGAGCCCTGCTGCACGGGGTGCAGCACCATCTCGCGGCTGGCGTACTCGGGGATCTGGAAGCTCTGCTGCTCGTCGTTGGCGTTGAAGAACACCACCACGTCGGTGACGCCATCGGCGGCCGAGCCGTCCTGGAGCTTCATGACGATGAGGCCCGGCACCTGCGAGGGGCCCGTGTTCAGGAAGCTCACGTGCTCCTGGACACCCTGGGCGGTGCGCTGGCGGAACAGGGCCGCGCTCTTGCGGATGCTCAGCATCTCGCCGAAGTGCTCGTGCGCGCGGCGGATGTGCTCCGGCGTGGCCTTGAGCGCCGGGTTGCCCAGCAGCTCCTTCATCGCGGGCCAGTTGTCCTTGTTCTTCTCCTCGGGGGGCAGGCCCACGCCCCAGTTGTTCGTCGTGTAGGTGAAGTCGAGCGCGTTGAACCAGTCTCCCGAGTTGTAGCTGTCGCGGTCGAGTGACTTGGAGCGCAGCAGCTCGTCGCCCGCGTGGAAGAAGGGAATGCCCTGGCCGAGCGCCACCAGGCTCAAGCCCATGTTGTGCATGCGCACCCGGGTGTCCAGGTCGGCCGAGGCGGGCGCCTTGAACTGGACGGCGTCGAACAGCGTCTCGTTGTCGTGCGCCGAGACGTAGGTGATGACCTCCTGGGGATCGGACGTGTAGCCGGCGGGCTGGCCGTTGTAGTCCACCTCCGAGCCCTTCACCGTGTTGCCCTCCTTGTTGACGAGCGTGTAGTCGCGCAGGTTGCCCGCCAGGCCCACGCGGATCTGATCCATGTGGTGCAGCAGCCGCTGGCGCTGCTCCTCGGGCGTTCCGGAGGTGGTCGCGTTGGGGTCGTACCAGAGGCCGCTGATGAAGCCCTGCTCCTTCAGGCCGCTGAACGGGCCTCCGCCGCGGGCCGCGTCGCGCAGCCGGTCACTGAAGGTGCCAATGCCCGTGCCCGTCATGTTGAGCTGGGTGGCGTTGATGCCCCGCTTGTTGCCCGCCACCTCGCCGAAGTCCCAGCCCTCGCCGTAGAGGTAGATCCTCGAGCCGTCCACGCCGTCCTTCTCCACGGTGAGCGCGCGCAGCCGCTCCTGGACCTTGAGCATGTTGGACTTCATGTGGTGGCCCATCAGGTCGAAGCGGAAGCCATCCACCTTGTAGAACTTCGCCCAGGTGACGAGCGAGTCCACCATGAGCTTCTCGAACATGGCGTGCTCGGAGGCCGTGTTCTGGCAGCAGGTGCTCGTCTCGACGTTGCCGTCCCCGTTGAGGCGCTGGTAGTAGCCGGGCACCACCTTGTCGAGCACCGACGTGTCCGACAGGCCCGAGCCATTGACGTGGTTGTAGACCACGTCCATCACCACGCGCAGGCCGCTGTCCGACAGCGCCTTCACCATCTGGCGGAACTCGACGATGCGCGAGTTGCCATCCGGGTTCACCGCGTAACTGCCCTCGGGCACGGTGTAGTGGAACGGATCGTAGCCCCAGTTGAAGCCGTCCGTCTCCTTCACCGCCACCACCGCCTTCTGCTGCTCCTCGGAGTCCGGCGGCAGGGCGGCGAGGTTGCCCACGGGCACCTGCTGCTTGGAGCGATCCTCCTCGATGGTGGCGATGTCGAACACCGGCAGCAGGTGCACGTGCGTCAGGCCCTTCCGCGCGAGGCCCCGCAGGTGCTTCATGCCGTTGGACTCCGGCTCGGTGAAGGCCAGGAAGGTGCCGCGCCTCGGCTCGGGCACCGTCAGGTCGCGGATGCTGAAGTCGCGCACGTGCAGCTCGTAGAGGACGATGTCCTCGGGAGCGTCGAGCGCGGGCTTCTGGAGTGAGTTCCAGCCCGCGGGTGCGAGCGCCGGATCCGCGAGGTTCACCACCTGGCTGCGCTTGCTGTTGAGGGACAGGCTCAGCGAGTAGGGATCGGTGACCAGGCTCTTCACCACCCGCTTCTCCGAGGGGACGTACACCTCCACCTCATAGAGATAGAACTTGTTGCGCCAGCTCCCGTCGACCTTCGCGCTCCAGATGCCCGTGGCGGCATCGAGCGACATGGCCACGCGCGTGCCCACCGACTCCGGCTTGGAGTTGTTGTAGAGCAGCAGCGCCACGTTGCGCGCCGTGGGCGCCCAGAGCTTGAAAGTGGGGGTGTTGCCCGACCAGGTGACGCCCAGGGCCTCGTCGTTGGCGTACAGCGCGTCCAGCGCGAGCGGCAGTTGCAAGCCCGTGGCGTTCACCACGTTGTTCCCGGCGTTGATGAGCGACAGCGCCACCTGCCCCTTGAGGATGTCCTTGACCTGGATGAGATCCGCGTCGGCGATGCGCAGCACCGTCATGCCCTTGAGGTGCGGGAACCTCTCGGCGATGTGCGGAGGCAACCCCGCGGGCTCGATCGACAGCGGCAGCACGCTGCCCCCCGAGATGTCCGTCGCCCCGAGCGTCATCGCGCCCGTGGGATCGTGGTGCAGCCGGAAGGTGGCCCCCTCGGGAAGCGGGGCCGTGCCCGTGGCGTTCCAGGCCAGCAGCTCTCCGGACACCCAGTAGGCCCGGGCCCGCTCGATGTCCCCCTTGGGCGCGCCGATGACCTCGATGCTCAAGACGTGGCTCGTGGGGTTGTAGGTGAAGACCACGGGCATCCCCGAGGAGGGCACGGAGAAGCCGATGTTGCCGCCGCTCTTCTCGCCATTCGCCCCGTAGTTCTCATCCCAGCTCTCGTTGATGGCGACCTTGCACTCATAGCTGCCCGCGGGAAGCGCCGTCGCCACGAACGAGTAGGTGCCATCTCCATCCTCGTCCGTCAGCCACGAGCGCAGGCAGTCCGGCGCCCAGTCACCCGGGCAGCCCAGCTCGCTCTGGAAGCTGCCCGCGATGGTGGCGATGACGGACTTGCTGGTGGTGACCCAGTGGCTCGCGGGGTCGTAGTAGAACTTGACGCTCTCCGGCTGGCCAAGCGTCAGCGAGTACTCGGCCCCATCCTTCTCGCCCTTCTGCCCATAGGTGGACACCGTGCCCGCCTCGTCCACGGCCGCGCGGAAGGTGGTGGGGCCCGCGAGCAGCGGGAACGACTTCGTCCAGACGAGGTCGGTCGCGTCCTGCTCCAGGCGGGACGTGGTGCAGGCCGTGCCGTCCGGAGCGCACAACGGCGCGGAGCCGACGAGCGTGACGCTCGCGGGCTGCGCCGAGACGGCTCCCGCCGAGAACAGGGACAGAGCACAGAGCAGGCTCTTCGCCCGGACTCTTCCGAGGAGTGGAGATACAGGGGTCATGAATACGCCTTTTGCGTGAGCCAGCCGCCGCGCGGACACGGACGGCCGGACATCCATCGGGGGTGAAGGCAGACACCCCGGCGCGACCGCCTCACGAAGACGCGGAAGCACCGCGGTGCCTCGCGAGCGTATAGCAGAGGGAACACACTCCTTCACCTCAGGCACTGGCCCGCGAGCGAAGGACGCTGGTAAGCCACCGGCACCATGCCCCGCGCCTCGCGTCTGCTGCCCCTGCTCGCCGTGACATCCTGCGTCACGGGTTCCCCGAATCTTCCCCCGCCACCCCGCGTGGAACTCGCCGCGCCCGTGGGCGACGCCTGGTACGAGCACGCCGTCTTCTACGAGCTGTTCGTGCGCAGCTTCCAGGACTCCAACGGGGACGGGAAGGGAGACCTGCCCGGCCTCATCTCCCGGCTGGACTACCTCAACGATGGAGACCCGAGCACCACGACGGACCTGGGCGTGGACGCGCTGTGGCTCATGCCCGTGTTCGCCTCGCCGAGCTACCACGGCTACGACGTGACGGACTACGAGCGCATCAACCCGGACTACGGCACCAACGAGGACCTGGAGCGCCTGTGCGCCGAGGCCCACCGCCGGGGCATGCGCGTCATCGTGGACCTGATCATCAACCACAGCAGCTCTCAGCACCCGTGGTTCATCGACTCCGCGTCCTCGCCCAACTCGGCCCGGCGCGACTGGTACGTGTGGAGCGACAGGGATCTGGGCTGGAAGCAACCCTGGGATCCCTCCGCCCCGGGCGCCACCTGGCACGCGCTCAACCGCGCCTACTACTACGGCGTCTTCTGGGGCGGCATGCCGGACCTCAACCTGCGCACGCCCGCGGTGCGCGAGGAGGTCAAACGCCTCGCCTCCTTCTGGCTGGGCAAGGGGGTGGACGGCTTCCGGTTGGACGCGGCGCGCTACCTCATCGAAACGGGCGGAGGCCCCACCGGACAGGCCGACACCGCCGAGACGCACGCCTTCTGGAAGGAGTTCGCCGAGCACGTGCGGAGCGTGAAACCCGACGCGGTGCTGGTGGGCGAGGCCTGGACCACCACGCCCCTCATCGCGACCTATTACGGCTCCACGGAGCGGCTGCCGCAGGGGGACGAGCTGCCGCTCAACTTCAACTTCCCGCTCGCCGAGGCACTGCTCCAGGCGGCCCGGAGTGGAGACGGCAACGGCATCGCCCAGAAGCTGTGGGAGATGAGCAGCCGCTACCCCGCGGGCGTGGCGGACACGCCCTTCCTCACCAACCACGACAACATCCGCGTGGCCACGCAGCTCGCCGGCAAGCCCGGGCCCCTGGTGACCGCGGCGTCCGTGATGCTCACCCTGCCCGGCTCGCCCTTCCTCTACTACGGCGAGGAGCTGGGTATGGCCAATGGCCCCACCCCCAAGGACGAGGACAAGCGCACCCCCATGCCCTGGGACCCGAGCGCGACGGGCGGCTTCACCACCGGCTCGCCCTGGTTCGCGCTCGCCCCGGGCCACGAGAGCACCAACGTGGCCACGCAGACGAACGACCCGGGCTCGCTGCTCTCGCGCTACCGCGAGCTCATCCGGGTCCGCCATGCCTCGCCGGCCCTGGAGCGCGGCGGCCTCACCCTGCTCACCTCCACCCGGGGCCGCGCGCCCACGCTCGCCTTCCTGCGCACGCTCGGCGGCGAGCGCGTGCTCGTGGTGCACAACCTCGGCGACACCGCGCAGACCACGGGGCCGCTCGAGTTGGAGGCCGAGTCCCTCGAGCCCCTCTTCACGGACGTCTCCATGGGCTCACCCGCGCGCAGCGGCACCGCCTGGAGCCTCACCCTGCCCGGCCGCGCCACCGGCATCTGGCGTCTGCGGTAGCGCGGACGCGCCGGGCCCGGGCTTCTTCCCGGGCTCCGGCACGACCCAGGCCACGCGGAACTACTTCTTCTCCGTGGGCGCCGCCGCGCCGCCCACCATGGGGAGGGTGGCCAGCGTCTTCACCGCGCCCTCCGCGCCACACTCGAAGGCGAGCGCCTCGTGCTGGGCCTTCACCTCGGAGGCGTCGCCCTTGCCCGCGCCCGCGAGCATGTCCATGACGTGCGGATCGCACTCGCCGTCGTTGCCACCACCGAAGCGGTGCTGACCCTCGTACTCATTCACCTTGCGGGTCAGCAGATCCTTGTCCGCGGGGAAGCCCTCGTTGGACTGGATGAGCACCTGGTAGCGCCACTGCGAGGGCTCGCCCTGCAGGCCCGGCGCGTTGACGGTGGCGGTGATCTTCTTGCCCGAGCCCTTGACGCGCTCGGGGACGAGGACGTTGTCCTTGACGGCGCCGGCCTTGGAGGCGACCTCGGTCTTCACGCGCTCGGCCCCCGCCGGCGAGATGACGATGGCCTTCTCCCAGCCGAAGTCGGGGGCGAACTTCACGTTGAGCCCGGGAAGGGACTCGGTGGAGCCGCTGCCCGCCTTGCCATCCGTGTCGATGAAGACGAAGACGAGCTGCACGGCGAAGCCACTGCCCGTCTTCCAGGCGTCCTCCAGCGTGGAGTTGAGGCCCAGGGTGACGTCGAGCTTGTCGCCCTTCTTCGACAGGGAGAAGTCGGTCAGGTCGAACGAGCCGGGCTTGTACACGGGGTCGGTCGGGTACTTGTAGGTGCCCGGGCCGTTGTCATCCCCCGTGGGATCCTTGAAGGACACCTTGTTGGCGGCGAGGGCGGGCGCGCTCAGCAGCGCCGCGGTGAGCGAGAACCACGCGAGTCGGGACGTCTTCATCAGGCACTTCTCCTTGGGGTAAGGCAGAGGCGAGGAAGGCGGACGGGCTAACCCTTGACGCTGCCGGCGGTGAGCCCGGACACGAGGTACTTCTGCAGGAAGAGGAACAGGAAGACGACGGGGATGGACACGATGATGGAGCCCGCGGCGAAGTAGCCCCACTGCTGCGAGTAGCCACCCACGAAGAAGCGCAGGCCCACGGGCGCCGTGTACATGGCCTCCTGGTCCATGAAGGTGGCCGCGAGGATGAACTCGTTCCACGCCGTCATGAAGGAGAAGAGCGCCGTCACCGCCACCGCGGGCTTGGCCAGCGGCAGGATGATGGTCCAGAAGATCTTCCCCACCGAGGCGCCCTCCATGAGCGCCGCCTCCTCCAGGTCCTTGGGGATGGTGTCGAAGTAGCCCTTGAGCATCCACACGCTGAAGGGAATGGACGTGGTGGCGTAGACGATCATCAGCCCCAGGCGCGAGCTGCCCAGCCCCAGCCACTGCACCAGGATGATGTAGAGCGGAATGAGCATGAGCGTGCCCGGGAACATCTGGGACACGAGGAAGGCCATCATGCCCGTGCGCTGCCCCACGAACTTGAAGCGGCTGAAGGCGTACGCCGCCGTGCATGCGAGGAACACGCCCACCACGGTGGTGCCCAGCGAGATGACGGCGCTGTTGAACAGCCAGTGGCCGAAGGGCTGCTCCGTCATCACCGAGGTGAAGTTGGAGGCCGACCACGTCTCGGGCCACGGGACGATGGCGCGCACGCGCTCGAGCGCGGTGGGCGACTCGGGCAGCGTGGTGATGGCGAGGCTCTGCCGCCCGGAGAACGCGATCGTGATGACCCAGAGGATGGGATAGAGCGCGAAGAGGGTGAAGAGCACCAGCAGCACGTGCAGCGGCCAGTGGGGAAGTCCGTCACGACGCGAGAACATCAGGCGGCCTCCGTGGCGCGCGAGACCCGGTTCTGCACCATGCTGTAGAGCAACAGGATGCCGAAGATGATGGTGGAGTAGGCCGCCGCGTAGCCGTGGCGGTAGAGCTGGAAGGCGTACTTGTACGCCTGGGTGATGAGGATCTCCGTCGAGTGGCTCGGCTCACCTTCCGTCACCAGGAAGATGACGTTGAACTGGTTGAAGGTCCACACCACCGAGAGGATGACGGCGGGCACGAGCGCGGGCTTGAGCGCCGGCAGGGTGATGGCGGTGAACTGCTGCCAGCGGCTGGCGCCATCCACGCGCGCCGCCTCGTACAGCTCCATGGGGATGGACTGGAGCGCGCCGAGCGACACCACCATCATGAAGGGGAAGCTCAACCAGCCGTTGGTGGCGAGCACCGTGAGGAACGAGGTGAAGGGCGTGTCGTACCAGGACAGGCCCTGGCCGCCGAACATGCGGATGATGTGGTTCACCACGCCGAACTGCTGGTGGAACATGCCCTTCCAGATGAGCGCGGTGATGTAGTTGGGCATGGCCCAGGGCAGGATGAGCAGCA
Source organism: Cystobacter fuscus DSM 2262 (assembly GCF_000335475.2). Classification (NCBI taxonomy): domain Bacteria; kingdom Pseudomonadati; phylum Myxococcota; class Myxococcia; order Myxococcales; family Archangiaceae; genus Cystobacter; species Cystobacter fuscus. The sequence goes on along the minus strand of NZ_ANAH02000010.1, from coordinate 274,531 downwards.
CGCGGTAGATGGGCCGGAAAGCCAGCTTGTCCACGTTGAGGATCAACGCCAGCACCAGGCCCAGCGTCACGCCGAGCACCACGTTGGTGATGGTCCACACCACCGTGAAGAAGAGCGTGTAGTAGAAGTTGAGGTAGTTGAAGACGAGCGAGCCGTCCTGCGCGCGCTTGACGATGTTGAAGTCGCCGAGGATCTCCACGTAGTTGCGCAGGCCGACCCACAGGTTCATGAACGGCTGGCCCGCGTTGTAGAGCGTGGAGTCGGTGAACGACAGGGCGATGCCGTAGAAGAACGGGAAGAAGACGAGCACCAGCATGCCCACCATCGCCGGGGCGATGTAGGCGTAGGCGGTGCGGTTCTCCACCACGGTGGCCGCCGTGCGGTGCACGCCGCCCAGGCCGATGAAGAGCAGCACGACGAGCGCCACCGCGCCCAGGCCCGTCATCGCGCGGCCCACGCCCGAGCGCAGCTCCTCCATGCGCGCGGACACCACCGACTCGTTCACCTGACCCTCGGGGCTCACCAGCCCCAGCGGACGGCGGTACGCATCCGCGTCCCAGTCCCCGGGCCGCAGCGCGGGCTCGGTGGCGAGCTGCCGCTCCGCCATCACCGCCTGGGCCCGCTCGGACATGGCGCGCACCTGCTCGGCCACGAGCGTCTGCGTGCCCCGCACCTCGGCGCCCAGCGTGCCCAGCGAGTAGGAGCCATAGGCGCCCAGGCCCACCACGAGCGCCACCACCGACACGGCGACGAGCACGCCCTGGCGCCGCGCCACGAAGGACGCCACGGCGCACAGCGCCAGCGGCAACAGCCAGCACAACAACAGCGTCGGCAGCGAGGGCTCGAGCGGGGCCGCGAGCGGCGCCGTGGCCAGCTCCACCATGCCCACCACCGAGCCCTCCACTTCCACCGGGGCGCTCAAGAGGCGTCCGCCTCCGGGCAGCGCCTCGGCCTCCACCTCCAGCTTGCGCGCTCCCCCCTCCTCGCGGTTGGTCTCCACCGCGGCGCGCAGCCGCTGGCCGCGGTCATAGAGGGGCTTCTCCTCGCGACTCAGCCGGCGCGGCGCCACGCGCTCCCCCACGTCCTCGGGGAAGGTGGACGCCTCCAGCCGGATGCCCGAGAAGGCCACCACCCGCACGGCGCTGCCGGCGGGCAGTTGGGTCTTCCACGTATCCACCACGGCGCGCACCGCGTCGCCCGAGCCTCCGGCGCGCTGGACGAGATCCTCCAGGGCGCGCAGGGACACGAAGGACTGACGATCCGCGCGCTCGGTGGAGACGCTGTCCAACGCCTTGGCCAACAGGCCCTGGGCGATGAACAGCGCCGCGCCGAGCGAGAGCAACAGGCCCACGAGCACCCGCCCCCGGTAGAGCGCACCCGCGCCTCCGGAGGGTTCGCCCGAACCGGGGACACCATTGAGGCCGCTCGTGTCGGTGAGCAGGGCGGCGGGATTCCCAGGTTCGCTGCTGGGAGGCTGGGGGACCACGTTTCTCACGCTCGACCTCTCACTTCTTGCGCAGGCTGGCCACGTCCTTGGCGACACCCTTCTGGGCGGCGTCGAGGGCGGCCTTGGGGGTCGCGGTCTTCTTGAGGATGGAGCTCATCGCCGAGGTGGCATGGCCCCAGACCATCGACATCTCCGGCACGTTGGGCATGGGCACCGCCGTGTCGACCTGGGCGCGGAACGCCTTGAGCTGCGCGTCCCCGGAGACCTTCGGGTCGGAGTACACCGCCTGGTTGGCGGGGCTCTGCCGGCCCTCGAGCGCGAGCACCTTGGCGCCCTCGGTGCTGGTGAGGAACCTGGCCAGCTCGAACGCCGCGTCCTTGTTCTTCGACGGCGCGGCGACATACACGCCCTCCACCGTCGTCCACGGACGCATGGGCTTGCCGCCCGCCTCGTCCAGCGTGGGCAGCGGCGCCAGGCCGTAGTCCACGCCCTTGGCGATCTCCCCGAGGAACCACGGGCCGGAGAACACCATGCCCGCCTTGCCCTCGTTGAAGAGCGAGGTGATGAGCGCCGTGGTGGGCTCGGCCGGAAGAATCCCGTCCTTCTCCTTCCACTTGAGCAGCTGCTCGGCCGCCTTGACGTTGGCCGGCGAGTTCATCGCGGGCGCGCCATCCGCGCCGAACACGCCCCCGCCAAAGCCGTTCATCAGGGCCGCGTGGTAGTAGAAGTCACCGTAGGCGTAGGCCAGACCGAAGCGGCCCGCCTTCTGGTCGGTGATCTTCTTGGCCATCGTCACCAGCTCGCCGCTCGTCTTGGGCGGCGTGGGCACGAGCTTCTTGTTGTAGATGAGCGTGATGGACTTGTAGTTGAGCGGCAGCCCGTAGGTGGTGCCGCGGTAGACCATCGCCTGGAGCGTGGAGGGGATGAAGCGCTTCTTGAGCTCATCGTCCAGGTAGAAGTCGATGGGCTCCACGGTGTTGCCCGCCTCGATCCATCCACCCAGGCGATCCTGGGCGAAGATGAAGACGTCCGGGCCCTTGCCGCGCGGCACCGTGGCGGAGATCTTGTCCGCGTAGGCGTCATACGGCACCGCCAGCGTGTTGACCTTGATGCCCTCGGCGGCGTGGGCGGCGTTGAACTGGCCCACCAGCTTCTCGAGCGCGGCCTTCTCCTCGGCGCGGTAGCCGTGCCAGAGGACGAGTTCCTTCGTCTCGGCGGCGGAAGAGGCCGAGGGCAGCAGGGCGAGCACACAGGCGCTCGCGGCCGCGAACATCCATCGCAGGTTCTTCATGTCGGGGGAGTCCTAGGAATGAGGAAGGGGTAAGGAGAGGCGTGGGCTCAGGCGGACAGCCGTTGCTCGGTCTCGGCGTCGAACAGGTGCAGCGAGTCCAGCTCCACCAGCACCTTGAGCTTCGAGCCCGACGGGGGCGAGTGGTGCGGCGGCAGGCGGAAGACGAGCGAGTTGTCGGCCAGGTGCGAGTGGACGATGACCTCGTTGCCGAGCGGCTCGACGAGGTCGACGTTCACCTCGATGGGCGCCGTCTCGCCCCGGGCGCTGGCCTCGGGCGACTGGATGTTGTCGGGGCGGATGCCGACCTTGAGCTTGCGCCCGCCCTTGCCCGCGGTCACCGCGCGCATGCTCTGGGGCACCGGCAGCCGGAAGCCCTCGCCCTCGAGCACCTCGCCATTGGCCGACAGCGTGGCCGAGGTGAAGCTCATGGGGGGCGAGCCGATGAACTGGGCCACGAAGACGTTGGCCGGACGCTCGTACACCTCGAGCGGCGTGCCGAGCTGCTGCAGCTTGCCTTCCTTCATCACCGCGATGCGGTGGCCCATCGTCATGGCCTCGATCTGGTCGTGCGTCACGTAGACCGAGGTGACGCCGAGGCGCTGCTGGAGCTTCTTGATCTCCGAGCGCATCTGCACGCGCAGCTTGGCGTCGAGGTTGGACAGGGGCTCGTCGAAGAGGAACACCGCCGGCTTGCGCACGATGGCGCGGCCGAGCGCCACGCGCTGGCGCTGACCACCCGACAGCTGCTTGGGCTTTCTATCCAGCAGGTGGGTGATGCCGAGGATCTCCGCCGCCTCGTTCACCAGCTTGTCCATCTCCGGCCTGGGCGTCTTGCGGATCTTCAGGCCGAACTCGAGGTTCTCCCGGATGCTCATGTGCGGATAGAGCGCGTAGTTCTGGAAGACCATCGCCACGTCCCGGTCCTTGGGCGGCAACTGGTTCACCACGCGATCGCCGATGGACAGGCTGCCCCCGGTGATCTCCTCCAGACCGGCGATCATCCGCAACGCGGTGGACTTGCCACAGCCCGACGGACCCACGAGCACCATGAACTCATGGTCCTGGATGTCGAGGTTCAAGCCCTCGATGACGGACACGTCGCCGTAACGCTTGGCCACATTCTTGAAAACCACACCGGACATTCAGGCTCTCCCTCCGAGGGCCCACTCGGAGGGGCCCCTCTGCCTGCTAGGACTGCACGAACTTCACGGGGCTCGACCCAGGATGCGGGCAGACAGCGCCTCGACGGTGATCTCCAGAGTCGGACCCGCCTCCAGTCCGCTTCCGTCGAGCAGGTCTCGCGCGGCCGCGCCACCCCACGCCTCGGGCCAGGGGACCGAGACGGAGGCCTTCTTACCACCGCGATTCACCGCGACAACCACCGCGTCACCGGACTCGGGGTCGTGGCGCACGAAAGTGTAAACATCCCCCTCGGTCGCCAGCCCCTGGTGCGAGCCCCGCGAGAGCGCGGGATGGGCCCGCCGGAGCGCGACGAGCTGCTGGTAGAACTGGCGCAGGGACTCGTCACGCGGCAGCCCGACCCCGGGACCCACGCGGCGCTCGCCCCAGGGCATGTCGCCGCGGTTGGCGGGCCAGTCTCCCCCCGGGCGGCCCACTTCCTCGCCGTAGTAGATGACGGGCAGGCCCGTGGTGGTGAACTGCAAGAGCGCCGCGAGCCGGAAGCGCGCCTTGTCCCCCGCGAGCTGGAAGAGCGCGCCCGGCACGTCGTGCGAGGACAGGAAGTGCGACAGGAGGTAGCCCTTGCGGACCTTGTGGCGCGAGCGGAGGTAGGCGTCGAAGGCCACGGTGCGTCCGCGCCCCTGCACCCACGCGAGCGCGCTGCCCTGGAAGCCGAAGTCGAAGCCGGCATCCAGCTCGTCCCCGGAGAACCACGGGTCGAGCGACTCGCGATCCCCACCCCACACCTCGCCGAGCAGGAAGAAGTCCTTGCCCAGCTCCTCACGGGTGCGGCGACGGTGCTCCCGCCAGAAGGGGTGGTCCACGTGCTTCACCGTGTCCAGGCGGAAGCCATCCACCCCCGAGCGCTTGCCCCAGGCGAGCTGCGCGTCGAGCAGGTACTTCGCCACCTCGGGCACTTCCGTCTTGAAGTCGGGCAGGCCGGACACGCAGCTCGTCACGTCGTCCTGGCCACACGTCCCCTGCTCCTGCGAGCGCAGCCATCCGCTCGTCTGGGGATCCTTCTGGTAGCGCGAGTCGTAGCCCGGGTGGTTGTACACCACGTCCAACAGCACGCGGATGCCGCGCTGGTGGGCGGCGTCCACCAGGGCCTTGAGTTCCTGCTCGGAGCCGAAGCGCGGCTCGAGCTGCTGGAAGTCCTCGGCCCAGTAGCCGTGATAGCCCCAGTCCGGAAAGCCCGCGCCGGTGACGAAGCCGTCGATGTTCTTCACCACGGGGGTGATCCACAGCGCCGTCACGCCCAGCGAGGACAGCTCGTCGAGCTGCTCGCGCAGGCCCTTGAAGTCTCCGCCATGGAAGGTGCCCGGGGCCTTGGCGTCCACCTGGAGGTTGTTGGCCGGGTCGCCATCGGCGAAGCGATCCACGACGACGAAGTAGAGCACCTCGTCGGACCAGGAGCGGGGAGCCACCGCGGGAGCCGCCACGGGAACGGAAACCGCCGCGTCCGTATGAACCTCGGACGTCACCTTCTCGGCGGAGGGCGGCGCGTGGAGGCAGCCCGTGAACGCCAGGGGTAGGAGCAGCGAGGTCACCACCGGATGACGAGTGTTCGCGCGTTTGGCCAGGGGGCGGCGAGACGACCAATCCACCATTGCGGCCGCACCTTTTCACACCCGTTTCAGAATAGAAACCTCGATGCTTTGAGTGTCACGATTCAGCGTCGAACCCGACAGGTCTGCCCCGGTTTTCACCGGGTGCGTGCGAGCCAGGGGACGTTTCACGTCGGGGAGTGCGCCCTGCGGGGCTACACGCCCAGGCGGGTGAGCAGCGCCCGGGAGCTTTCCTGATCCAACAGCAGCAGCATCTGGCCGGACACGGCGGGCACGCCCGCGGACGAGAAGCGCGTCTCCAGCACCACCACGCGGCCATCGCTGCCGGTGGCCTGCATCACCTCGGCCAGCACCGGGCCCGCCGCGCCGCGCAGGAGCACCGGCACCGTGGGCAGCAGCCGCCAGCCGGTGAGCATGCCGATGGCCGACAAGCACGCGCTCGCCACGATGTTGGCCGCCTCGGACAGGGCGCTCTCGCGCTCCTCCTGGGGCGCGTCCTCCCGCCGCAGCAGCAGCGATTCCAGGGCCACGCTGTCCTGGGTGGGCATCACCAGCAGCAGCACCCCGCCCAGCTCCCCGTCCATGCCCAGCTTCGCCGCCACCACGGACGCATCGGAGCCGCCCAACAGCTCCGTGAGCTCCGGGGTCTCGGCCACGAGGGCACGGGGAATGGACAGGTTCACGGTGCGGCCACCCACCAGACGCGCGAGCGCGTTGATGGCATGGCCGCAGCCGATGTTCGCCACCTCTCGGAGGGCGTCCAGCTGAATGTCGCTCGGAAGAGGGCTCACGCGGATAGCAACCTTGGCACGTCCAGGATGAAGACCGGCCGGCCCGTGCCCAGGATGGTGACCCCTGAAAGCCCTGGGAGCAAGTCCAGGGGCCGGGAGAGCGGCTTGAGCACCGCTTCTTCCTGCCCCATCAGTTTGTCGACCGCGAGCGCGACGCGGCCGGATTCGCCTTCCATCACCACATAGGGCCGCACGCCCCCCCTGCGGGGCGACGCCTCGACTCCCACCAGCTCTCCCAGGGCGTACACCGGCAGCAGGCCCTGGTTGTGGGGCAGGAGCGGAATCTGCCGACTGCGCTCGAGCTTCTCCGAGTCGGCCTCCAGCGCGCCCACCACCTTGGCGATGGGCAGGCCGAAGACTTCCTCCCCCACCGACACGAGCAGGAGCTGCACCACGGCCACCGTCAGGGGCAGCCGCAGGGTGAAGCGCGAGCCGCGGCCCAGCTCGCTCTCGATTTCCAGCGTCCCGCCCACGTTCTCCGCCACGCGCTTCACCGCGTCCATGCCCACGCCACGGCCGGAGATCTCCGAGACGTCCTTCGCGGTGGACACGCCGGGCAGGCACGAGAGCAGGAGCGCTTCCCGGTCCGCCATGCGCGCGGCGGCCTCGGCCGACACGGCGCCCCGGGCCACCGCCGCCTCCTTGAGCTTCACCACGTTCATGCCGCGGCCATCGTCCTCCATCTCCAGCACCACGCGGTCGCGCACGCGCCGCACCGACACCACCACCCGGCCCCGGGGCGGCTTGCCCGCCGCCACGCGCTCCTCGGGCGACTCCAGGCCATGGTCGATGCAGTTGCGCAACAGGTGCAGCAGGGGATCCGCCAGGTCGTCGAGGATGGCCCGGTCCAGCTCGATCTCCGCGCCGGTGATGATCAGCTCCACCTCGCGCTCCTTGCGCCGGGCGATGTCGCGCGCCGCGCGGGGCAGCCGGTCGGTGATGGTCGACAGCGGCGTCATGCGCGCGCTCATCACCTTGTCGTGCAGGTCCTTCACCAGGGTGTGCAGCCGGTACACGCCCTCCTCGATGGGCGGGCGCGAGCCCTCCGGCAGCATCTTGCCCAGCTCACGCAGGCGCGCGGTGGCCAGCAGCAGCTCGCCCGCGGTGTCCAGGAAGTGATCCAACAGCTCCGTGCGCACACGCACCGTGCGCGCGCCATCCGCCCCCGTCGCGGTGGCGCCCCGGGCGGCCTCCGCCGAGGCCTGCAGCGCGCTCGCGGGATTGGCCACGGGGGCGGCGGCGACCACCGGCGTCATCGAGACGAGCTCCACGTCGGCCACGTTGCGCAGGGCCTTGCGGATGCCCTCCTCGGACTCGGTGGATTCCAGCTCGAGCTGGATGGCCCCCTCGGGGATGCGGCCGGCCTTGAGGTCATCCAGCCCGGGGCGCAGGTCGTGCAACGTGCCCAGCCCCAGCAGCCGCTTGTGCATCAGGAAGGCGCGCACGCCCGGGGTCTGGCAGGTGGGGGACAGGCGCAGGTGCATCGTCCAGCGCGGCACCTTCTTGGGCTCGGCGTCCTGCCGCGCCAGCTCCTGCGCCTTGACGGCCTTGACCACCGCGGTGGCGAGCTGGGCCGCCGCGGTGCTCGCGCTCACCCCCGTGGGGGTGGGCGAGTCATCGGACAGGAAATCGGCGGGCAGGGGCTCGATGGCGGGAGCGGGCGGCGCGGCGGCGGCGGGCTCGGGCTCGACGGGAGCGGGGGGAGGAGCCGGCGGAGCGGGAGGCGGCGCGGGCGGAGGCACCGACACGGTCGCCGCGGCGATGGAGTCGGTCAGCCGGCTGAGCACCTTCGTGGCGGAGGGCGCCTGGCCGGTGAGCAGGCTCACGCGTTCGGCGAGCTGCCCGAGCAGCATCGAGGCATCCTCGGGCGTGCGGTTGTCGGCCACGCAGCGCACCTGGGCGAGCATCGCGTCGGTGGCGGACAAGAGCAGGTCCACCAGGGTGCGCTCCAGGCGACTGGGGTCCTGGCGGATGGCGTCCACCAGGTCCTCCACGCGGTGGGCGAGCACCGCGATGGACTCGAAGCCCATCGACGAGGCCATGCCCTTGACCGAGTGCGCGTGGCGGAACATCGAGTCCACCACGGCCCGCGCGCCCTCGCGCTCGAGCTGCACGAGGTCCCGGCCCAGTCCTTCCAGATGCTCGCTCGCCTCGGTCAGGAACAGGCCGAGGTAGCGGGACATGTCCATGGTCATGTCCAGCCTCGGTGATTCATCGATTCATGGGAGGGGACTCAGCCCTCACCCAGGACCTTCTTGACGACCGCCAGGACGTCCTCGGCGCGGAACGGCTTGACGATGAAGTCCGAGGCACCCGCCTCGATGGCCTCCATCACCAGGCTCTCCTGCCCCAGGGCCGAGCACATGATGACCACCGCGTTGCCATCGAACTTGATGATTTCGCGCGTGGCCTCGATGCCGCTCTTGAAGGGCATGACGATGTCCATCGTCGTGAGGTCCGGCTTGAGTTCCTTGTACTTCTCCACGGCCTCCAGCCCGTTGGCCGCCTCTCCGACGACCTCGAAGCCACCGGACGCGAAGATGTCCTTGATCATGTTGCGCATGAAGATGGCATCGTCGACGACCAGCACCCGCTTAGCCATGTGAAGCTCCGCCTCCGCGTAAGGCCCCGAGAGGGCCGCGGACACTACCACCCGCCCATTTCAGACAGCTACTCACTTCTGCGCCGCGGTGAAGAGTCCAACCACCGCGGAATCCAGCCCTTCTGGATCCAACACCGTCACCGCCAGCCCCCGCAACCGCGCGACACCGCGCACCGCCGGGACCGTCTTGCCTGGAGCCGCGCTCACCCGCTCCACGGCCTCGATGCCCTCCACGTCCGTCACCAACAACCCGAGATCACGCCGGCCCCGCTCCAACAACACCACCCGCCCGTTGGGAGAAGGCCCCTCGGGCAGTCCCAACAACTGCCGCAGCTCCACCACCGTCACCACCCGGCCCCTCAGGTTCATCACCCCCGTCACCGCCTTGGGGGCTCGCGGCACCCGGGTGAAGCGCTCCGGAGGAACCACCACTTCCTTCACCGCGATCAGCGGCAGCCCGTAGCGCTCCTTCTCCACCCGGAAGATGACGTGCCGCACGAGTGCTCTTCTACCAGCAATCCGGGGAGCGGGGAAAATCCATGCCCACGAAGGCCCTGAAGGAGGGCTTGGACGAGGGCCTGGAGGAGGGCCCGGCCACCCTCACGCATTGAGCCGGAAGCTGCGCACCACGCTCTGCAGCTCGATGGAGAGGTTGGTCAGCTCGCTGGCCAGCGACGTCATGCGCACCATGGCGTCCGTCTGCTCCTGGATGACGGACTGGATGGCCTCGGTGGAGGTGGCGTTGTTGCGCGCCACGAGGGAGATCTCCTCGGTGGCCTTCACCATCTCCTCGCTGCCCTTCTGCTGCTCGCGGGCGCTGTCGGAGATGAGGTGGACCTTCTCGGCCACCTTGCGCACCGTGTCGGTGATGGAGCCCATGGAGCGCACGATGCCGGTGAGGTCCTCGCGGCCCTCGGCCAGCTCCTCGATGCCCACCTTCATGGCGCTCACCACGGCGGTGGACTGGCCGGAGATGTCGCGCGCCAGGCGGGAAATCTGTTCGGCGGAGCGGCCCGCACTCTCGGCGAGCTTGCGCACCTCGTCGGCCACCACCGCGAAGCCGCGGCCGTACTCGCCCGCGCGCGCCGCCTCGATGGTGGCGTTGAGCGCGAGCAGGTTGGTCTGCTGGGCCACCTGGGTGATGGCGTCGACGATCTTGGAGATTTCCTGCGTCTTCTCGCCGAAGGCGAACACCTGCTGGCTCGCCGCCTCGATGCGGTTGAAGACCTTCTTCACCTTCTCGCCGGCCAGCAGGGCCGCCTTGCTGCCGTTCTCCGCGGCGCTGCTCGTCTCGGCGGCGGTGCGGGCCGCGTCCTCGGCGCTCGCCGCGGTGCGTTGAATGCTGCTGGCCATCTCGGTGATGACCTTGGACGTGCGGCCCACCAGCTGCGACTGCGTCTCGGCGCCCCGGGCGATCTTGTCCATGGACAAGCCCACCTCTTCATTGGTGCCGTTGACGTTCTCGGCCGAGCCCTGCAAGTCCTTGGCGGTGTCCGCCACGCTCTTGGCGGTGTCCTGGATCTTCCCCACCAGCTCGCGCAGGTTCTCCTGCATCTTGCGGATGGCCAGGGCCAGCTCGTCGATTTCATCGCGGCGCCAGGCGCGCGGCGGCTCGACCACCAGGGGCTTGGACAGGTCGCCCTGGGAGATCTCGAAGGCGGAGCGCGAGAGCACCCGCAGGCGTGTCACGCGCGGCAGGTAGCGCGGCAGCGTCAGGGACAGGGCGAGCGTGATGCCCAGGGCCAGGGCGATGCGCCACCAGAAGGTGAGCAGCGGCTCGGTGATGAAGAGCGTGCCGGTGAGCACGCACCCCATCATCAAGTAACCCACGAAGATCTTCAGTTGGAGGGAGACTTCATGGCCTCCCGTGCTGGATTGCTCGACCGTGCGCAACAGCCGCTGCACGGTGTCGCGGCGGGGAGTGAAGCCGGGAGGTGGATCGTCGCGAAGAGGGCGGCGCACGGTTTCGCTTTTCAGGAAGGCGGCAACGGCGGACTCCAGGGTTTAGCCCTCCCGTTCGGAACGGTCAATCCGCCCCCCCATCCTGTTGGAAGTGATCGAAGCCGGCGGGCAGGCGCAGCGCTCGCCCCCCCGTGACACGCATGTGTCCGGCCGGACCCGGGGTGAGCCGGCCTATACGGGTAATGGATTCTTCCGCCCGGAGGCACGCTCGCTCGAAGGCGGAGGTGCGCCCGGGTGGGACGGCGAGCAGCAGTTCGTAGTCCTCCCCACCCGCCAGGGCCCCCTCGAGCCCCAGGGAGGCACGCACGGCACGCGACACCGGGAGCCGTTCCACGTCCAGCTCGGCGCCCGTGCCCGAGGCCCGGCACAGGTGGCCCAGGTCCTGCGCGAGGCCATCGGAGAGATCCAACGCGGCGGAGGCGAAGCGCGAGGCGAGCCGGCCGAGCGCGATGCGGGGCACGGGGCGTTTCTGGCGGAGGATGGCCGGGGAGCGCCGCCGGCCGGCCTGGAGTTGGGCCAGGCCCAGCCGGGCGTCGCCGAGCGTGCCCGAGACGTACAGCACGTCCCCGGGCCGGCCACCCGCGCGGGTGAGGGGCGGGCTGCCCGGGGGCAGTTCCCCGGCGGCGGTGAGGGTGACGGACAGCTCGCGCGCGGAGGAGAAGTTGCCGCCCACCAGGGCGATGCCGTGCTCGCGCGCGAGCGCGCTCATGCCCCGCGCGAGCCCGAGCAGCGCGCGGCGGGGGAAGTCGCGGGGCAGCGCGAGCGCGCAGACGAACCAGCGCGGCAGGGCGCCCATGGCGGCCAGGTCCGACAGGTTCACCGCGAGCGCCTTGTGGCCGATGTCCTCGGGAGAGAACCAGGCGCGCTTGAAATGCACGTCCTCCACCACCGCGTCCGTGGTGATGCACTGCGCGCCCCGCGACGGAGCGAGCACCGCGCAATCGTCCCCGGGCCCCACGGGCACCCGGGCCCGGGGGAACTGGGACAGGAAGAGATCGATGAGGGCGAATTCGCCCGCGCGCTTCTGGCTCACGCGCCGCAGGGTAGCGCACCCGGCCCATGAAGCGCCCGCCCGCCCGTCCGCTGTCCGGACCGCCCCGGGGCATGGGACTGCCGGACGGGGCGGGCACGCCCATGTTGAGGCGCACCACGAGGGACGAACCCAGGGAGACAGGTCATGGACTACGACAAGAAGCCGGGCCGTACGAGCAAGGTGAAGGAAGCCCTCAAGCGCGACCTCGAGCAGACGAAGCACGACCTGAACCACAAGAAGGGTCAGGATCTCAACCAGGACGTGGGGGACACCCTGAAGCAGGCCACGGGCAAGGAGCCCATTCCTCCTCCGTACCTGCCGAGCCCCGACAAGAAGTAGGCCCCCCGCTCCACCGCGCGAAGCTCCATCCGGTCCTTCCCGGGTGGAGCTTCGGTGCGTCCTGGCGGGACTAGAAGCGCTCGGGCTCGGTGTCCACGGGGGGCGGGATGTAGGCCGGGCCCTGGCCCGACAGGGGCGGCTCCTTCGGGAGGACCACCCGGAAGCACGAGCCCTTGCCCACCTCGCTGCGCACCGACACCTGACCGCCGTGGCCTTCCACGTAGCTCTTCACGATGGCCAGCCCCAGACCCGCGCCGCCGTACTCGCGCGTCGGGCTGTCGTCCACCTGATAGAAGCTCTGGAAGATGCGGTCGCGCTGGTTCTCCGGGATGCCCACCCCGGTGTCCTCCACCTCGATGTGGTAGCCGGCGGAGGCGAGCTCCGAGCGCGTGCCCACCTCCGACAGCCGCACGTCGATGCGGCCCAGGGAGGGCGTGAACTTCACCGCGTTGGCCAGCAGGTTCACCACCACCTGACGCAGCTTCTCGCGATCGGCCACCACCCGCGGCTGCGGCCCCACCGGCAGGTTCGCCTCGAGCGTCAGGCCCTTGCGCTGGGCCTGGGGCGTCACGCTGGTGATGGCGCTCTCCACCATCTCCCGCACGTCCACCCACTCGAAGGCGAGCCGCACCTTGCCCGCCTCGATCTGGCTCATGTCCAGGATGGAGGAGATGAGCTTGAGCAGCGTGTTGCCCTTCTCCATGATGGTGCGCACGAACTGCATCTGCTCCGGATTGAGCCCGCCCACCAGGCCCTCGGCGAGCATCTCCGAGTAGCCGATGATGGACGCGAGCGGCGTGCGCAGCTCGTGGCTCACCGTGCTCAGGAAGCTCGACTTGCTGCGGTCCGACTCCTTGAGGCGCTGGTTGAGCCGCAACAGCTGCGAGTTCTGGTGCTCCAGCTCGCGCTGCGTCTCCACCATGGCCTCCAGGTGGAGCTGCCCGGTGAGATAGGACTTCTGTCCGGCCGCCAGCAGCGCCGCCAGCACCTGGGACAGGTGCGTCACCATGCGCGCCAGCTCCTCCTGGGACAGGTGGCGCGTCCGCTCCGCCTCCAGCCCCTCGGGGCAGCCCGGCGAGCCACCGTCCTCGGACGCGTAGGGCCCGAACACGACGCGCCCGAGCACGTCTCCCTCCCACACCACGGGGACCACCACGTAGCACAGGCCGGTGAGGCAGGTGTGCAGCAGCAGCTCGCCCGCGCCCTCCGTTCCCAGCGCCTGCAAGGGGGGCAGGGCCGCCAGCGGTCCCTCCTTCACCCGCGTCACCTGGGCGGAGCAGCGCACGCGCACCGCGGGGTTGGCGCCGATGAAGCCGCAGAATTCCCCGTGCGCGCCCTGGGCGTCCGCGAGCGTCCGGTTGCGCTCGTCCAGCACGCGCACGCCCACCTGGAACAGCGCGCCCAGGCTCTCCACCACGTCCCCGAAGGTGAGCGGATCCAACAGGTCCACCAGCGACAGCTTGCGCTGGAGGGCCAGGCCGGTGGGCTCGGACCCGTTGCCCGTGGGCCCCGGTTTCTCGGCGCTCATCGCGACTTGCCCCCCACCGGGGGGTAGAGCGCTTCCAGGGGCGTCCCCTTGAGGTCCATCTGCTGGAAGATGTGGCCGAGGAATTCCCGCTCCTCCAGGCCGATGTTGCGCGCCAGCCGCATGCGCTCGTCCAGGTTGCGCCAGGCCGACTGCAAGAGCGCGTGCAAGGTCTCCATCACCCCTTCCCCACGCAGCGCCACCGCGCCCACGATGGGCTCGGTGCCCCGCTGGCGCGCGGCCTCCAGCTCCTCGTCCGTCTGGGCGTCCGGCAGGTCCCGCTTGTTGAACTGGATGACCACCGGTACCTGCGAGGTGTCCAGGCCGTTCTCCCGCATGTTCGCCCGGAGGCGGCGCCAGGAGGCGTTGTTCTCCGCGCCCGCGCTGCGGCGGCTGTCGGCGATGAAGGCCACCGCGTCCGCGTTCTGCAGCACCACGCGGCGCGTGGCGTCATGGACGACCTGGCCGGGCACGGTGAAGAGCTTGAGCTTCACCTTGAAGCCCGACTGGCTGGTGAAGAAGACGGGGAGCAGATCGAAGAAGAGCGTGCGGTCCTCGTGTGTCTCCACGCTGAGCAACCGGCCGCGCGCCTCCGGCCGGGCCCGCGCGTGGATGCAGCGCAGGTTCGTCGTCTTCCCACTCAGCCCAGGGCCGTAGTAGACGATCTTCAGGGTGAGTTCGCGCTGGGCGTGGTTGAGTTGCACGTGCGGAGCTCAGGGTGCCGGGCAAGAAGGGGAAGGATCGACCAACCCGCTCGGGGAGGACGGTTTTTTATAGTGAAAGGTGTTCATCATTGAAAGCCGTCTCCGGTTTGTCGCATGGGGCAGCCCCGGAACGAAGCGGCGGCCGGCGGCCTTGGAATGCCCGGGCCACGTGCGCAGTTTGGGGTAGTCCGGTCCCCCCACCCATGAGTGGAAATGTGCGCTGAACCCAAGGGCGTGCAAGGGAGACAATGAAGCGGTTAGGATTCGTAGCGCAATGGAGGAGCAAGGCATGACGATGAAGCGGGTGGAGCCGGGCGTGGAGGTAGGCGCGATGCCGGTGCCGGACATGACGACCATGCCCAATGACCTGGCGCTGGCGGTCAAATTCAACGCCCCGAGCGACGAGGACATGGCCTCCGTGGCCGCGCTGCGCGCCAATTCGGAGCCGTGGCTGAGCCGCGGAGAGACGTTGGAGGACAGCCTGAAGGCCCTCACGGGGCTGCGGCCGTTCGTGCAGGTGGCCAAGGTGCAGAACCAGGTCGTGGGTTACGTGACGGTGGAGCGCGACGGCCCGGTTCCCGGCGCCGCCTATATGCGCAACATCGTCATCAAGCCGGAGCTGCGCCGCAAGGGCGTGGGACTGGCCGTGCTCAACCAGGCCCTCCAGGTGGCCCGGGACATGTACCGCAAGACGATCGCCCTGCGCGTGGACCCGGCCAACGCCCCCGCGGTGAGTTTCTACCGCAACGCGGGCTTCACCACCGTGGCCACGGTGGTGTCCAAGAAGTCCGGCAAGCTGCGCCTGCTCATGTCGCGCGAGCTGTGAGCCGGCCTGGGCAGGCCCGGCCCCCTCTCCGAGGGACCGCTCCTTCCCTCGTGTGATTCCGCCCGGATGGGGCCCTCTCGAGGGTCCCTGTCCGGGCGTTTCTTTTTTCGCGCCGCCTGTCCGTCCTCCCTCCCGGCGACCCGGGTCGACGGCCGCATTACCCCTCTTTCGGGAATACCCGACATTCCCAGTTGTGCTGTACCCTTTCCCGTCGGCCCCCCACTCCCCCGGAGGGCCCGAAGGGTGGCCCCGCGCAATGAAGAGCTTCACGGAACTGCTGCGCCAACTGGCTCGACCGGCCGTGGTGGAACTGACGCTCATCAGCGGACGCGCCCCGCTGGCCAAGACGGGCACGGGCTTCGAGACGCTGGATGAGGGCCTGCTCACCCTGGAGGGACTGCAGGAGGCGCTCAAGGGCCTGGTGGGCGCCGCGCGCGTCGCCTCGCTCTCCGAGAAGCCCGGGCAGTGGGGCCTGAAGCTGGAGGGCTTCGGTCCGGTGATCGTGGGTGCCATGCGCCGCGGCGACGTGCTCCACGTGCGTATCCTGCGCGGCGAGCCCGCGCCCACCGTGGCTCCCCCGCCCGCCCCGCCTCCCGCCACGACGGGCAGGCCCGCCCGGTCCGCCGGCATGCAGATCCTCCCCAGCACCGAGCGTTCCGCGCCCGCCGCTGGGCCTTCTCCCTCGGCCCCCCCACCCACGGCCGAGTCCAGGGCCGACGCCTCCGCGGGGCCCCGGCTCGTCGTGCGGCCCGCGTCCGCGGGCAACCTGGCGATGCTCCTGGAAGACGCGCGGAGCGTGGGCGCGAGCGACCTGCACATCATCGCCAGCCGCCCTCCCCTCTTCCGGCTGGTGGGCGAGCTGCTGCCCCACGGCGCCGTGCTGCCGCCCGAGGCGGTGGAGAAGATGCTGCTGCCCCATGTGCCCGACCGGCTGCGCCTCGTGCTCGAGCGCGAGGGCAGCTGTGACTTCGCGCTCGACCTGGGAGCGTCCGGCCGCTTCCGCGTCAACGTCTCCCGCCAGCGCACCGGCTACAAGGGCAGCTTCCGGCTCATCTCCCGCGAGATTCCCACCCTCGAGTCGCTCGGCCTGCCCGCCGACATCGCCAAGGCCACCCACCACCACCAGGGCCTCATCGTCGTCACCGGCCCCTCGGGCCACGGCAAGACGAGCACGCTCGCGGCCATCGTCGACATCATCAACCGCGACACCACCCACCACGTGCTCACCGTGGAGGATCCCGTCGAGTACCTCCACCCGCGCAAGAAGGCGCTGCTGAGCCAGCGCGAGGTGGGCACCCACACCAAGAGCTTCGCCAGCGCCCTCAAGGGCAGCCTGCGCGAGGACCCGGACGTCATCCTCGTGGGCGAGCTGCGCGACACCGAAACGGTGCGCATGGCGCTCGCCGCCAGCGAGACGGGCCACCTGCTCGTGAGCACCATGAACACCCAGAGCGCCGCGAAGACGATCGACCGGCTCATCGATCTCTTCCCCCCGGGCGACCAGGCCCAGGTGCGCATGACGCTCGCCAGCAGCCTGCGCCTCATCGTCAGCCAGCGGCTGCTGCCCTCCGCGGACGGCAAGGGCCTCGTGGCCGCCGCCGAGCTGCTGCCCGGCTCGGTCGCGCTCGGCAACCTCATCCGCGACAACAAGACGTTCCAGATTCCCTCCCTCCAACAGCGCGGCAAGAGCCTGGGCATCGTGCGCTTCGATGACTCGCTCGCCGAACTGGTGCGCTCGGGCCGCACCACGCTCGAGCACGCGCGCGTCTACGCCGAGAACCCCGACGAGCTGGAGGCCGTGGTGACGGGCAAGCGCCCCGGCTCTCCTCCCGAGCCCTCGCCGCCCGACGGCTCCAAGCCGCTGCTCTCCAAGATGGGCAACCTCCTCAACCGCAAGAGCGCCTGACCCATGAGTTCCTCGAGTGCCTCGCCGCGCATCGCCGCGTTCTTCGACAAGCTCCTCGAGCACAAGGGGAGCGATCTGCACCTGAGCATCGGCCACCCGCCGCTCGGCCGCATCCGCGGTGGACTCCAGCCGCTGCGCGAGGAGCTGCTCACCCAGAGGGAGCTGGAGGCCATGCTCTTCGAGCTCACCAGCCCCGAGCAGAAGCGCCACATCACCGAGGAGTTGGACCTCGACTTCGCCTACAGCTACGGCACGCGCGCGCGCTTCCGCGCCAACTACTTCTACAAGACGAGCGGCCTCGCGGCCGTCTTCCGCACCATCCCCAGCCGGGTGCTGTCGCTCGCGGAGCTCAACACGCCCGAGGTGGTGCGCAAGCTCGCCGAGCGCCGCAGCGGCCTCGTGCTCGTCACCGGCCCCACCGGCAGCGGCAAGTCCACCACGCTCGCGGGGATGATCCACCACATCAACCACACCCGCGCCGCGCACATCCTCACCATCGAGGACCCCGTCGAGTTCGTGCACGAGTCGGTGAAGTCCCAGGTGACACACCGCGAGGTGGGCCTGCACGCCTCCAGCTTCGCCACCGCCATCCGCTCGGCGGGCCGCGAGGACCCCAACGTCATCCTCATCGGCGAGCTGCGCACCAACGAGACCATGAAGCTCGCGCTACAACTGGCCAGCTACGGCGTGCTCGTCTTCGCCACCGTGCACACCAACAGCGCGCCGGCCACCATCGATCGCATCATCAACTCCTTCCCCGCCGACGAGCAGCCCCAGGTGCGCGGCATGCTCGCCGAGGGCCTCGCCGGCATCGTCGCCCAGCAACTCATCCGCACCGCCGACGGCAAGGGCCGCGTCGCCGCCCTGGAAATCCTCATCGGCACCAGCGCCATCGCCTCGATGATCCGCGACAACAAGGTGTTCCAGATCGCCAGCAAGATGCAGTCGAGCCAGGGCCTCGGCATGCAGACGCTCGACATGCACCTGGAGCGGCTCGTGGCAGCCAACACCATCACCCCCGAGGCCGCCCTCGAGAAGGCCCAGGACAAGGAGTCCTTCGTCAAGACGCTCCAGCGGCTCAAGCCCGACTTCCAGGTCTCCGCCGTCGACGGGGGCGAGGTACTCGGGCACTAAAGCCCGTGCCTCACTCCTCCACGTCGTACACGGGCTCGCCGTGGAACCACGCATGGAGCGAGTCGTGCGAGTGCGTGCGCCAGGCCGGCGGCAGGCTCGCGAGGAAGGACCGCCCGTAGCTCTTGGTGACGATGCGCCGGTCCAACAGCGCCACGATGCCCCGGTCCGCCCGCGTGCGGATGAGCCGCCCGAAGCCCTGCCGCAACGCCAGCGCCGCCTGCGGCAACTGGTAGCCCCCGAAGGGCTCCTCGCCACGCGCCTCCAACTGGCGGATGCGCGCGGCCACCAGCGGGTCTCCCGGCGAGGCGAACGGCAACCGATCGATGATGACCAGGCTCAGCGCGTCCCCCGGCACGTCCACGCCCTCCCAGAAGCTGTGCGCCGCGAAGAGCACGCTGGGCTGCGAGCGGAACGCCTCGAGCAGCTGCTGCTTGGGCCGCTCGCCCTGCAACAACACCTGGTAGGGCAGCCGGTGGCGCGCGAGCGCATGCGCCCGCTCCATGTTGCGCAAGCTGGTGAAGAGCACGAAGGCCCGCCCCCCCGTCACCTCGCACAGCCGGACGATCTCCTCCGCCGCCGCCTCGATGAAGCCGGGCGCCGCCGGGTCCGGCAGGTGCGTGGGCAGGTACAGCGCCGACTGCCGCTCGAAGTCGAAGGGGCTCGGCACCGCCACCGTGCGCACGCTCGTCACCGGCGAGCCCTCGTCGTCGTACAGCCCCATGCGTTTGGCGAAGAAGTCGAAGCGGCCCGCCGCCGCCAGCGTCGCCGAGGTGAACACCACCGTGTCCACCCCGCCGTAGAGCCGCTCCTGCAACTCGCGCGACACCTCGATGGGACTCGCGCGCAGGAACACGCCCCGCCCCCGCGCCTCCGCCCAGTACACGTGGTCGTTCGACTCCACCTTCTGCAGGAAGGAGAAGTCCGCCACCAGGTCCGCGCACCGGCGCGTGAGCAACGTCAGCTCCGGCTCGCGCTCCGTCGTGGTGAACGCCGAGAGCGCCGAGAGCGACTCCTTCACCTGCTCGATGGACCCGGACAGCTGCTCCAGCCGCTCGGGCTTGAGCGCCACCGCGCCCTCCTGCTCGGTGAGCCCCAGCACCCGCGGCGCCTGCGAGAAGAGCGCCTCCGAATACGTGCGCAGGCGCACCACCAGCGACGACAGCATCCCGAAGCGCGAGTCCTGCGGCGACATCACTCCCAGCGCGTCGCGCACCAGCTCCTCCAGCCGGAAGCTCGACACCGAGTGCCCGAAGTAGCTGCCCGCCGCGTCCTCCAACGCATGCGCCTCGTCGAAGATGACCGCGTCATACGGCGGCAGCACGCCCTCGCCCCGCTGGCCCCGGCCCCGCAGCGCCAGGTCCGCGAAGAACAGGTGATGGTTGACCACCAGCAGGTCCGCCGACTCCGCCGCCCGCCTCACCCGCGTCACGAAGCAGTTGTCGTACACGGGGCACTTCGAGCCCAGGCACGTGTCCGACGTCGTCGACAGCCGGCCCCATGCACTGAAGGACTCGGGCAGCTCCAGCTCGCTGCGGTCCCCCGTCTCCGTGCTCCCCGCCCACGTCTTCAGGTGCTTCCAGTACCGCCCCTCCTCACGCGAGGCGAACTGCGGATCCTTGCTGAAGGTGTCATAGCGGTGCAGGCACAGGTAGTTGCTGCGGCCCTTGAGGTACACCGCCTCGAAGGACAGGCCCATGCGCTCGCGCAACAGCGGCAGATCCTTGAAGAAGATCTGCTCCTGCAGGGTTTTCGTCGCCGTGGACACCACCACCCGCCGGCCCGACAACAACGCGGGCACCAGGTAGGCGAGCGTCTTGCCCGTCCCCGTTCCCGCCTCGGCCAGCAGGTAGCCACGCTCCTGGAAGGCCCGCTCCACCGAGCGCGCCATCTGGAGCTGCTCCGGACGGTACTCGTACGCATCCAGCGCGGCCTCCAGCGCACCGCCAGGGCCGAGCAGGGAGTCCACCGAGGGAAGATGCGAGGAAGCAGGCAGGGCCATGGTCGGGGGCGGCACGAGGCGGGGGAAGACGGGCACGGAAGGATAACAGCCGCCCCCTGTCCCGTCGGGTTTTGTACCCACTCTCGCAGGCCGCTCGCCCGGGGGGCATGACGCCCCGCCCGAAGCCCCTGTCAGGGAGAGGGAGGAAGCGTGCCGCGCACCTGCACGGGGCGCTCGCGGATGAAGCGCAGCGTGGCCTCCACCGCGCGCTCGAAGCCCTCGAAGGTCGTCTCCTTGCGGGGATCCACCCGGACGTGCCCGGCGAGCTGCTCGCGCATCCGCCGCACCCGCTCTTCGAGCCCAGCGCTCTCGAACGCCCGCGTCACCTCCTCCAGCCGCGTCGCGTACGCCGCCCGGCAGTCCGCCTCCTCCAGGCAGCGCGCGGCGAGCAGCCCCGTCACCGCCCATGGGTCCTGCACCGTGCCCGCCTTCGAGCCCTGGCGATGGCCGAAGGTCTGATCGATTCCCCCCGGAATCAGCGTCCAGCGCCCCGTCGAGGGATCCTCGTACACCCGGTAGTTGTTACGCGTGTCGAACGAGTAGCCGTCCCAGTGGGAAATCACACCCTCGATGGCCCACGTCGTGAGGAAGCGGTCGTAGTCGAAGAACGCC
Source organism: Cystobacter fuscus DSM 2262 (assembly GCF_000335475.2). Classification (NCBI taxonomy): domain Bacteria; kingdom Pseudomonadati; phylum Myxococcota; class Myxococcia; order Myxococcales; family Archangiaceae; genus Cystobacter; species Cystobacter fuscus. The sequence continues at coordinate 253,613 of NZ_ANAH02000010.1, read as the reverse complement.
AGGACCTCGGGATAGAACCCGCCCCGGCCGAGTCCCTCGAGCCGGCGCGTGAGCTCGCGCAGGGGCGCATACCCATCCGCCGCGGGAGAGCCCCCACCGAGCTTGCGCTCCAGGCAATAGCCGCTCGCGTCCTCCCCCGGGGCCGGCATGTTCTCCGCGAGCAGATCACACCAGTACGAGCCCTCGTAGAGCGCGCCGTCCTTGTCCTCGAACCAGCGCGCGAGGAAGCGCCGGTCGATCGTCTCCACATGCGTGTAGAGGCCCCACGGCTCGCCATTGACGAACAGCCGCACCGACGCCGCCCGGGGCGCCGGCACCCCCATCGCCCGGAAGAAGGCGAAGCCCAGGCGCTCGTTCATGAAGCTCGGGTCCTGCACGTTGTTGTCGAAGGTGAAGTTCTTGCGGCCCAGCAACTCCCGCGAGGGCTCGCCTCCGGGCACCGCCGGGTCATCCCACTCGAGGTCCACCTTGAAGGAGGACTTGCCCTCGAGCGTACGCGCCGAGCCGCAGCCCCCCTTCACGTGCACGCCGACGTTCTCGAACACCTGGGCGCCAAAGCGCAGCGTGGCCCGGTGGTCATCGCGCTCGTGCGGAACACAGTCGGGTGGAACGGCCTGCGCGTTCATCGCCGCCCAGGAGTCCGGTGGAATGTCGAGATGGAACTCGAGCACCCGCGCCTCGTCGAAGAGCTGCGCGGAGCCATCCTCCGTCCGGAAGAGGCGGAAGCCACTCCACGGCCCCCAGGCCTCACAGGTCGAGGACCCATAGGCGTAGCGCACCCGTGCCGCGTACCGCGTCCGCTCGGACAAGCCGGCCCTCGTGGATTCGAAGCGACCTTCGGACAGTCGCGCCTCGGGCGCGCTCACCGTGGCCGACCAGACGAGCACCCCGGGCGCGTCGTCCTCCACGGACCACACCTCGAAGTGGGCCCGGCCCGGCGCCGCGCCTCCGGAGTCCTCGAAGCCTGACGCATGGAGCACCAGTTCCCCGGGCACCACCCACGCCTCGGGCGCGGGGCGCTCCATGACGGGCGCCGCCGCCTCCACCGGAGCCATCTCACACGGAACCTCGGTCCCGGGCGGTGGCCCGGACGGCTCCGTGGGCCCTGGCGGCACCGGCTCGCCTGGAGAGGCCGGAGGCCCCTTACCAGGCGCCTCGGGCTCTGGAGTCGGCGGGGAGCAGGCGGCGAGCAACGCGACCAGACAGGCCAGCGGCAATCTCTTGTTCACGCGAGCGAACATGGGTTCGCCCCCCACGCGCGTCATCGACGCCTTGCCCGTCCACTCCCTCCACGAACGAGGCACCAGGCGGAGCGCGATTCGAGCGGGTTCCAGGAAAGTTCCGTCCGGGAGGGGCACGCACCCGAAGAGCGGAACTTCTTGCACCCCCCGAAAAGTCCCTTTCCGTAAGTCTTACTGCCCTCCAGTACAATGTCGAGGCCGCGCACTTCACAACCCATTGGAATCAGGAGGCTCTTCCCCCTCCTGGCCCCTGGCATGCGGACTGCTATGGACCCCGGGCAGGACGGGCGGGTCGAGGACCAGCAGGTCGGGGCAGGACGGGCGGAGTCGGGGTTGGGGCAGGACGGCGGATTCGGGGTCGGGGCGGAACGGCGAGGTCGGGGCAGGACGGGCGGGGTCGGGGCGGACAGGTTTTCGAGTGGGGTTGAACAGTACGGGGGCAGTGCATCACGGCAGCAACACTACGGGGGTAGTGGGTAGAGGAGTGCGTCGGGGGGGATCCGCTGGGGGCGGATCCTCCCCGATTCTTTTTTGGCGTCTCCCGCTCGCGGCCCGCGTGGCACGGTGAATCCAGAAGATCCTTCCTCTTCCCAGGAGCCCCATGTCTCCGCGTCCCTTTCGCATCGATGTGCCCCAGGCCGTGCTCACGGATCTTCAACGCCGCCTGGAGGCCACGCGCTTCCCCGAGCCGCTGCCCGGTGAGCCCTGGCAGCGCGGCGCCGACGTCGCCTATGTCCGCGAGCTGTGCGCGTACTGGCGTGAGCGTTACGACTGGCGCAAGCAGGAGGCCGAGCTCAACCGCTTCCCTCAATTCCTGTGCGAGGTGGAGGGCGTCGACATCCACTTCTGGCACGTCCGGGGCAAGGGTCCGTCTCCCCTGCCGCTGCTACTGACGCACGGCTGGCCCGGCTCCATCTACGAGTTCCATCACCTCATCGAGCCGCTGACGGACCCCGCCGCGCACGGAGGTGACGCCCGGGACGCCTTCGACGTCATCATCCCCGCGCTGCCGGGCTATGGCTTCAGCGGCAAGCCGCGCGAGCCGGGCTGGGATGCCACGCGCGTGGCCACCGTGTTCGACCGGCTCATGGTCGAGCACCTGGGCTACTCCCGCTATGGCGCGCAGGGCGGTGACTGGGGAGGCGTCGTCACCACGGCGCTCGGGGTGGAGCACGCCGAGCACCTGGTGGGCATCCACCTCAACTTCGCCCTCGCGGCGCCGCCGTCCGGACAGGAGCAGAGCGAGCTGGCGCGAGAGTATGGCCAGAAGATGGCGGCGTTCTCCGCCGCCGAGAGCGGCTACAGCCACGTGCAGATGACCAAGCCCATGTCGCTCGGCATCGGGCAGGCGGATTCACCGGCGGGGCTCGCCGCGTGGATCGTCGAGAAGTTCCGCACCTGGAGCGATTGTGGCGGGGACGTCGAGCGCGCCTTCTCCAAGGACTGGCTGCTGACCAACCTGATGTTCTACTGGGCGCCCAACAGCATCGCGAGCGCGGCCAACCTCTATTACGAGACCTTCGGCATGCAGCGCCTGGACTTGAAGAAGCCGGTGCGCGTGCCCACGGCGATCGCGGACTTCCCCAAGGAGCTCACCCACACGCCCCGGCCCTGGTTGGAGGCGCGATTCAACCTGCGGCGCTACACGGAGATGCCGCGCGGGGGCCACTTCGCCGCCGCGGAGCAGCCGGAACTGTTCCTGAAGGACGTGCGCTCGTTCTTCCGGGAGCTTCGCTAGGAAACCGAGGGAATCTCCTTCCTGGTAAGTCTTACCGCTTCCGGACGGGCTTCCGGTCCCCGCTCCGCGTAACCCCCCGAAATCACGGCCTCATCTCTCACGAGCACACTGGCATTCGGACTGCAATAGCCCTCTGGCACGAAGTCGGGATGAGGCAGCACGGGGCAGGACGGGCGGGTCGGGGCAGCACGGGTAACACGGGGCGGTACGGGGCAGGACGGGCGGGTCGGGGTCGGGAAAGACAACCATTTCAGGGGGAGAAGGAGTCGAACGGGGGCAGTACGGGGAGCGCCACTTGGGGAAGTGGCGCGAGCAGTGCGAGTCGGGGAGGAGCTGCTGGGGAGCGGCTCCTCCCCGACTCTTTTTTGGGGGTTTTGTCAGGGGCATTCCGGCAAGGCGAGCGCGGCCCTCGGAGAAGAACGCCAGAGGGCCGCGAGGGCCTCACACGTCCCGGCCTCGGACGCACCGGAGGCGAGGCTCCGCCAGAGGGCATGGTTGCAGAACACGAGCTTCCACTCCCTCTGGACGAGGGCCTGGAAGGCCGCCGTGTCGTCACGCCGCAGGACGTCGAGCGCGCGCAGTTGCTCCCGAGGAGACAGGTCTCGGAGCTGGGCCGAGGTGGGCACGGGTCCGGTGTAGCTGGCTCCGAACCAGACGGCGCTCACCTGGATGAGCGAGGCCAGATGGGCGTTGAACGCAGCCAGTTCCCCGGAGGGAACCCACAACTCCTGATGGCGCGAGTCGCCCACCACCTTCACGTCGAAGGCGCGCAGGTAGTCGGCCTCCACCTCGAACGAGGTGACGTACCCGGCGAAGCCCGAGCGCACGTCGGGAGGGTTCCAGTCGCGAGCGATCTGCTCGGCGTACCCGGCGTTGAGGACCGGGTAGAAGATGGGCTGCTCCGGCAGGCGCGGCGGAAACGCCCGCGAGCCCGCGTCGAGGATGAGCTCCAGTTCGAGAAGGCCCACGGGCCGGTACAGGGTCTGCGTCCGAGGAGGGATCATGGTGGTGAAGGAGGAAGAGGCCCACCGACCCCCTACCACCCCCTGTCCTGACGGGAGGTCCAAGTCTCCGTAACCTTTTGAAGGCCCATTTCGTGGTCCCGCCGAGAGCCCCAAGCACGGGGCTCGAAAGGGAGCGAGACCATGAAGACGACGGACGTGGCGGTGGTGGGCGGAGGGCTGGGAGGCCTGGCGGTGGCGACGCTGCTGGCACGGGGAGGCCGGCGGGTGGTGCTGTTCGAGAAGGCCAGGCACCTCGGCGGCCGGGCGCACACCACGCTTCAAGAGGGCTACCACCTCAACCTGGGCCCCCACGCGCTCTACCTGGCCGGAGCGGCGGCGCGAGTACTCGGACAGTTGGGCCTGGAGCTCAAGGGCCGAGGGCCTCGCGGTGAGGGAGGCTTCGCGCTGCGCGGAGGTCGGCTGTACACCCTCCCCTCGGGGCTCGTGTCGCTGCTGACCACGGATCTGCTGAGCACGGCGGGCAAGCTGGAGTTCGCCCGGGTGATGGCGAGATTGAGTCGCATGGACGCCTCGACGCTCAGGGGCATGAGCCTGGAGGAATGGCTGCGCGCGAACGTGTCTCGCGACGAGGTGCGCGCTCCGGTGGCGATGCTCTTCCGGTTGTCGACGTACTGCGCGGATCTGGCGCTCCTGGGCGCGGACGCGGCGGTGGCGCAACACCAGGCGGCGTTGACTCAGGGCGTGCGCTACCTCGATGGGGGCTGGGTCGAGATGGTGCGCGGACTGAGCACGCTCGCGGACGCGGCGGGAGTGGAGCGGGTGCTGTCGGCGCGAGTGGAAGAGGTGACGCGCGAGGAGGGAGGCGGGCGCCCCCGGGTGCGCGGCGTGCGGCTGGCGGATGGAACGGAGTGGGCAGCCGAGTCGGTGGTACTGGCGGCGGGACCTCATGAGGTGGCGGCGCTCCTGCCGGGGGACGCGGTGGCGGCGGGCTGGGCGGCGAAGGCGGTGCCAGTGAAGGCGGCCTCGCTGGAAGTAGGGCTGTCGCGGCTGCCGAGGCCCGGGGCGCTGACGGCGTTCGGGGTGGATCGGCCGTGGTATGCCTCGGTGCACTCGGCGTGGGCGCGGGTGGCCCCGGAGGGAGGAGCGCTCGTGCACGTGGCCAAGTACCTCGGGGAGCGCGACGCGGAGGCGAGCGAGCCGGAACTCGAGGGCGTGCTGGACCTGTTGCAGCCGGGCTGGAGGCAGCACGTGGTGACGCGGCGGTTCCTGCCGGGGCTGACGGTGATGCATGCGCTGCCGACGAAGGCCGAGGGCCTCGCGGGGCGGCCCCGGCCGGTGGTGGAGCACCTCCAGGGGCTGGGCCTCGTGGGGGACTGGGTGGGGACCGAGGGAATGCTGGTGGATGCCTCGCTCTCCAGCGCCGAGGCGGTGGCGCGCGCGTGGTCAGGCAGCCGCGTGGGAGCCCGCGCGGCATGACGTCCGTGGGCCACGAGGCGCTGGAGCACGCGGCGCGGGAGCACGAGCGCTTCCTGTGGGGGCTGTGCTACCGGATGACGGGCGTCGCGGCGGACGCGGACGAGCTGGTGCAGGAGACGTACGCGCGGGCGCTCGCGACGCCGCCGGAGCGCTCCGAGGAGTTGCGCCCCTGGCTCACGCGCGTGGCGATGAACCTCGCGAGGGACAGGCTGCGGCGGCGCAAGCGCGAGGGCTACGTGGGGCCGTGGCTGCCCTCGCCGGTGGAGACGGGGGAGGAGGCGGTGGCGTCGGTGGAGGCGCACCTGCCCGGAGGCGGCACGACCGAGGGCCGCTACGAGCTGTTGGAGAGCGTGACGTTCGCGTTCCTGCTGGCGCTCGAGGCGCTCACGCCGCGGCAGCGCGCGGTGCTGCTGCTGCGCGACGTCTTCGACTACCCGGTGCGCGAGGTGGCCGGGTGCTTGAGGATGAGCGAGACGAACGTGAAGGTGACGCACCACCGGGCGCGGGCGGTGATGGCGGCGTATGACCGGGAGCGGTGCGTGCCCACGCGCGAGCTCCAGGAGCGGACCCGGCGGGCGCTGGAGGACTTCCTGGGGGCGCTGGTGTCGGGGGACGTGGCGGCGGCCGAGGCGCTGCTGGCCGAGCCCGTGCGGGCGTTGTCGGACGGGGGTGGCGAGACGTTCGCGGCGCGGGTGCCCGTGGTGGGAGTCAAGCGCGTGGCGCTCTTCTACCGGCGGCTGCACGAGCTGGGCGGCGTGGCGGACGCGCTGGAGGTGCGGATGATCAACGGGCTGCCCGCGCTGGTGGCCCGCTGGAAGCAGCCCGCTCCCGGCCGCCCCACGCGGGTGGTCGTCCGCCTGGACATCGGCGAGGACGGACGGGTGCGGGTGCTGCACTCCATCCAGGCGAGCCGCAAGCTGGCGGGACTGCCCACCTCGGCGTGAGCAGTCCGCCTGGACCTTCCGGGCGGTGAGCGGACACGGAGGCCCGTGTCGCCCACCGAATCGGGAGGGAACTGCTCAGCGCTGGAGCAGCAGCGCGTTCCTCCCGAGGAGGCCGGTCCCACTCAGAAGGTCCAGCCGGCCATCCCCGTTCGCGTCCAGCACCGAGAGATGTGGAGTGTCATAGGAGCTGTCGGAGTCATAGGACCCGAAGCACTGATCCGGAGCGAGCACGCCCTGGCCCACGCCCCGCAGCACGGAGACGGAGCCAGCGTTGAGGTTGGAAGACAACACGTCCCACCATCCATCCGCATCGACATCCGCCAGGGTCAGGGTCGTGCAGTTGCCTTGCGTGGAGTAGGAGCCCAGGCGGGTGAACTCCCCGGTGCCCGTGCCCTTCAACACCTGGAGGGAGTACTTCACTTTGGGTTGCTCGTAGACATCGCGGCAGTACACGGCATCCAGGACTCCGTCCTGATCCAGATCCGCCAGGCGTAGCTGGCCCGTCATGGCATCGTCTCCGAGCGACAGCCCGGGTCCAGGCGTGAAGGTGCCATCACCCCTGCCCATCAGCACCTCCGCGCCCACGCCGGTCCCGGACCGCAGCACCATCACATCCAGCTTGCCGTCACGGTCCAGGTCCGCCAGCACCGCCTGCCGCAGCAGGCTCCCGGTCGCCAGGGACACGGGCGGCTCGAAGGTTCCATCTCCCCGGCCGATCAACAGACGCGCTTCCCTGCCGGAGGAGGCCTCGCGCCCGGCGATGAAGACGAGGTCTGGTTTGCCATCCCCGTTCACGTCGCCGGATTCCACATGCTCCACGAGCGATCCCAGTGGGAGCGCGACGGCGGGACGCAGGGTGCCGTCACCATTGCCCAGCAGGAGCTGCACGAGTCCAGAAGAGGAATACAGCACCACGTCTAGCGTCGTCCCCACATCCACGTGGACCACCTGCAACGCGACAGTGGCGGAATTCAACGTGGTGACGAGCCCGGGGTTGGACAGGCCTCCTGGGCCCCCGAGGCTCATCTTCACCTGCGTCGTCGAGTACCCCGTGGTGGAGATGACATCCGTCCACCCATCGCCGTTGAAATCTCCGACAGCGGAGAGGCCCTCGGACCCGATGGGCAGCGTCCGGGTCGTCCGCCCCGGGCCACCGAGCCACACGCGCACGTCCTTGGTTTCCCACTGCAGCGTCACCACGTCGGACACACCATTCCCATCGAAGTCGCCGGTGGTGACGAAGGAGGGCCTGCGCCCCGAGGGCAGCCGCACGACCGGCGCGAAGGTGCCATCTCCCAGCCCCTTCACCAGGTTGAGCGTGTTGCGCACTTCGCGACCGGCGTTCTGCTCCTGCTCGATCGTCACCGCGAGGTCCAGGTGGCCATCACCGTCCAGATCGTCCGCCTCCAGGAGGGTCGGGCCCGAGGGGTTGGGAGCGCCCGGGACCGAAGCCACGAGCGCCGCCGCGGAGAATCCGCCCTGGCCGTTGCCCCGGCGCAGGCGCAGCTCGGTGGTGGAGGACCCAGGCACGGCGATGACCTGGTCCACGTGACCATCCTCGTCGAAGTCCCTCAGTGCCGAGTCCAGCATCCAGACATCCCCCGTCTGCTGCTGGGTGCGGAAGGTGCCATCCCCGTTGGACAACAGCACGACGAAGGGCCTGCCATAACTCGTGGCCACCAGGTCCTGATGGCCATCCTCATCGAGGTCGGCCGTGGCGAGCCTGCTCGTGAAAGGCCAGTAGGTCCCCGGGGGCAGGACGGCACTCAAAGTCCCATCGCCCTGGTTCAAGAAGAGAACCAGGCTGCTGTATCCCTTCTTCAGGGCCACGTCGGGACTGCCGTTGCCGTCGAAGTCGGCGACGACGAGGCTCGACTTGCCGCCAGCGGACAACAAGCCAGCCTGCATACCCGCCTGCACACCGTATTGGATCACGGGGGCGAACGAACCATCTCCGAGTCCCCGCGCCACGAACAGGATCTGCTCATAGCTCCTCGTCCAGAGCAGATCCAACACGCCGTCCCCGTCCAGGTCCGCGGCGACAGGCGGGGCGTCATCGGGCAGGTTGAAGCCGAGTACGAGCGGGACGGCGGGCAGGAAGCCTCCGTTACCCAGCCCCTTCATCATCAGCATGGGGCCGTAATCCATGACGAGGATCAGATCCAGCTTGCCATCCCGATCGAAGTCGCCCGAGGTCGCCAGGCGGGGCATGTCCTTCTGCATGCTGGTGACTCGGCTGCTGTCCATCCACACGTCACAGCCACGGCCGGGGGCGGGCAGGGCCAGCGCCACGGTCCTCGAGTCCAGCGCGGCGCCCGGCACCTGGGCACTCACGCGCACGTTCACCGAGGTGGCCGCGCGCACGTCCACGGCGCGATTCCACAGGAAGCGGTGGGCCACGCCCTCGGGCGAGGTGGCGCGCGCGAGCAGCCCCTCGTGGTCCGTGGAGCCCGCCTGGGTGACGCGCTGGAAGGAGCCATCCCCCTGCGCGTCCACCTCCACGACGACATCGGCGCGCTCCCCATCCGGCTGCTGGAGGGTATAGGAGATGGACAGACACCCGTCCGGGGAAGCCGGCACCGCGAGGGCCGTCACCCGCGCGGGCTCCTTCAGCAGCCGCACCTCGGGCGAGGCGGATGACACGACGCCGGAGGGCGACACGGGCCGCACGGGCTCGCAGGCAGCCCCCACCGCCATCGACGCGACAATGAACGAAGACAAATACCGTGACACGGCTTTCCCCCCCTTATGGAGTTCGAGGGCGGCGAAAGGAGCCACCCGTTCGGGCGGCTCCTTATCCCAATGAGATATCTGGCGCATCAATTGGAGAAGGCCCACGGGCCGGTACGGCGTCTGCGTTCGAGGAGGAGTCATGGAAGGTGACTGGGAAGACAGGAAGCTCCCCACGCCCGGCGAATGGCGCCGAGCCGGAAGAGAGCGGCCTCCGACGCCTCATCCCCGCCTCACCTGACAAGGTGCTCCGGAGCGTCAACCCCCCACGCCCATGGTCCTGGCCCGCCGGACGGTCTACCCTGATGCCAGGAGGCTCTCCCCATGCACCTTGGCTCGTGGATGCCCATCGTGTCCGCCGCGCTCCTGCTGGTCCTTCCCGCCTCGGCGCAGGTTCCCCCACCGCCGCTGCCTTCGGTGGATCTGGCCGTCCACGAACTCCGTCTCCAGGCGGGGCTCCTCTCCAAACGAACGGAGGAGGACTTGTGGGTCCTCGACGACGCGCGGTTCGCTGTCCAGGTGTCGCGAAGCGCGGACGCCGGCCGTTCGTGGCGAGTGGATGCCCAGGCCACCGAGGCCCTGGTCAAAGCGCTCCTCGCCCATTCGCACAACACCCTCGAACACATGGTCTGGCCCGGCCCCGACACGGGCATCGCCGCTGGCGCCATCGGCCCGCGGGTGCTGCGAACGACGGATGCGGGGCGCTCCTGGAAGTCCATTCCCCTCACGGACGACCTCCAGGTCCACGACCTGCAACACCTGGGGGATCGGCTCTGGCTCTGTGGCTCGTCCGGGCGAATCTTCCGCAGTGATGACGCCGGGGCGAGCTGGCGGGAACTGAAGGGCACGCCCTTCAATGACGATGATCGCTGTCTGAGCATGTCCTTTCTCTCCCCGGAGAGCGGATGGGCCTTGGGAAGCAAAGAGTCCCTCTGGTCCACGGAGGATGGCGGAACGAGCTGGCAGCGTCTGCCTCTTGGCGACCTCACCCGGACAGAGCGCTTGCGCCGCGTGGTCCGACTCTCTCGCCACGTCGCCTGGCTCCAGGGAGAGGGCTTGTGGGTCCAGGGCGAGAGCGGGTGGGTCCAGGGCGAGAGCAGACGGTTCGTCACGACCGATGGAGGAAAGACCTGGCAGTCCAAGGCCTCGGAAGAAAAGGATCCGCTCCTCTCCGTCGCGCGAACTCCCGATGGCCAGCGCATCATCACCGTGCGGCCCACTGGCGACGGCGTTCCGTTGGAGCAGTGGATTCCCTTCCTCGGAGAAGAAAAGGCGGTCGTGCTGGGGGCGGACACCGTCGTGGCGCTGGGCAAGAGGAGGCTGTACACCTTCATCTCCGGCCAACTGCTGCGAGCGGGCCCCCCTGTCAGCCAGGGTTCAGGCGTCCTGACCCCACTCGAGGGCATTGCCCGGAAGGCGCCCGATGAGTGGCTGGGCTGGGCCGGCGACCAGATCGTCGCCTCCCACGATGAGGGCCGGAGCTGGTTCCAGGTGGGCCGTGTTCCCCAGAGTCCCCTCCGGGCGATCGCCTTCCTGAAGACCAAGACGGTTCTCGCCGAGCTCGGTACGGGGGCGCTGCTGCGCTCGGAGGACTTCGGGCGCACCTGGAAGACGAGCACGAGTCCCCTGGACGCCTACGACTTCGCGCGGGCCTCGGGCCGCACCACGACCCCAGACAACCCCTTCGAGTGCGTTCTCGGCACCTCGCCTGTGTCGATGAAGATCCACTACGAGGAAAGCGGTTGCTTCAACGTCTTCGGGGGGGTGCTCTCCGTGCGGTTGTCCCCAGGTGAAGCCCTGCTCTCGGTGGAGCGGAACCAGGGGGGAGCGGAGGGCAAACAGGTGCGCGAGCGGAGGAAGCTCTCCCGCGGTGACGGGGAGCGCATCATCCGGGAGTTGGTGGCGGCGGCAATCCGTGAGGAGACGATGCCCGACTGCGATTCCACCACGGTGTATTCGGCCTCCATCGAGTGGTCCTGTGCGTCGGGACCCGTCAAGAAGGGGTCCGTGAGGCTCAACGATTCGAGCTGTGAGTCTCGAGACCCCTCGTCCCTGATGAATGTGCCTCCCAACGCGTATTCGCGCACCCTGGGCATGCATCAGGCCGTGGACGAGGTGCTCGAGCGCACGTCCCTCTGATACGCCCGCGTGGGTGAGCGTCTCCCATGACATCTGCTCATGCCAGCTGAACTGGAAATCAACGAAGGACTCTAGCGCCGAGCAACTCAGGGCGCGGGAGCAGGCAAGAGCCCGGTAAGCGACATCATCCTGGAGACAGATGAGACCGAGCGCCACTGGTGACAGCGGCGCTCTCTCGCAACCCCATGACAGATGCCTCGTGTATGACAGATGCAACGTGAGCCGGGGCCACGATGTCCCAACGCGCCGGACACCTCCATGGAGACAATCGTGTCAAAACTTTCGCTGGTCGCCGCACTCGCCCTGGGTCCCCTGCTCGGCTGCGGTATTCAAAGCACTCCGTCCGAGCCGAACCCCGATGGAAACGTCGGAGCGGAGTTCGTGGATGCGGGAGCACCCCTGAACGATGCCGGAACTCAGACGAGTTGGTGGCGCCCCACTCCCGCGCAGCCCATTCACTGGCACTGGCAGCTCTCCCAGGACTTTTCCTACCCGCGCGACGTGCTGCCCCACAAGACGGTCTATGACCTCGATGGCGAGCTGACGTCGGCCGAAACGGTGGCGAAGCTTCACGCCCTCGGACCAGACATCGTGGTGATCTGCTACTTCGACGCGGGCGTCTACGAGGACTACCGGTCGGACAAGGCGCGCTTCCCAGCGTCCGTGATTGGCAAACCGGACGAGGGCTGGGACGGCTCGTACTGGCTCGACATCCGCCAACAGGACATCCTCCTTCCCATCATGAGGGACCGGATGATCAACTGGTGCAAGAACAAGGGCTTCGATGCCATCGAGCCGGATGAGACGGAGGTCTGGAGCAATGACTCCGGATTCCCCATCACCAAGGCCCAGAACAATGCCTACAACAAGGCGATCGCGGACCTCGCCCACTCGCTCGGAATGTCGGTGGGACTCAAGGGCAACAACACCGAGGCGCCGGAGTTGGTGGACTACTTCGACTGGGCCCTGACGGAGCAGTGCTGGGAGTACGACGAGTGCCAGCTCTTCAAGAACAGCTTCATCGCGAAGGGCAAGGCGGTCTTCAACGTGGAGTACAACACCAACCCGAACTGCACCCGCGCGAATCAGTGGCACATCAACTCGAGCCGCCGCGACCTCGAACTCGTGGGACCGACCGCGAGCGGCTATCTCTACCAGCCCTGCATCCCCGACACCCAGTCCACCTGGTGAGGTGTTGAGCTGACGTCCCGAGGGCACATCCTCGAGCACCAGGATGTGCCCACCCGCGCACCGTCGAACTACGTCGTCAGATACTTCTTCAAGGATTCGTTGGCGGCGTTGCGGTACTCCGGGAGGCGGCCACGCTCGGCCTGGGCGAGGGCCTGCTTCAGGCGCGCCGCATCGAGGTCGTGGGTGTAGCTCGGGGTGCCGGGCTGCTGGCGCCAGGAGTCCGAGAGACTCCCGGCATCGATGGCATCGAAACCGAGTTCGTCCACGAGTTGGAGCACCTTCGCCCGGGCTTCGGGCGGATCCCCCGCGACCGGCAGCGCGATCCTCCCCGGTGTGCCCTTCGCCTTGCCGTTCTCCAGAAGGCTCTTGAAGAAGATGTTGTTGAAGGCCTTGACGACGGGGCGGCCGATCCGCGACGCCACCCACTCGCTCTCGACCTTTCCGCCGTCGAGCTCCTCGAGCAGTCCGTCGCGGATGGGGTAGTAGTTGCCCGTGTCGATCACGACGACGTCCTTCGGCACGTTCGCGAAGAGGTCCTTCGGCAGGTCCAGGACCGCCTTCTGGGGGATCGTCAGGACGACGACCTCGCCGGCCCTCGCCGCCTCGGCGCGGGTGACGGCCTTCGCGCCCGTCTCCGCCGCGAGTTCGCGAAGCGTCTCGGGCCCGCGCGAGTTCGCGATGAAGACCTCGTGTCCGAGCCGGGTCCAGCGCCGCGCGAGGGTTCCACCGATCATTCCCGCGCCGATGATTCCGATCTTCATGCCGCCATCCTCCTGGGAGTGATTCCGATGACTCCGTGCGCCGGTTCGATGCTCGACCCCCACGGAGGGTTCGCGGCGTGTCTCGTGCGGTCGGCGCAGCCGGATGGGGCCCACCACGGGCAGGGTGGGCCCCGCGAGGAGGAGCAGGCCCTCCCGGTCGCTGGGCAAGCAGGCATCGGCGGCGGGGACGCCCTTGCTCCGGGTTGCTCGCCATTCGGCTCAGGCCCAGCTTTCATTCATGAAGCTGCCCGTCATGCCTCCGGTGTCGCCAATGCTCGCCAGTCTGGTGCGAGAGATACCGGGGGAAGGCGAGGTGCTCTACGAGCCGAAGTGGGACGGATTCCGCGCCATCGTCTATCGCGACGGAGACGAGATCATCCTCGGCAGCCGCAACGAGCGGCCGATGACGCGCTACTTTCCCGAGCTCGTCGAGTCGCTCCGCACGCATCTGCCGCGCCGCTGCGTCGTCGACGGAGAAATCGTCATCGTGGGCGAGGACGGCGGGCTCGATTTCGACGCGCTGTTGCAGCGCATCCACCCGGCGGCTTCACGCATTCGCAAGCTCTCGGTGGAGACGCCCGCCTCGTTCGTGGCGTTCGATCTGCTCGCGCTCGACAAGCGAGACTTGCGGCCGCGGCCCTTCCACGAGCGCAGGAAGTTGCTCGAGAAAGCGCTCGCGGGTGTCCGTGCGCCCATTCACCTCACGCCCGCCACGCGCAGCCGCGAGGTGGCCGAGGCCTGGTTCCGCCGCTTCGAGGGCGCCGGGCTCGATGGGGTCGTCGTCAAGCCGCTCGCCCTGCCGTACCTGGAAGGCAAGCGCGAGATGTACAAGGTGAAGCACGAGCGCACCGCGGACTGCGTCGTCGGTGGCTTTCGCTGGCACAAGGACGGCCAGGGCATCGGCTCGTTGGTGCTCGGCCTCCATGACGAGCAAGGCACGCTGCACCACGCGGGCGTCGCCACGGGGTTCACCGCGAAGCAACGGGTGGAACTCGCGAAGAAGCTCGAGCCGTACCGGAAGCGGGCGATGGAGACGCACCCCTGGCGCGAGTGGGCCGAGGTGGAGGACGACGCGGTCCGGATGCCGGGGGCCCAGAGCCGCTGGAGCGCGCAGCGCGACCTGAGTTGGGAGCCCGTGCGCCCGGAACTCGTCGTCGAGGTGGCGTACGACCACATGCAGGGCATGCGCTTTCGTCACGCCACGCACTTGCGAAGGTGGCGCCCGGACCGGACGCCGCGCTCGTGCACCTACGCGCAATTGGAGCGCTCGGTCCCGGCCGAACTCGTCGAGGTCTTCGCCTCCGGGCTCGAGGGCGCCACCGCCCATTGAGTTTCCGGCGGGTTTCCGGCCCTCGCGCCGGGGCCGGCTCAACGGCTTCCGCCGCGACGCGGCTTTCGCTGTGCACGTGCCGCGAGCGCCGGTTTCGCGCGGACAGCGCCCGCGCGGGGCGCCGCACGGAGCGGTTCGTCCTTCTGCTTGTCGAAGTGCGGCGGAAAGGGGGCTTCACCGAGCCCCGCGGCCTTCTGGCGCTCGAAGAGCTCGAGCAGGCTGTCGAGCGCGAAGGCACGCTCGTCCATCCCTTCCCAGACGTCACCGAGCTTCTTGTAGCGCCGGGGCACCGTGGCGAGCGTCAGCTCCTCGGGCTCCACGTCCGCGACCTCGTCCCAGCGCAATGGGCAGGACACGCGCGCTTCGGGGTTGGCCCGCACGGAATAGACAGACGCGATGGTCCTGTCCTTCGCATTCTGGTTGAAGTCCACGAACACCCGCCGGCCGCGCTCCTTCTTCCACCAGGCGCTCGTCGCCTTGCGCGGCATGCGCCGCTCCACCTCACGCGCGAGCGCGAGCGCGGCGTGGCGAACCTCGGTGAAGTCCCAGTGCGGTGCGAGCCGGACATAGACGTGCATGCCGCGCGACCCGGACGTCTTCGGGTATCCCACGAGCCCGTGCTCCTCGAGCACCTCGCGCACGCACAGGGCCACCTCGCGCACGCTGGAAAAGCGCACGCCCGGCTGCGGGTCGAGGTCGATGCGGAGCTCGTCCGGGTGCGAGAGCTCGCTCCGGCGTACCGGATGCGGGTTGAAGTCCAGACAGCCGAGGTTCACCGCCCAGACGACGTGCGCCAGGTCCACCGGGCAGAGCTCGTCCGCGCTCCGGCCGCTGGGAAAAGTCACCTGGGCGGTCTGGAGCCACTCGGGCGCGCCGGCCGGAACCCGCTTCTGGAAGAAGAAGGCCCCTTCGGCACCGTCCGGGTAGCGCTTGAGGGCGCACGGGCGCTCGCGGACGCCGCGAAGCACACCTTCACCGACGGACAGGTAGTACTCGATGAGATCGAGCTTCGTCTCGCCGCGCGCGGAGAAGAAGACCTTTTCCGGCCGGCTGATGCGCACGGGACGACCCGCGATCTCCAGGTGGGTGAACGCGTCGGACATGTCCTCAAGCTAAGTCCACACCTGAGACGGGTGACCGGAGTGCGCGGGGGAGCGCCCGGCTGTCCGGCGGCCGAGTGGGTCCTGGCGTTCAAACGTCGGAATCAGATGCTCGGCGGCCAACCGCTCCTCCCAGACGCACGTGAGTCCCACGACTCCGTGCGCCGGTTCGCTGCCCGACCCCCGTGGAGGGTACGCGGTGCGTATCGGATTTTCGGCGGGGATTCAGAGCCGGAAGCGCGTTTCTGCTAGGAGGCAGCGGATGCACCGCTACACCTCCCGCATCGTTCCCAGGTGGTTCGCTCTAGCCCTCTGCCTTTTGACACCCGCTGCTCACGCGGCCGAGGTCTCGCCCGCCAGCCGGGTGGAGACTTCCCCCGGCCTCTCTCCCGAAGCAGTCAAGCGCGTCTTCGACCAGCAGCGGCCGGCGCTGGCCTCCTGCATGCGCCTGCTCACCGAAGAAGCCCCCAGGGAAAACACTCCCTGGACCCCTCCTCCCGATGTGGATGATCGGATCCTGCTGCGCTTCGAGGTGGGGCGCGACGGCAAGGTGCTGGATGACGCGCGCGGTGGACACATCCCTCACGTGGGAGGTCTCTATCTGGAACGCAACTGCGTCATGCTGCTCGTGCGCTCCTGGGTCTTTCCCGCCTTCCCCGCCCGCCAGGGCGAGGAGGTGAAGGTGGAGATCGAGGCGCGTTTCAGCACCACGGCGGCCGAGCGCAAAGCCGAGCTGGCTCGAATCCGCGAGGAATTCGAAGCCCTCTGCCGTGCCCTCTCCGCGCTGGGTGGAGGCAAGCCGCCAACGGCGCAAGACACGACACAAACCATCCAGCGCTTCCTCGCGGAGCGCCGCGGCCGCCTGTCCTCACCCACGCGGAGCAGCCTGGAGTCGCTGTTGCATGTCAACGTGCCGGACATGGTGTCCATCTACGAGCACCTCGCCCTGGAGCTTCTGAGCACGCCTGTCTCATGCCCCACGGTCCATGGCTGGGGTAGACGACAGGCGCCATGATCACATCGGTGGTGACCTCCGGGCGCGAACCGTTGATGCCTTCTACAATGACTACGGCCTGCAGGCTCGTGGCACGCTGAAGGCCGACACCCTCTCGGTGGAACGACACCAGGTGACGGCGGGCCGGTTCGGCGTCAGGGAACGAATCGACAAGTAGCCGAACCGGCTCGGACGAACGCTCAGGGCACCGTGTCCTTGCGCGGGACGGAGGCCGAGCGCAGGCTCGACACCTTCGAATTGACGGTGTTGGTGTCCAGGTACGCGTCCTTGGCGAAGTACACCCAGTCCACGTCCTCGAAGTACGTGCGCGCGCCGCCGGAGGGGCCGAGCTCGATGAACCACATCTGGAAGTCGAGGAACTGGTTGATGAGCGGCGAGAACTGGGACGAGTGGTTGGCCCGCTCCACGCCGTCGATGTGATAGACATTGCCCGTGGGCCTCACGTGCAGCACGAGCGTGTGCCAGCCATCATGGCTGTAGCCGAGCCGGGCCGAGGTGCTCGCCGTCTTGTTCTTGTCGAACGAGGTGATGAACATGGTGGGGGTGTTGCCCTGTCCCCAGCCGCCGTTGGGCAGGTACTCGTAGTCCTGCTCCGAGTAGCTGGGGCTGCTGTAGGGCGTGAGCGCGAAGAAGGTCTCGACGTACTTGTCGGCGAAGACGCGCGTGCCGGACAGCGGGGTGTCGCGGAAGCGCATCCGGGTCGCGTAGGTGCCGAAGCGGAACTTCTGCGCCTGGGTGAGGACCTCCGAGTGCGTGGTGCCCGCCGCGGTGCCGTTGGTGCTCGCCCGCAGCCGCATCAGCCGGTCCGAGCCCTCCGTCACCATGGAGATGTTGCTCGCGGACCAGGTGGCGCCACTCACGCCGGGGCCGCCCGCGTACGTGCGCACATTCCAGAGGTTGGTGAACGCCGCGTCACCCGTGCCCGAGTAGGTGAAGTCATCGAAGAACTCGGCCAGGTTCGAGGGCGGCGGGTCCGTCGGCGGAGGAGTCGTGCCACCCGTGGGGAGCGTGCCGCCGCGCAGGCCGCCGGTGGGCGCCGAGCCCGCGTCGTGCACGGTGATGCGGCTCCAGTCGGTGGGCGCCGTCTGATTGCCGTAGGAATAGTCATCCGTCTCGTTGACGGCGGCGCCTCCGAAGGTGACACCGAGATCGATGGGCGCGGTCGTCGCGCCAGCGGCCAGGCTTCCGGCCGCGCTGGTGAAGCGGATTTCCACGTACTGATCCGCGCCGGAGGCGGACGCGCTCCCGGTGGTCAGCGAGATGGCCGAGCAGTCCGGCGCGTTCCACCACCAGCACGCCGGAGCCACCGTGGAGGCGCCATTCTTCGTGAGCCAGTAGCGCACGACGATGTTGCTCAGGGGGATGGCGGCCGAGGTGTTGTTACGTACCTGGATGCCCGCCTCGATGATGTCGTCGTTGGGCCCCGCCGCGTTGTAGTTCTGATACTGAACAGTGAAATCCGCCGTCCCCGCGAGGCTCTCGCTCAAGGGCACCACCAGCGACATCGCGGCGAGCAGGCTCTGCTTCCAGATCGTCTTCATCGGCTCCTGGTCCTTTCCCCGGAGAGCGCCTGGGCCCACTCCGTGGGGATTCGTTCGGGTGACGCACGCACCGACGCGCGAACACCTTGGCTGGAATAGAGCACGACTCCAATTTAGTCGGGTTAATTCGTTATGACTTTTTAATCCTACTAATCCATGAGAAGACGGGAAATAACCCACGTCTTTCACAGCAAGTGTGATTGACCGCCCTGAAGTTCCCCTGGCATTCCGGGTGCCCGTGAGGAACACACCCCAGGCATCTGACGAGAGGCAGGCCCCCATCGCGGCGCGTCGTCTCCCGAGCCCTCGAATCGGAGGAGCCTTGCTGGCCCTGACAGTGGTCGCCCTGCTGACAGGGTGCGTCACGGGCGCGCCTCGGGGGCACCTGACGGGCGGCTTCGACCCTCACTCGTCCTCGCTCCACGACGGCTCCGCACCTGGGCGACCCGAGGCCGCTCCCGCCCCCCGAGAGGCGACCGGGGGCTCCGGCGAGCTTCCCGACGACACGGCCGACCCCTTCCAGGTGGTGCAGCAGGCCAGTGGCCTCGGAGAAGAGGCGCGGCACCCGGCGGGCGCGGCGCTCTACCAGGAGCAGGCACGCCAGCTCTTGGCTCAATTGCTCAGGACGCCCGTGACCTATCGGAGCTTCGCTCCGCGCCGGGTGCTGTGCTGGCTGCTGGGCGAGGTGCTCGCGGGCGGCGAGCGCGTGGAGTACGCCGACTTGAAGTGGCGGACCGAACGCTTCTGGCTGCTGGTGATGGTGCGACCGGATGGCTACCTGGCGACCACGCTCACCGGCACGCCCCTGCAGCGCCTGGGGCAGCTCCAACTCGTGGAGGGCGAGTGGCGGGTGGGCAACCTCGCGGTGGGTGACTTCTACTTCTCACGCGGCGGCGTCTTCTATCCGGTGAACGAGGCCTTGAGGCGCGTGGACAGCCCGCCCCTGGCCGAACTGGGCCTGGGCAAGGACTGGCTCAACGCCGCGCTCGATGGGGCACAGGTCGCCCTGGGGGAGATGGTGGTGGCGATGGCCCATTCCCTCCTCCATCCCATTCGCACCGTGGAGGACCTGGGCCAACTGCCCACCACGGTGGCGAGCCTCATCGCCTCCTCGCCGGAGTACTTCGCTCGCTACGGCGCCATGTCCCGGGAGGACCAGATCCGCGAGGCGGCACGTCTGTCCACGCACGTGCTCATGCTGCTCGGCGGAGCGGAGGCCACCCTGGGGCGCATGGGCGGACTGGGGGCGGAGTTGCCGGCGCTGTCCCTCACCGCCCGGGGTGAGCTGGTGCTGGGCGGCGGAGCGGCCGTGGCGGGAAGCACCGTGAGCACCACCGGGGGCATGGCGCTGGGCGACCTCTCCCTCCTCCACATGGCGGGGAAAAAACAGGGAAGCACCGGAGGCGCGAGCGGCAACAAGGGGAAGGCCGCCCAGACAACCACAGCGAAGGGTCCCGGCAAGTGGACCTACAAGAAGCCCACGACCCAATCGAAGAACTCCCTGGACTATCAAGAACAGATAACGGGACGGCCCGCGTGGTGGGTCTACATGATTGGAAAACTGGAGTTCGACGGCATCCGGGGCACAGAACTGTTGGAGGCCAAGGGCCCCGGCTATTGCTCCTTCTTCAACCCAGATGGCACGCCCAAGTATTGGTACGTGAATTCCGGAAAGTTCAAACAGATGATGGAACAAGCCGAAAGACAATCGAAGGCGGCCCGCCAGTTGGGGCTATCGCTGATCTGGCATGTCGCCGATGCAAAGGTCACGAAGTTCCTTCGCGAAATCTTCGAGGACAGAGGATGGAACAACATCACCGTCCATCACACCCCACCAGCGCGGTAGGAGAGGAGCGCGTATGCAAGACAGATATTACGTGGGGGCGTACTGGGGTCCACGCAAGGAAACAGCGCTGGAGTGTGCCCGGCGCGCGGAACTCTTCTTCTACATGCTGGCACGGTGTGATCCGTCATTTACCCAATGGTACCGAGCAGGCCGAGGATTCCCTCGCGAGCTACCAGGCCACCCGGTGCGCCCGGAGGTTGAGGAACTGGAGAAGTTCCTATTGCAGGGCAGGAATCGCACGGACCTCGGCAAGGAAGTCATCGAGGACTTGGGATTCAGTCAGATGATGTGGAATGAGAAGAAGGATCCCACTCACCTCAGCATTTCTTGCGGTGGATACTCCCCCTGGGGAGGGCCCAATTCGTGCCTGCTCAACCCGCCCAGGGCGGGCCCTGTACGGGAGCGGCTCCTGCGAGCCCCCGTGCTAACCGAAGTGCTCACGAGCATGGCCACCGCGTGGGACCCCGACTTCGCCATGGCCAGCTCGACCGAGATGGTACGCCTCGTCGAGAAACGGCAACCCGAGGTCCGCGTGGGCTGGCTGACCTACCTGTCGCGCCGCCTGGGCACGCTTCCCCCACTGCCCGCGCCCGTGCGCATCGAGCCAGTGGGCACCCTCGGCTGGCTCCTCGCCCTCTCCCCCGAGCCCATGACGGCGAGCAACCCCGAGCACGTGGCCTTCACCGCGCGCGTGCGCGAACTGCTCGACCGGGCTGGCCTCATCGAACGTCCGGAACCCGAACCCACCAGCGATTGAGCCGAAGGAGGTGCATGGAAAGGAGGGCCACCGGATTTCAAGCCGCCCCTCACCAGAGGCTTGACCGCCCCTCCGCACCTCTCTCAAATCCCGGGCACTCGTCAGCCCCTGATGTGAGGGAGGTGAAGCATGTCCACCCGTCTCGCCGCGGGGCCAATCTCCATGGCGGCGCGTCGTCTTCCGAGCCGTCGAATCGGTGGGGCCTTGCTGGCCCTGGCGGTGGTCGCGCTACTGACAGGGTGCGCCACGGGCACTCAGCGTGGCCACCTGACCAACGGTTTCGGCCCTCACTCGCCCTCGCGCCACGACGGCTCCGCACCTGGACGACCCGAGGCCGCTCCCGCCCCCGGAGAGGCGACCGGGGGCTCCGGCGAGCTTCCCGAAGACACGACGGACCCCTTCCAGGTGGTGCAGGAGGCCAGTGGCCTCGGAGAAGAGGCACGACACCCGGCGGGCGCGGCGCTCTACCTGGGGCAGGCACGCCAGTTCCTGGACCGGTTGGCGAAGACGCCCGTGACGTACCGGAGCTTCGCCCCGCGCCGGGTGCTGTGCTGGCTGCTGGGTGAGGTGCTCGCGGGCGGCGAGCGCGTGGAGTACGCCGACTTGAAGTGGCGTGCCGAGCGCTTCTGGTTGCTGGTGATGGTGCGACCCGATGGCTACCTGGCGACCGCGCTCACCGGCACGCCCCTGCAGCGCCTGGGTCAGCTCCAACTCGTGGAGGGCGAGTGGCGGGTGGGGCGCCTCGCGGTGGGTGACTTCTACTTCTCGCGCGGCGGCGTCTTCTACCCGGTGAATGACGCCCTGCGGCGCGTGGACGTCCCACCCCTGGCCGAGCTGGGCCTGGGCAAGGACTGGCTCAACGCCGCGCTCGATGGGGCCCAGGTCGCCCTGGGGAGATGGTGGTGGCGATGGCCCATTCCCTCCTCCATCCCGTCCGCACGGTGGAGGACCTGGCCCAACTGCCCACCACGGTGGCGAGCCTCATCGCCTCCTCGCCGGAGTACTTCGCGCGCTACGGGGCCATGTCCCGGGAGGACCAGATCCGCGAGGCGGCTCGGCTGTCCACGCACGTGCTCATGCTGCTCGGGGGAGCGGAGGCCACGGTGGGGCGCATGGGCGGACTGGGTGCGGAGCTGCCAGTGCTGTCGCTCACCGCCAGGGGCGAGCTGGTGCTGGGCAAAGCGGCCGTGGCGACAAGCACCGCGAGCACCACCGGGGGCATGGCGCTGGGCGACCTCTCCCTCCTCCACATGGCGGGGAGGGGACAGGGACCCATCGGAGGCGCGGGCGGCAAGAAGGGCAAGTCCTCCCAGCCGACTGCAGCGAAGGGTCCCGGCAAATGGGCGTACAAGAAGCCCACGACCGAGTCCAGGCGGGCCCTTGAGTATCAGGAACAGATCACGGGACGGCCAGCATGGTACGTGTACATGATTGAAGAGCTGGAGTTCGACGGCTTCAACAGCAAGGAACTACTTGAGGCCAAGGGTCCCGGCTATTGCTCGTTCTTCAATCCGGATGGCACACCCAAGTCCTGGTACAAGAATTCCGGAAAATTCGACGAGATGATGAACCAGGCAGAGAGACAGAAAAGGCGGGCTCAACAGAAAGGGCTGCCACTGACTTGGCATGTCGCCGACGCCAATGTCGCGCAGTTCCTCCGTAAGGAATTTGAAAAGCGCGGATGGAACAACACGACCGTCCGCCATACGCCACCCATGCGATAGGAGGCAAAAATGGACGAGAGCTACTACGTCGGAGCGTACTGGGGTCCGAGAAAGGAGACAGCGCTGGAGTGTGCCCGACGCGCGGAACTCTTCTTCCACATGCTGGCGCGGTGTGAACCGTCGTTCGCACAATGGTACCGTGCGGGCCGGGGATTCCCCCGTGAGCTGCCGGGCCATCCTGTCCACCCGGAGATGAAGGAGTTGGAGAAACTCCTTCTCCAGAGCAGGAATCGAACGGACGTCGGCAAGAAGGTCATCGAGGATCTGGGGTTCAGCCGAATCATGTGGAATGCCAAGGAGGAGGCCACCGACCTCCACCTTTCTTGTGGAAAATATTCGCCATGGGGCGGCCCCAACATTTGCCTGCTAAGCCCACCCAGTAAAGGCGCAATAAGGGATCGGCTTCTGCGCGTGCCAGTACTCACTGATGTGCTTACCGCCATGGCCACCGCGTGGGACCCCGACTTCGCCATGGCCAGCTCAACCGAGATGGTACGCCTCGTCGAGAAACGGCAACCCGAGGTCCGCGTGGGCTGGCTGACCTACCTGTCACGCCGCCTGGGCACGCTTCCCCCGCTGCCCGCCCCCGTGCGCATCGAGCCGGTGGGCACCCTCGGCTGGCTCCTCGTCCTCTCCCCCGAGCCCATGACGGCGGACAACCCCGAGCACGTGGCCTTCACCGCCCGCGTGCGCCAACTGCTCGACCGGGCCGGCCTCATCGAACGTCCGGAACCCGAACCCTCCAGCGAAGACTCCTGAGCCGGCCCTTCCTGGGGGCCGAGGAGGCAGGCACCCCGCGTCCGCTGACCAGCAGCCCACACTGCCCCCCCATGCCATTGGCCCGAGGCGCGGAGCGTGATTTGACTCCCCCATGAGCCTCCCGTCCCCCGCCGCGAAGTCCGCGTCTGGTCTGTCCACCCTCGAAGCCTCGATCCGTCGGGACCTGGAGCGCCTCGAGTACCCCAAACGCCCCTGGGTGCTCTCCCGCCAGGCGAGCGACGGCCGCCCCATCCTCGACGTGCTCATCATCGGCGGCGGACAGAGCGGCCTCGCCGCCGCCTTCGGCCTCATGCGTGAGAAGGTCAACAACCTCCTCGTCGTGGACGACTCCGCCCCCGGCCTCTCCGGCCCCTGGAAGACGTTCGCGCGCATGCACACACTGCGCACCCCCAAACACCTCACCGGCCCCGACCTCAACCTCCCCAACCTCTGCTTCCAGACCTGGTACGAGGCCCAGTTCGGCGAGGACGCCTGGAAAGCCGTGGGCTTCGTCCCCAAGGAGCTGTGGGCCGACTACCTCCACTGGTACCGCCACGTCCTCTCCATCCCCGTGCGCAGCCACACCCGCGTCGGCGCCCTGTCCTGGCTCCCCGAGGAGCGCTGCTTCGCCGTCCCCGTCCGCTCCACCGACAAGCAGGCGCCCCAGGACGCCCCCGAGGAAATACTCCTCGCGCGCAAGGTGGTGCTCGCCACCGGCATCGACGGCTCGGGCCGCTGGGAGACACCCGCCAACGTGGCCCGCCTGCCCCGCGAACTCTGGGTCCACACCCGCGACGACATCGACTTCGAGGCCCTGCGCGGCAAGCGCATCGGCGTGCTCGGCGCGGGCGCCTCGGCCTTCGACAACGCCTCCGTCGCCCTGGAGCGCGGCGCCGCCGAGGTGCACCTCTTCTACCGCCGCAAGACGCTGCCCACCGTCAACGCCTACCGCTGGGCCGAGTTCGTCGGCTTCCTCAAGCACCACGGCGACCTGCCGGACGCGGATCGCTGGCGCTTCATCCGCCGCATCCTCGAGATGGGGCAGCTCCCCCCGCACGACACCTACCAACGCGCCCGCGCCCTCCCCCACTTCTTCCTCCACCCGGAGAGTCCCTGGCAGGACGTCCAGGCCGTGGAGGGCCGCGCCCAGGTCACCACGCCCCACGCCACCTTCACCTTCGACAAGCTCATCGTCGGCAGCGGCACGGTGACGGACCTGTCCTTGCGCCCGGAGCTGGCCCACCTCGTGGGCGACATCGCCCTGTGGAAGGACCGCTACACCCCGCCTCCCGAGGAGGCCCACACGGATCTCGCCCGCCACCCCTACCTGGGCCCCGGCTTCGAGTTCCAGGAGAAGGTGCCCGGCCGCGCCCCCTACCTCGGCTCGGTCTTCAACTACACCTTCGGCTGTCTGCTCTCGCTCGGCTTCGGCGGCGCGAGCATCTCCGGCATGAAGTACAGCCTGCCCCGGCTCGTCGCCGGCATCACCCGGCAGCTGTACCTCGAGGACAAGGACGCCTACTTCGACTCGTTGATGAAGTTCGACCTGAAGGAGTTCGAGCCATGAGCCAGGACTGGGTTTTGCGCGGCGAGCGCGTCGTCACGGACACGGGCGTGCGCCCGGCCGCGGTGGTGGTGCGCGACGGCAAGGTGGCCGCCCTCATCGGACCCAAGGACGTGCCCGCGGGGCTGCCGGTGACGGACGTGGGGCAGAAGGTCGTCATGCCCGGCGTGGTGGACAGCCACGCCCACATCAACGAGCCCGGACGCACCGAGTGGGAAGGTTTCGAGACGGCCACGCGCGCCGCGGCCGCCGGCGGCATCACCACCGTGGTGGACATGCCGCTCAACTCCATCCCCGCCACCACCTCGCGCGAGGCGCTCGCCCAGAAGGCCGCCGCCGCCGAGCGCCACTGCGCCATCGACTACGGCTTCTGGGGCGGCGTCATCCCCGGCAACTCGGGCGAGCTGGACGCGATGATCGACGCGGGCGTCGCCGGCTTCAAATGCTTCCTCATCCAGTCCGGCGTGGACGAGTTCCCCCACGTGACGCGCGAGGACCTGGAGCACGCCATGCCCATCCTCGCGCGCCGGGGCGTGCCCCTCATCGTCCACGCGGAGCTGACGGCCTCGGAGAAGCCTCCCGAGGGCGACACGCGCACCTACCAGAGCTACCTCGCCTCGCGCCCACGCAAGTGGGAGGACGACGCCATCCACATGATGGTGGAGCTGTGCCGCAAGCACCGCGGCCCCGTGCACATCGTGCACCTGTCCTCCTCGGACGCGCTCGGGGAGATCGCCTCCGCCAAGAAGGAGGGCCTGCCCTTCACCGTGGAGACGTGTCCGCACTACCTCACCTTCGACGCGGAGCACATCCCCGATGGCGCCACCTGGTTCAAGTGCGCGCCCCCCATCCGCGAGTCGGAGAACCGCGAGAAGCTGTGGGCGGGCCTCGCGCGCGGCGACATCGACATGGTGGTGTCCGACCACTCGCCCTGCACCCCCGCCCTCAAGCACCTGGAGCACGGCGACTTCGGCCGCGCCTGGGGCGGCATCGCGTCGCTCCAGTTCAGCCTGCCCGCCGTGTGGACCGGCATGCGCGAGCGCGGCCAGGGACTCGAGCAGCTCGTGCGCTGGATGTGCCACGCGCCCGCCCGGCTCACCGGCCTCACGGGCGTGAAGGGCTCGCTCACGCCGGGCGCGGACGCGGATCTGCTCGTCTTCGACCCCGAGGCTTCCTTCACCCCCGACGCCTCGGGCGTGCTGCACCGCCACAAGCTCACCCCCTACGCGGGCCGCGCGCTGGTGGGCGTGGTGGAGCACACCTGGGTGCGAGGTCAGAAGGTCCACACTCGGGGCGAGCCGCCGCCCTCTCCCACGGGCCGATGGATTCGCCGCCCTTCCACGGCGCGGCGCGTGGAATAAGGTAGCCCTCAGGTAAGCCCTTCGAGGAGAAGCCCACCATGCAGACACCCGAGGAAGGCAAGGTGCGAGTCGCCTTCGCCGAGCTCATCGATCTGGCCGCCGAGAAGGTCGGCGGCCGCGCCCTCTACGCCAACGACGAGTTCTTCGCCCCCAAGGAGAACCTGCTCAAGCCGGGGCGCGGCGTCTTCATCCCCGACAAGTACACCGAGTTCGGCAAGTGGATGGACGGCTGGGAGACGCGCCGCAAGCGCGTGCCGGGCCATGACTTCTGCATCCTCCAGCTCGGCCTGCCCGGCACCATCCGCGGCGTCAACGTCGACACCAACCACTTCGTCGGCAACTTCCCCGAGTACGCCTCGGTGGACGCGCTCGAGGTGCGCGGCGAGGCCACGGTCGAGTCGCTCGTGGCCGCCGCGTGGACGCCCATCGTCCCGAGGACGAAGCTGGTGGGCGGCACGCAGAACTACCTCCCCGTGGCGAGCGAGGCGCGCTGGACGCACCTGCGCCTGAACATCTTCCCGGATGGCGGCGTGGCGCGCTTCCGCGTGCACGGCGTGGTGCGGCCGGACCTGGAGAAGCTGCGCTCCAGCGAGCTGGTGGACCTGGCCGCGGCGGAGAACGGCGGCATCGTCGTCACCTGCAACGACTCCTTCTTCGGCCCCAAGGACAACCTCATCCTCCCCGGCCGCGCGCCCACCATGGGTGATGGCTGGGAGACGCGCCGCAAGCGCGTGCCGGGCTTCGACTGGATCGTCGTGAAGCTCGCCACCGCCGGCACCGTGCAGCGCGTGGAGGTGGACACCAACCACTTCAAGGGCAACTTCCCCGACACCTGCTCGCTGGAGGGCTGCTTCCTCAAGGAAGACCTCCTCGACTTCGCCAACGCCCGGGACATCACCTGGCAGGAGATCCTCCCGCGCACCAAGCTCCAGGCGAGCCACCGCCACTTCTACGAGCAGGAGCTGCGCGAGAAGGGCCCCTTCACCCACGTGCGGCTCAACATCTTCCCGGACGGAGGCATCAGCCGGCTCCGGGTGCACGGACGGGCGGCGTGAGCCGGCTCGCGTGGCTCAACGGGCTGTCCGCCGAAGAGGCCCGGGCGGAGTTCTCGCGCTGCTGCGGCTCGACGCGCTGGGCCGCGGCGCTCACCCAGGCGCGGCCCTTCCCGAGCGAGGCGGCCCTGTACGAGCGCGCCGAGGCGCTCTGGGCCCAGACGGGGCCCGAGGACTGGCGCGAGGCGATGACGCACCACCCGCGCATCGGCGACGTGTCGCGGCTGCGCGAGAAGTTCAAGGCCACCGGCGCCTGGAGCGAGCAGGAGCAGCAGGGCATGCGGGGCGCGGGCGAGGACGTGATTCAAGCGCTCGCCGACGGCAACCGCGAGTACGAGGCGCGCTTCGGCTTCATCTTCCTCGTGTGCGCCACGGGCAAGAGCGCCGGGGAGATGCTCGGCCTGTTGCGCGAGCGCATGAACAACCCGCCGGACCAGGAGCTGCGGGTCGCGGCCGGGGAGCAGGGAAAAATCACCCGCATCCGCTTGGAGAAGCTTCTCTCGTCCCCATGAGCACCCTGTCCACCCACGTCCTCGACACGCAGTCGGGCCGCCCGGCGGCGGGCGTCCCCATCACCCTGGAGTTCCAGTCCGCCGAGGGCTGGCGCGAGCTGACCCGGGGCACCACCAACGCCGATGGCCGCGTGCGCGACTTCCTGCCCACCGGCACCCGGCTGGAGCCCGGCGTCTACCGGATGACGTTCCACACCGGCGAGTACTTCCACGCCCACGCCCTGCGCGGCTTCTATCCGTATGTCTCCGTGGTGTTCGAACTCACCGCACCCGAGGAGCACTACCACGTCCCCCTGCTCCTCAGCCCCTTCGGCTATTCCACCTACCGGGGGAGCTGACCTCTCGCCATGAGCTCTCCCCTTTCCTCCGAGCGACTCGCCATCACCCGCGCGGCGCTGGCCCACGCCCACCTGTCGTACGAGCGCCACCACCCGGAAGCCGCCCCTCGCCGGCAGCCCGTGCACACCATGTACGGCGGCGCCCACCTCTTCACCGCGCAGACGGCCCAGAAGATGGGACGCACGGCCGTGAACGCGCTGCGCGAGTACGCGCCGGATGGCCACGCGCTCGCCGCGTGTCTCGGTCTGCACGAGGCCCTGGCCGAACGGGTCCACGCGCGCGTGCTCACCAAGCTCGAGCGCGAGCCGGTGGAGGACTTCCGCATCGACTTCGAGGACGGCTATGGCCACCGCCCGGACGAGGAGGAGGATGGCCATGCCACCACCGCCGCCACCGAGGTGGCCCGGGGCCTCGCGGACGGCACCCTGCCGCCCTTCATTGGCATCCGCGTCAAGGCGCTGACCGAGGAGCTCTTCGACCGGAGCGCGCGCACGCTCGGGCTCTTCATCGGCACGCTCCTGGAGCGCACGGGGGGACGGCTCCCGCCGGGGTTCGTCGTCACCCTGCCCAAGGTCTCCCTCCCCCAGGAGGTGACGGCGCTCGTGCGCATGCTGGAGCTGTTGGAGACGGACTATGGCCTGGAGCCCAAGGCGCTGAAGCTGGAGTTGATGGTGGAGACGCCCCGGGCGCTCTTCACGCCGGACGGACGCCTCGCGCTGCCCGCGCTCGTGGAAGCGGCACATGGGCGCTGTGTGGCGGCGCACCTCGGGCCGTATGACTACACGGCCTCGCTCCACATCACCGCGGCCCAGCAGGACCTGCTGCACCCGGCATGCGACTTCGCCCGGAACGTGATGCAGGTGTCGCTCGCGGGCAGTGACGTGGCGCTCGCGGATGGCCCGACGAACGTGCTGCCGGTGGCACCCCACAAGCCGGGAGCACACCCGCTCACCGAGGCCCAGCGCGAGGACAACCGCCAGGTGGTGCACCGCGCGTGGCGGCACATGTACACCAACACGCGCCACGCGCTGGAGCGCGGCTTCTACCAGGGGTGGGACTTGCACCCGGCCCAGCTCCCGGTGCGCTACGCGGCCGTGTACGCCTTCTTCCTGGAGGGACTGGACGTGGCCTCGCGCCGGCTCAAGTCCTTCGTGGAGCAGGCGGCCCGGGCCACGCGGCTCGGCGAGGTGTTCGACGACGCGGCCACGGGACAGGGGCTGCTCAACTCCTTCCTGCGCGGCCTGGCCTGCGGCGCCGTCACCGAGGAGGAAGCGCGCGCCACGGGCCTGACGTTGGAGGAGCTGCGTGGCCGCTCGTTCCTCCGCATCATCCAGGGCCGCCGTCCTCCCGCGTAAGTGGCATCCCCAGTCGGAAGCACCCTCTCACCCAAGGGAAGAACCTCCATGAACGAGAAGATCGCGAACCTGCCGCTCAAGCGCATCGACGGAACCGAGACCTCGCTGGCCGCCTTCCAGGGCAAGGTGCTCCTGGTGGTCAACGTGGCCTCGCAGTGCGGCCTGACGCCCCAGTACGAGGGCCTGGAGAAGCTCTACAAGGACTACCAGGCCCGGGGGCTGGTGGTGATGGGCTTTCCCGCCAATGAGTTCGGCGCCCAGGAGCCGGGCACCAACACGGAGATCCAGGAGTTCTGCCGCTCCAGGTTCGGGATCGACTTCCCCATGTTCTCGAAGATCGTCGTCAAGGGCGAGGGCCAGCACCCGCTCTACCAGCACCTGACGGAGACGCTCCCCGAGGCGCGCTTCCCCGCCAACAGCGCCATGCGCGCCCGGCTGGAGAAGCACGGCGTGAAGCAGCAGAAGAGCAACGACATCCTCTGGAACTTCGAGAAGTTCCTCATCAACCGCCAGGGCGACGTGGTGGCGCGCTTCTCTCCGGACACCAGCCCGGATGACCCCACGCTGACCCAGGCCATCGAGGCCGAGCTGGCCAAGGCCTGAGTCAGCAGGCCCTACCCGCGCTCGGAGAAGGAGGGCGGCCGGCGCGGCAAGCGGACGTGGAAGGCGGTGCCGTCGGCCTCGGTGGACGACACGTCGATGTGGCCGCCGTGGACGTCCACGATGTGCTTCACGATGTAGAGCCCCAGGCCCACGCTGCGCGAGACCGTGGCGCCCGAATCCCCCCCGCGCTGCATGGGCTGGAAGAGGCGATTGAGCACCTCGGGCGCGATGGGATCCCCACCATTGTGGACCTCCAGTTCCACCCCCAGGGGCTCTCCGCGCATCGAGACGAGGATGGGCGTGCCGGCCGGGCTGTACTTCGCCGCGTTCGTCAGGAGGTTGGTGAGCAGTTGCACCATCC
This sequence comes from Cystobacter fuscus DSM 2262, assembly GCF_000335475.2. Lineage (NCBI taxonomy): Bacteria > Pseudomonadati > Myxococcota > Myxococcia > Myxococcales > Archangiaceae > Cystobacter > Cystobacter fuscus. The sequence goes on along the minus strand of NZ_ANAH02000010.1, from coordinate 223,209 downwards.
GGTCGCCGTCCCACTCGCCCCGCGCGTCTCCCTGCTGGAGCAGTTGGAAGTCGCGCTCCGGAAAGCTCATCTGCATCTCGTCCAGCACCTGCCGGGTGAGCAGGTGCAGGTCCATGGGCTCGGGCCGGATGGGCAGGCCGCCCCCGAGCCGGGCCTGGGTGAAGTCGAGCAGATCCCTCACCATCCGGGTGCCACGCTCGGCCGCGGAGAGGATGCGCACGGCGGTGCGGGTGGCGTGCGCGTCCAGGGTCTCGCGCCGCAAGAGCGCCTGCGCGCCCAGGGCGATGGCGCTCAGGGGGTTGCGCAGGTCATGGCTGACGATGCCGATGAGCTGCTGCTCGAAGTCGGCGCGGCCCTTCTCGTCGGCGGCGAGGCGCTTGGCCTCCGTCACGTCCCGGGCCACCGAGAACAACAAGCCCAGGCGCGACTCGGGGGTGATGCTCCACGACAACCAGCGCCAGGTGCCGTCGCGGTGCCGCATGCGGAGGTCCGACTGGGTCACCTCCTCGCCCTGGCGCAGCCGCTCCACGTTCGCGGCATGGGCCGCCAGGTCCTCGGGATGGACGAGCCGCTCGAGGGGCGTGGACAACAGCTCCGCCTCGCTCCAGCCCAGGGTGCGCTCCCACGCGGGATTGACGCGCTTGAGGTAGCCGTCGAGGCCCGACACGCACAGCAGCTCCCTCGAGAGGGTGAAGATGCGGTCGAGCTCGACCTCGGTGCGCTTCTGATCTCCCACGTCGCGCAGGAAGACGGCCATGCCGCCGTCGGGCGTGGGGTGGGCCCGGGCCTCCAGCCAGACATCCAGATTCTCCTGGTGATCCAGGAAGCGCACCGGCACGCGCTCGTGCATGCACCGGTGGTACTCGGCCCAGTAGTCGCGGGTGGGCAGGCGCAGATTCGGCCACAGCTCCCAGAGGACGTGGCCCACCAGCTCCCCGCGGGGTTTGCCGGCCATCCGCTCGAGCATGGAATTCACGCGGGTGAGCCGCCAGTCCTTGTCCACGGCGAGGAAGACGTCCCCCATCGTCTCGAGGATGTCGGCGATGCGCTGATGGGCCTCGCGCTGCTCCTTCTCGGCCCGCTCGCGCGCGCGCACGCTCGAGAGGAGCACGGACACCTGCCCCGCCAACATCCGCAGGAAGTCCTGGTAGGGCCCATCCAGTCGTGCACGGGGCGAGGTGCCCAGCACCAGGAAGCCGAACGGCGAGGACGACTCCCCCATGCCCAGGGACAGGACGAGCGCCTCGCGCGGCGACTCCGGCCAGGGGCCACCCGGCAGGCGCTCCGCCCGGGCGCGCAGGTCCACGCGCAGCAGGGCCTCGGACCGCGCGGCGGCCAGGGGCCAGGGGCTCGGGACGGAGGCGTCGAGGATGATCTCCTTCGGACTGGCCGCGCCCCCCGCCTCCAGACCCACGGCGAGCGCCAGACGGGCGCGCCGCTCGTGGCCCTCGCACAGGTACAGCAGCGCGAAGGGCACATCGGCGGAGTGGAACCGCAGCACGTCCGCGATGCGCTCGCAGGCCTCGCGCGACGTGCCCACCCCGGTGGTCTCGGTGGCCAGATCCCTGAGCGCGAGCAGTCGCCGCTCGGCGAGCAGCATCTGGGTGTCCTCCACCACGGTGACGAGCACCCCCGCCACCTGCTCGCCCTGCCCCCAGACAGGGGCATAGGAATCCGTGAAGTAGCACTCCTCGGTGAAGCCGTGGCGATGCAGGAAGAGCAGCAGCTTCGCCCGGGTGGTGGACACGCCCGAGTCGAGCACCTGCCTCAGGCGGGGCTCGAGCTGGGGCCAGACTTCCGGCCACGCCTCGCGACAGGGGCGGCCCAGGTAGGCCGGGTGCTTGTCGCCCATGAGGGGGAGGTAGGCGTCGTTGTAGAGCTGGACGAGCTCCGGCCCCCACAGCAGGTTCATGGGGAAGTGGTTGGCGAGCACCATGCCCACGCAGGCGCGCAGCTCACGCGGCCAGGCGAGCACGGGACCGAGCGGCGTCGAGGCCCAGTCCGTGGCGCGCATCCGGGCGCCCATCTGGCCTCCGCCCGGGAACATCCGCTCGACGGCCTGATGCTCCAGCTCGTGTTCGTCGCTCTCCATGCACCTGTGCCTATTGGGCGGGCGGGTATTTCTGCAACTTGCGTTGCAGCGAGCGCCGGTGCAGGCCCAGCCGCCGCGCCGCCTCGGAGATGTTGCCCCCACAGTCGGAGAGCACGCGCTGGATGTGCTCCCACTCGGCACGAGCGAGCGAGGGAGGCTGGAAGTCCTCCGTCACGTGGGCGGCCTCGCCCGGGCCGCGCGAGAAGGCCAGCAGCAGATCATCCACGTCCGCGGGCTTGGGCAGGTAGTTGAACGCGCCGAGCTTCACCGCCTCCACCGCGGTGGCGATGCTGCCGTAGCCGGTGAGGACGATGATGCGGGTGGAGCCGTCCAGCGCGTGCAGGGCGCGCACGAGCTCCAGGCCGCCGCGGCCGGGCATGCGCAGGTCCACCACCGCCACCTCGGGCGACTCGCGCGTGGCCAGGGCGAGCGCCTCCTCGTAGGAGCCGGCGGTGCCCACCTCGAAGCCGCGCTCGCGAAAGGCGCGGGCCAGGCGTTCACGGAACACCGCCTCGTCGTCCACGAGCAACAACGTGGGAGCGGAAGACAGAGAGGGATTGGGGCTCGTCATGGAGCCACTTGTGTCGAGGAGGACCCCGGAGACAACGCGGCGGATTGTCGCACCCCGGCCACGGGCCAGGTCAGCACCACGCGCGTGCCCTGGCCCGGGGTGGACTGGAGCGAGAGCTGCCCGCCCAGCCCATCCAGCATGGCGCGCGTGAGGAAGAGCCCGAGCCCCATGCCCTCACCGGGCGCCTTGGTGGTGAAGAAGGGCTCCCCGGCGCGCGCGAGCACCTCGGGCGGCATGCCCGCGCCCGAGTCCTCCACCGACAGCCGCCACGTGTCCGGCCCGGACGACAGGCGCAGGTGCACGGGCGCCTCCGGCGGCGAGGCCTGCAGGGCGTTCTTCACCACGCCGCGCAACGCCCGGACGAAGGTCTGCGCGGGGACGAGCGCACGCTCGTGCCGGGCGCGCTCCTCCATCTCCACGCGCACCCGCTCGCTGCCGGGCAGCCCACCGAGGGCCTCCTCCACCAGGGACGCGGGCGCGCGCGAGCCCAGCGCCTCGCCCTGGCTGGCGCCCGCGTCGGCGGCCATCTGCGCGAGGATGTCGCGGCAGCGGGCCACCTGGGAGCGGATGAGCTGGACGTCCTCGAGCGAGCCGGCCGTCTCGGCGGAGCGGGGCAGGTGGCGCTCCAGCTCGCGCGCCACCACGGCGATGGTGGACAGGGGCGTGGACAGCTCATGCGCGGCGCCCGCCGCGAGCGTGGCCAGGGCGGTGAGCTTGTCGCGACGCGCCGAGGCCGCGCGCGCCGCCACCAGCTCCGCCTCGCGCGCCGACAGGGCCCCCGTCACCCGCCGCACGAAGTAGACGATGAAGGCCGCGGCCAGCGCGAACGCCGCCCACATGCCCTGCAGGTGCATGCGCATGTCGTGGATGTGGTGATGGGGCGTGTCCACGAAGAGCACGCCGAAGCAGATGATGGCCAGGGCGGTGAGCGCCCACGTCCACCTGGCGCGCAGCACCACCGCCGAGAGCGCGATGTGCACGATGTACATCGCGCTGAAGGGGTTGAAGGCCCCGCCGCTGAGCGCCAGCAGCACCGTGAGCAGCACCACGTCCAGGGCCATCACCGCCGCGGGCACCACCTCGGGGGGAGCGCGCTCGCGCCGCCGCTCCCACAGGGCCAGGGCCGTGTTGCTCGCCACCGCCACGGCGATGGTGGCGAACAGGGGCACGAGCCGCTGGGGCAGGCCCAGGCCGAAGTGCACCCCCAGCACGAGCGCCACCTGGCCGATGATGGCGCCCCAGCGCAGGCGCACCAGCCACGACAGATCGATGGCGTGGGCGTCGCGCACCGGGTTTACGGAGCCCCGAAGGTGAGCTTCCACACGCGCACGCCCATGGCCACCAGCAGGATGAGCAGCATGAAGAGGAAGACACCCAGCGCGGCCATGCGGAACTTCGTGCCCTTGTCGGGCGGCGGCGTGGCCAGGAGCATCGAGCCGGCCGAGGCCAGCCGCAGCACCTCCTCGCGCCCGCGCAGCGCCATGGCGTCCTCGGGCTGGCGCGCCAGGCGAACACGGTAGAGCCGGCCGAGCGCCGGCAGTTCCCCGCGCTCCGACGCCAGCGCGAGCACCTTGTCATGAGCGCTCTTGCTGTCCCACAGCTCCAGCACGCCCAACCACGTGGAGGACACCACGGGCGAGGGGCGGAAGTCGTCCTGCCGGAAGCGCGTGAAGTCCAGTCCGCAGAAGGGACACACCACCGAGCCCTCCTTGCGCGGCCCGATGCACTTGGGACAGAAGCCCGCCGGGGGCATGAAGGCGTCCTCCGACACCGAGGAGCCCGCGCCCACCGAGGGCATGGAGCCGGTGTCGCGCACCACGCGCAGCGAGGTGCTCGAGGCGCGCGCGCCCTGTGCCGGGGGCGGAGCCGCCGCGGGCGGCGGCTCGGACGGGGGCGCGGAGGGAGACTCGGACGGCGTGCGCGTGCGCGGCGACTGCACGTCCGACAAGCGCAGCACCGTCAGGTTCGCCCCGGGCGCGTCGGACAACGACGGACGGGAGGGCTTGTCCTTGGCGGCCCCGGACTCGGACGTCTTCGGGGGGGCCTTGACGAACTCGGCCACCTTCACGGGCTCGGGCGGCTTCACGGACTCGGCCGCCTTGTCCTGCGTGGGCTCCTTGTCCTTCTTGTCCTTGGCGGAGCCCTTCTCCTTCTTGCGGCGGTTCTCCCGGGCCTCCTCCTCGATGGCCTGCAGCAGCTCCGCGGGCACCGCCATGCGCCGGGTGGGCTCGTTCTCGATGGGATCCGGCTCGGCCTCGTCCTGCCCGAGCGCGATGATGGGCCCGCCCCCGTCCGACTTGTCCGACTTCCTGGCGGCCGGTGCCGGGGCAGGGCCCTCGTCCTGCTCGATGGCGCCGCGCATCTCCACCTTGCAGCGCGAGCACTTGAGCACGAGCAGACCGTCTTCCACCCGGAACGCCGCCGGGGGAACGAGCCGCTCACACGCCTCACAGAAGTACTTCACCAGATCACCATCCGGATAGGCACGGGCATGGCACACCCCGCCAGGGCGAGGAAGCATAGCGCGCACACCAGCTTTCTCCCGAAGCTCAAAGGCTCGGCGGGGTGGGTGAGCTCGGGATGACCAAAGCCCACCAGCTTGGTGGCGACCAGGAGCCAGACCGCCCAGGTGACGGTGTAGAAGAGGGTGAGGAAAAGAAGCACCAGCGCCATGGCCTTGCCCACCCACCGGGCGCGAGGGCCCCAGAGGGCGTAGGCCATGTGTCCGCCGTCGAACTGGCCCACGGGCATGAGGTTGAGCACCGTCACCAGCAGGCCGAACCAGCCGGCGATGACCACCGGGTGCTCCTGGATGTCCCGGCCGGGCGGCAGGGGCCCGAGCACCAGCGCCTTGAGGCCGCGCATGAGCAGGCTGTCACTGAAGATGATGGCCTGGTGGCCGAAGAAGGGCTCCTCGGGTGGCGCGGGCAGGAGCGAGAGCTGCTCCCCGGCCCATTGCACGGCCAGCCGCCCCAGGCTCCACAGCGAGGTGGAGCCGGGGAAGGCGGTATCGGTCACCGGGGGGGCGTCGATCCATTCGGAGTGGGCCAGGCCCCAGACGAGCAGGGGGAGCGCCACGGCCAGTCCGGCGAGCGGCCCGGCCGCCCCGATGTCCACCAGCGCGTTGCGGGTGGGGATGGGAGCGCGGATGCGGATGACGGCGCCCAGCGTGCCCACGCCCAGATAGGGCAGCGGGATGAAGTAGGGCAGGGACACGTCCACCCCGTGCAGGCGCGCCAGCACGTAGTGCCCCATCTCGTGCGCGCCGAGGATGGACAGCAGCGCGGCGCTGAAGGTGAGCGCGTGCGCGAGCCGCTCGGCGTCCGGCAGGGGTCCGCTGGGAAAGGCCCGGTCGAAGGTGAAGGACGTCGTCCCCACCGTGAGCACGAAGAGCAGCAGGTGGAGCCAGAGACGGTGGGTGACGGGACGGACGGTGACGCGCTCCATGGGGAGTCACGGGGTAGCAACCCGTTCCCGGCATTTCAATACGCCCATCCATTGCTTGACTTGAAAGCGGCCTTTGCTACGACCCCCACGCCACTCGAAGGCCGAGCAACTCGTCGAGGGCTTGCTTCATTCGACGGGGGCTCTGAGCCTGAGCGTTTCGGAGGAAACACACGATGAAGAAGGCGATTGTTGCGGCGGTTCTGGCGAGCGGTCTCGTGGCGTGCACCAGCGTGGAGACCGCGGTGGTTTCCGGCAATGAAGTGGCGGCCACCGGTGGCGAGCCCATCGCCGTCATCCAGGGCTCCGCCCTCGGCCTGACCGCCATCTTCCACGTCATCGACCTGGTGCAGAGCGACCTGGACACGGTGGTGAACCGGCTGCTGGTCAGCGAGGCCAAGGCCATGGGCGGCAACAAGGTGCAGCTGCTCGACGCCAGCACCACGCCGCGTCACGGCATCTTCGCCCTCACCGGCACCATCCTCGCCTTCCCGTATTCCCAGGCCACCGGCGTGGCGGTGAAGTAGTTCCCCTCTCTCCGTCTTCCACGGAGGGTTCGACGAAGGCCCCGCTGGCGACAGTGGGGCCTTCTTCTGTTTGGGCCCACACACATGCCCGCTCGCTTCCTCTTCCTCGTCCTGCTCGTGCTCACCGGCTGCCGCCGGGGAGAAGACCCGTCCGCCCTGCTGTCGGGCGTGCGGCAACGCCTGGCCGCGCGCGACGGCAAGCTCACCAGCTACGTGCTCGCGGGCACGGCGACCGAGGGGGCCCAGACGATGGACTTCCAGTTCGCCTACCGCGCCCCGCTCAAGATGCTGGGCACGCTCGGGGCGCCCGCCTCGCGCACCTTCGCCTGGGACGGTGAGCGCCTGATGGAGCGCGATGACGGGGCGCGCCGCTTCTTCACCTACGAGGACACGCTCACGCCCGAGCAGCGCATGGGCGTGCTCACCCAGCTCTTCTCCCCCTTCGTCCCCGAGGGCTTCCGCGCGCCGTTGTTGCCGGGCCAGGGCGTGACGGCCCGCCGCGCCCCGCACCCGCGAGGCCCCGAGGCCGTGGAGCTGACGGTGAAGCCCGCGGGCAGTGACGTGGAGGTGACGTACGTGCTGCGCTGGCCCGCCCTGGACTTCCTCGGCAAGCGCATGCGCAGCGGCGAGGCGCTCTCGGAGCTCCGGGTGGAGGAGGAGCAGTGCGAGCCGGGCCTGGAGTTGTGTGTCCCCCGGCGGCTGACTCAGTGGGCAGGCGCACAGCAGGTGGCACAGACCGTCCTCACCCGTGTGGAGCTCAACCCCGTGCTGCCCGCGGAGACCTTCGCGATCACCGCTCCAGGGGGTTACGATGTCGGCTCCAAGACACTCACACCCCAGGGGGGCCCGTAGCGAATTATTCCGGGTTGAACCCCTTCAGGGCCATCCCCACCTTCTCCCGGAAGGAGTGCGACGGTATGGCGCTGGTGCAGAACGTCATCTTCGATGTGGACGGCACGTTGGTGGATTCCGTGGACGAGCACGCCGAGGCTTGGCGACGTGCCTTCCTCGAGTTCGGCCGGGACGTGCCCTTCGCTCACGTGCGCAGTCAGATTGGCAAGGGCGCGGATCAACTGCTGCCCGTCTTCTTCACCGAGGACGAGCTGGAGAAGTTCGGCCAGGAGCTGAGCGACTACCGCTCCGCGCTCTTCAAGCGCGAGTTCATGCCCAAGCTGCGTCCCTTCCCGCAGGTGCGCGAGCTGTTCCAGCGGCTGCGCCAGGACGGGCTGAAGCTGGTGCTCGCCTCGAGCGCCAACGAGGACGAGCTGGAGCGCTACGTGCGCCTGTGCCGCATCGAGGGGCTCACGCACGGCGAGACGTCCAAGAGCGACGTGTCCAAGTCCAAGCCCAATCCGGACATCTTCGACGTGGCGATGGAGCGGCTGGGCCGGCCGGATCCGCACAGCGTGGTGGTGATTGGCGACACGCCCTTCGACGCGCTGGCCGCGGGCAAGCTGGGACTGGCCAGCGTGGGGCTGCGCTGCGGCGGCTTCCCCGAGGACGACCTGCGCACGGCGGGCTGCCGTGACATCTACAAGGATCCCGCGGAGCTGCTGGCCCGCTACGAGTCCTCGTCCAACACGTGGCCGTGGACGGCCGAGTCCCTGTCCTCCAAGGACGACGAGTCGCGCTGAGTGCGGGAGGAGGAGCGTGCGGGTGGCGCGCTCCTCCCGGTTGGTGTGCCTGCGAGTGGAGGACTGCACACCGGCTGGATTCCCCGGTGTCGGCTAGCTGGACCGCGGTCCCATGCACAGCTTGGATGGTCATGAACAGCGAGACCCATCCAGATGCCGCGCTCAGCGCGAGCCCCGAGCGCGTGTCCCTCGATGAAGGGCCCGCGATCCTGCTGCTCAATCCCAACTCGCGCATGGGCGGAGAGGCCTTGTCGGCCACGCTCGCCGCGCTCGAGGCCCGGGGCATCCGCCTGACGGCCAGCCACGAGGTCCAGGACCACGAGGAGATGGAACAGTTGCTGCGCGAGGCCGTGGCGGGCGGCGTGCGGCGCATCCTCGTGGGCGGCGGAGATGGGACACTCAACTGTGCCATCAAGCCCCTGCTCGGCCAGGACGTGACGCTCGGCGTGCTGCCGCTGGGCACGGGCAACGACTTCGCGCGCTCGCTCGGCATCGAGCCCACGCTGGAGGCCGCCTGCGACGTCATCGCCGCGGGCTACACCGCGCGCGTGGACGTGGGGCTCGCCAACGGCCACCCCTTCCTCAACGCGGTGAGCCTCGGCCTGGCCTCGGCCATCGCCAAGCGGCTCACCCCCGAGCTCAAGCGCCGCGTGGGCAAGCTCGCCTACCCGGTGGCCGCCGCCGCCGAGCTCTGGGAGCACCAGCCCTTCCGCGTCCGCGTGGTGACGGACACGGAGGAGCTGGAGCAGAACGTGCTCCAGCTCGTGGTGGGCAATGGCCGCTACCACGGCGCGGGCAACATGGTGACGCCCGACGCCACGCTCGATGATCACCTGCTGGACGCCTACGTCATCTCGGCGCCCTCGTCCGAGGCGGGCCGCGAGGGCACGGGGCTCGGACACATGCAGGACATGTCCACGCTGGCGCGCGTGGCCCTCACCGTGCGCCGGGGCGAGCACCTGGCCCACCCCGCCGTCAAGGCGGTGAGCGGGCCGCGCATCTTCGTGGAGGCCACGCCCCCGCAGGACGTCAACGCGGATGGGGAGATGATTGGCCAGACGCCCGTGCGCTTCGAGCTCATGCCCTCGGCGCTGCGCGTCTTCGCGCCCGCGCAACCGGCCGAGCCCCACTGAAGAAGCCTGGGGGCGGCTGAAGCCGCCCGGGGGGCCTACGCCTTGTCGAGCGCCAGCGAGAGCGCCTGCGCGGTGAAGTTCACCAGGGGGATGATGCGCTGGTAGTTCATCCGCGTGGGCCCGATGACGCCCACCGTGCCCAGCACCTGCTCGCGGCTGCCGTAGGGGCTCGCGATGACGGACACATCGCCCGCCGAGGAGAAGTCGCTCTCGGTGCCGATGAAGATCTGCATCTCGCGCGCGCGCTGCACCCTGTCGAGCAGCGACAGCAGCTTGTGCTTCTCCCCGAGCGCCTTGAAGAGCGCGCGCATGCGCTCGACGTCGGCGAACTCGGGCTGCTCCAGGAACGAGCCCGTGCCCTCGATGAGCACGCGCTCGCCCGTCTGGAGGTCCGTGGCCGCCGCGCCTAGCTTGAGCGCCTTGGACGTGAGCGCGTTGTAGAGCGCCTGCTCGTGATCCAGCTCGGAGCGGATGCGCTCGCGTGCCTCCTCCAGCGTCACCTCGTGCAGGAGCTCGGACAGGTAGTTGCTCGCCTTGAGCAGCTCGTCCGAGGTGACGGGGAAGTCCACCGTGAGGAGCTTGTTCTGCACCTGGCCGTTCTGCCCCACGAGGATGGCGAGGACGCGATCCTCGCGCAGGCGCACGAACTCGATGCGGTGGAACACGGCGGCGTCCGGGCGCGGGGTGACGACGACGCCCGCGTGCCGGGTGAGCGCGTGAAGCAGGCGCGAGGCCTCCGACAGCAGCTCCTCCATGCCGACCTCGTGGGTGAGCCCCGCGTGGATGAGCTCGCGATCGCGCGGACCGGGATCCTTCAGGCGCACCAGGGTGTCCACGTAGAAGCGGTAGCCGCGATCCGTGGGAACCCGGCCGGCCGAGGTGTGGGGCTTCTCGAGGAAGCCGAGCTCCTCCAGGTCCGCCAGCACGTTGCGCAGCGTGGCCGAGGACACGTCGAACTCGGGCTTGCGCGCGAGGTGTTGGCTGCCCACGGGCCCGCCCGTCGTGATGTATTCCTGCACGACGGCACGGAGGACTTCCTTCTCGCGATCGCCCAGCTCCTCAGACATCTTGATCACATTCCCTGGTGACGGTGCGGTGACGCTGGTGGAGCCCCTGCTCGGCACGGCCCACCGAGAGTGCACTGAAAGTTTAAAAAGGCGGCGAGAACGGTTCAATCCCCTTCTCCCCGCTTGTCACCGTCACAAGCGCGCCGAGGTCGAGCCGTGAGCGGGCAGGAGAGCGGCGTGGGGTGGAGGGACCGGAGGCGGAGTACTCCGGGGGCACACATCGCGGGGTGGCGGGAGGCACGTTAGAAGCAGCGCGCCTTGGCCTCCCTGTCCTCGCCCACGACTCCCTCCTCGAGCATGCCCGCCGCCGCGCCCCTGGCGGAGGGCAGCCGCGCGATGCTCGTCTTCTGCCTCTTCGCGCTCTACGTCATCTGGGGCTCGACGTATCTGGCGGTGCACTGGGCGCTCCAGGGAGGCCTGCCGCCCTTCCTGATGGCTTCGGTGCGCTTCCTGACGGCGGGGCTGATTCTCTACACGGCGCTGCGGTTGCGCGGCGCGGCGAACCCCACGGCCCGGCAGTGGGCGGGGGGCGCGGTGCTGGGCGTGCTGCTGTTGCTCTTGGGCAATGGCGCCGTGGTGTTCTCGCAGCAGTCGGTGTCCTCGGGAGTGGTGGCGCTCGTGGTGGGCAGCGTGCCGCTGTGGGCGGCGCTCTTCAGTGGGCTGCAGGGCCAGTGGCCCGGGCGCGCCGAGCGCTGGGGACTGGCCATCGGCTTCTGCGGCCTCATCGTGCTCAACATGGGCAGTGAACTGCGCGGCAACACCTGGGCCACGCTGGCCTTGTGTGTGGGCCCGATGAGCTGGGCCCTGGGCTCGGTGATTTCACGCCGGCTGCCGCTCGCCGGGGGGCTCATGGCCAGCGCCACGCAGATGCTCACCGGCGGCGTCTTCTTCCTGCTGGTCAGCCTCCTCCGGGGCGAACACCTCACGGCCGTGCCGTCCGCGAAGGCGCTGCTCAGCCTCGGCTACCTCATCATCTTCGGCTCGCTCGTGGCCTTCAGCGCGTACGGCTACCTGCTGCGCCACACGCGGCCGGCGCTCGCCATGAGCTACGCGTACGTCAACCCGATGGTGGCGGTGCTCCTGGGTGTCGCGCTCGCGGGCGAGTCCTTGAGCCTGGGCGGCCTCGTGGCCATGGGCGCCATCCTCGGCTCCGTGGTGCTCATCACGCGCGCCCGGGCGTGAAGCAGCCTGCCCCCGGCCTCACGAGCCCATTCCATCAAGGTGGGGTGTTGATGCCCGAACCGCGTGATGGAGCGGCAACCGCCCAAAAGCCCCTTTTGGGCGAGAATCCACCCCATGCGAACTCCATTCAGGTGGGCATGGCTGGCCGTGGTGCTGAGTGCGGTCCTGGAGATTGGCTGTGCGGCGACGGATGACCCTGACGAAGCAGTTCTGACCTTGGCCACACGTGCCTCGGGTGCGGCCACCCGGCTAGAGGCCTCGACGGTCGCATTGGCCGCGGGCTACACCCACTCCCTGGCGCTGCACACCGACGGCACTGTCTGGGCCTGGGGCGACAACTCCTACGGCAAACTTGGCGATGGCACCCTCACTCGTCGACTCTCCCCGGTTCAGGTGACAGGCCTGACAAACGTGGTGGCCCTGAGCGCGGGTGACTCCCACTCCCTGGCGTTGCGCACCGACGGCACCGTCTGGGCCTGGGGCTACAACAACGACGGCCGACTGGGCGATGGCACCACCACCCATCGACGCACGCCGGTTCAGGTGCCAGGCTTGACAGACGTGGTGGCCCTGAGCGCGGGCTACTCCCACTCCCTGGCGCTGCGCACCGACGGCACCATCTGGGCCTGGGGCGACAACTCCTACAGCCAACTGGGCGATGGCACCACCACCCCTCGACTCTCCCCGGTTCAGGTGCCAAGCTGGACAGGCCTGACAGACGTGGTGGCCCTGAGCGCGGGCTACTCCCACTCCCTGGCGCTGCGCACCGACGGCACCGTCTGGGCCTGGGGCGACAACTACTCCGGCCAACTGGGCGATGGCACCGACACCCCTCGACTCTCTCCGGTTCAGGTGCCAGGCCTGACAGACGTGGTGGCCCTGAGCACGGGCTCCGCCCACGCCCTGGCGCTGCGCACCGACGGCACCGTCTGGGCTTGGGGCTACAACAACGACGGCCGACTGGGCGATGGCACCACCACCCCTCGACTCTCCCCGGTTCAGGTGCCAGCCTGGACAGGCCTGACAGACGTGGTGGCCCTGAGCGCGGGCTACTCCCACTCCCTAGCGTTGCGCACCGACGGCACCATCTGGGCCTGGGGCTCCAACGAATTCGGACAATTGGGAAATGGCATCCCCACACAGCGGTCCTCTCCAAACCCTGTGTTCGGCCTGACAGACGTGGTGGCGCTGAGCGCGGGCGACTCCCACTCCCTGGCGCTGCGCACCGACGGCACCGTCTGGGCCTGGGGCTACAACTTCGCCGGCCAACTGGGCGATGGCACCACCACCCCTCGACGCACGCCGGTTCAAGTGCCAGGCCTGACAGACGTGGTGGCCCTGAGCGCGGGCTACCACCACTCCCTGGCGGTGCGCACCGACGGCACCGTCTGGGCCTGGGGCTCCGACTACTACGGCCAACTGGGCGATGGCACCACCACCACCCTTCGACGCGCCCCGGTTCAGGTGCCAAGCCTAGCAGACGTGGTGGCTCTGAGCGCGGGTTGCTACCACTCCCTGGCGGTGCGCACCGACGGCACCGTCTGGGCCTGGGGCTACAACTACGACGGCCGACTGGGCGATGGCACCACCACCCCTCGACTCACGCCGGTTCAGGTGCCAGGCCTGACAGACGTGGTCGCACTGAGCGCGGGCGACTCCCACTCCCTGGCGCTGCGCACCGACGGCACCGTCTGGGCCTGGGGCTCCAACACCTACGGCCAACTGGGCGATGGCACCACCACCTTTCGACGCTCCCCGGTTCAGGTGCCAAGCCTAACAGACGTGGTGGCCCTGAGCGCGGGCCGCTACCACTCCCTGGCGCTGCGCACCGACGGCACCGTCTGGGCCTGGGGCCCCAACAACTACGGCCAACTGGGCTATGGCACCGACACCTCTGGGCTCTTTCCAGTCCTGGTGTCCAACCTCACGGGCACGTCCAATCTATACGTAGGTGCAGAGCACTCGCTGGCACTGCGTACAGATGGAACCGTACGCGCCTGGGGCGACAACTACTACGGACAACTCGGTGATGGGACCTCTGCCCTTTTTCTCCATCCCGTACAGGTCCCCTGAGACTCCCTGGGTTCGTCGGACGGGCTTTCAAAGGAGACCAGCCTCTCCCCCGTGTCATGTGGGTTGACGCCTGAAGTCATCTCCCGACAAGCCATTTCTTGCTCTCAAGTTCCGCATTTCAGGCAGCGGTCAAGCCCCCGCCTGAAAGGAGCCAGGTAGGAGAAGTGGGACGTGCTCGCTTCAATTCCGCGGTTCATGAACACGTCCACTTCCGTCGTCGGTAACCTGTTCCCCATCCGCAATCCGAGAGACGGCTGGTACAGCCCCTACCTGGCGGCGCTGCTCAAGACCAATACCCTGGACAACGGCCACAACATGCTGACCGTGGACTTCTTCGACGACAACAAGCAAGCCGTGGCCAACGGCAGCTTCTCTCGGCTCATCTACATCGACAACACCCAAGGCGACGTGTCATTGGAACTGCCTGCGGGTGCTTGGCGTACGTGATCAAGTGTGAGCCCACGGAGCGTCTGAAGGACACTTCGTGAACCTTCCATCTCGCGCCAATCGCCCCAAAGCCCCTTTTGGGCGAGAATCCATCCCATGCGAAATCCATTCAGGTGGGCATGGCTGGCCGTGGTGCTAAGTACGGTCCTGGAGATTGGCTGTGCAGCGACAGATGACCATGACGAAGCAGCCCTGAACTTGGCCACACGGCCCGCGGGTAGGGCCACCCGGCTGGCGCACTCGACAGTCGCATTGGCTGCAGGCTACTCCCACTCCCTGGCGCTGCACACCGACGGCACCGTCTGGGCCTGGGGCTCCAACTCCTCCGGCCAACTGGGCGATGGCACCACCACCCCTCGAGGCTCCCCGGTTCAGGTGCCAGGCCTGACTGACGTGGTGGCCCTGAGCGCGGGCAACCACCACTGCCTGGCGCTGCGCACCGACGGCACCGTCTGGGCTTGGGGCTCCAACTCCTCCGGCCAACTGGGCGATGGCACCACCACCCCTCGACTCTCCTCGGTTCAGGTGCCAGGCCTGACTGACGTGGTGGCCCTGAGCGCAGGCTCCTCCTACACCCTGGCGCTGCGCACCGACGGCACCGTCTGGGCTTGGGGCTACAACTTCTACGGCCAACTGGGCGATGGCACCACCACCCCTCGACTCGCCCCGGTTCAGGTGCCAGGCCTGACTGACGTGGTGGCCCTGAGTTCGGGCATCTACCACTCCCTGGCGTTGCGCACCGACGGCACCGTCTGGGCATGGGGCGACAACGCCTCCGGCCAACTGGGCGATGGCACCGCCACCCGTCGACTCTCCCCGGTTCAGGTGCCAGGCCTGACTGACGTGGTGGCCCTGAGCGCGGGCGGTTACCACTCCCTGGCGGTGCGCACCGACGGCACCGTCTGGGCCTGGGGCTCCAACTTCTCCGGCCAACTGGGCGATGGCACCGCCACCCCTCGACTCTCCCCGGTTCAGGTATCAGGCCTGACAAACGTGGTGGCCCTGAGCGCGGACGACTCCTACACCCTGGCGCTGCGCACCGACGGCACCGTCTGGGCCTGGGGCTACAACTCCTACGGCCAACTGGGTGATGGCACCACCACCCCTCGGCTCTCCCCGGTTCAGGTGCCAGGCCTGACAAACGTGGTGGCCCTGAGCGCGGGCTACTCCCACTCCCTGGCGCTGCGCACCGACGGCACCGTCTGGGCCTGGGGCTACAATTACAACGGCCAATTGGGAAATGGCATCCCCACACAGCGTTCCCCTTCAATCCCTGTGTTCGGCCTGATAGACGTGGTGGCACTGAGCGCGGGCTACTCCCACTCCCTGGCGCTGCGCACCGACGGCACCGTCTGGGCCTGGGGCTACAACTCCTTAGGCCAACTCGGCGATGGCACCACCATCCCTCGACCCTCCCCAGTTCAGGTGCCAGACCTGACAGACGTGGTGGCCCTGAGCGCGGGCGACTCCCACTCCCTGGCGCTGCGCACCGACGGCACCGTCCGGGCCTGGGGCGTCAACTACTCCGGCCAACTTGGCGATGGCACCACCACCCATCGACTCTCCCCGGTTCAGGTGCCAGACCTGACAGACGTGGTGGCGCTGAGTGCGGGCGGCAACCACACCCTGGCGTTGCGCACCAACGGCACCGTCTGGGCCTGGGGCTCCAACTCCGACGGCCAACTGGGCGATGGCACCACCACCCCTCGACTATCCCCGGTTCAGATGCTAGGCCTGACAAACGTGGTGGCCCTGAGCGCGGGCTACTACCACTCCTTGGCGGTGCACACCGACGGCACCGTCTGGGCTTGGGGCTCCAACTCCGACGGCCAACTCGGCGATGGCACCACCACCCATCGACTCACGCCAGTTCAGGTGCCAGGCCTGACAGACGTGGTGGCCCTGAGCGCGGGCGACTCCCACTCCCTGGCGCTGCGTACCGACGGCACCGTCTGGGCCTGGGGCTCCAACTCCTCCAGCCAACTGGGCGATGGCACCACCACCCCTCGAGGCTCCCCGGTTCAGGTGCCAGGCCTGACTGACGTGGTGGCCCTGAGCGCGGGCGGCGCCCACTCCCTGGCGTTGCGCACCGACGGCACCGTCTGGGCCTGGGGCTCCAACTACTACGGCCAACTGGGCGATGGAACCACCACCCCTCGACTCTTTCCAGTCCTGGTGTCCAATCTCACGGGCACGTCCAATCTATACGCAGGTGCAGGGCACTCGCTGGCACTGCGTACAGATGGAACCGGACGTGCCTGGGGCAATAACTATGGCGGACAGCTCGGTGATGGGACCTCTGCCTTTTTTCTCCATCCCGTACAGGTCCCCTGAGACTCCCTGGGCTCGTCGGACGGGATTTCAAGGGAAACAGCCCAGCCACTCCCCGCGTCAGGTGGGTTGATGCCTGAAGTCATCTCCTGACAAACCACTTCCTGATTTCGAGTCCCGCACTTTCAGGCGGTGGTCAAGCCCCTGCCTGAAAGGAGTCAGGCAGGAGAAAATGGGGCCGCCAGGCAATGTCCATCACGCCCACTGGAGAGCGTGCTTGAGAAGACACCGTCCGCCGACGCTGCGGCCTCCCCATCGGGGACGGATTCTCCGCGGAGTCAAGGGGCCACGCTCGTCTGGAATTTATTTCCTGGCACTCCCGGAGAGGCCTGGACGCGGCGGTGATGTCAGACCCGTATGTGAAAGTCTCTCCCGTTGGCCGCCACTTCCGGCCAACGTCAGCCACGGCGCCAGGACTCATGACGTTCTCTTTTGCGGTAGCAGAGGAGACACGGAGGTGTCTTCGCGCCAGCTGTGGAGGTACCCCACAATGATGAAATACCAGCAGAAGATCCCCAATCTGAGCGACATCCGTGCCACGCACTATTCTGCGGGAGCGGACCATCTCTTCTACATGGATTCGGGTCGGGGCGATCTGTGGTGGCTGCCCGTCAACCCGGTGACGCTGCTGCTGTCGAAGACCGAGACGCTGACGCAGAACAAGCGGCTCAACCTCAACGCCTTCGCATCCCAGGAACTCCAATGGTTGTGGGAATCGACGGGGTCCAAGCGGCTGCTCGCGCTGAACTCCGCTCGCATCCTCCCCCTCGGAGCAACCTCCCTAGAGGAGGTCTCTCCAGCATCGTTGGCACAAGCCAACTGGGACTCGGTGGTGGTCAATAACAGTGTGCCCGAGGACGGCACCTCGACCACGGGCCGGATCTACGCGGTCCGGATTCCCAATGGAGGCGAGTTCCACTACGTCAAACTTCGCGTCTTCAAGGCCAACAACCAGACCTGGATCGAGTGGTTCACCTACTCCACCAGTCCCAATGCATACCGCCTCAGCACGGGCTTCCTCGACGTGCGGGACATCCTCCTGTCAGAGTACGAGACAGCTTTGTATCTCACGGCCCAGTACCCCGTGGATGGGCAGTACTACGTCCTCACCTCGCCCCGGGCGAGCACCGCGCTGAGCCCCTATCCCGATTACACTTCCCAGGCCCAGCCCGTCCACGACACCCCCCTGACGGAGCCCCAGCAGATGGCGCTGGATGATGGCTTCCTCTACGTCGTGGATGACACTTCGCTCTGGCGCATTGACTTGTCCACGCGCAATCAGGTGTGCCTGGTGGAAGGACTCACGGGGGGCACGGGGCTGCTGCTTTCGACGCTGGGCTCCTCCCCGAAGGTCTGCCTCTCGGACGCCTCGGGCAACGTCTTCGTCGTCGATCTCCCCAGTTCCGTGGAGGAAGGTCTCACGCTTCAGGTGCCCGCTCAGCCCACCTACTCACTCGGGACCCAGAGCGGTTTCATGGCCTGGGCCAATCAGGAGCACAGCGCCCTCTACATCTGCCTGCATGGCACGAAGAAGGTGGCGCGCATCGACTTGCTCACAGGGGAGATCACGACCGAGGGAGAGATCAACTCCGGCACCGTGACGCCCCGGAGCATCGAGCCGATCTCGGACACCCGGATGTACGTGGCCGGTGAGACGGAGATCGGCCAGTTCTCCCGTGAAATCGAGGTGGCCAACCACCTGCTGTTGGGTATCGGCCTGATTCCGTTCGAATACATCAACAACTCGCAGCAGCTTATCCCGACGAGTCCCGACTCGGGCAAGGTCAACACCAGCTCGGCACCCGGCTACTACTTCAGCGCGTACGCCAACCTGCCCTTCGCTGGCAATCTGAGCCTGATGGTCAACCATGAGCTGGCGTGGACCAATGGGGTCCGCTTCTACAGCGTGAAGATCAAGAACCTGTCCACTGGAGTGACGCGCTCCATCATCGACACGTTCCACGACATGAAGTGGGACGCGCTCGCTTCGCCTCCGCGGTTCATGAACACGCCCACTTCCGTCGTCGGCAACCTGTTCCCCATCCGCAACCCAGCGGTCCTCTGGTACAACCCCTATCTGGCGGCGCTGATCAAGACCAGCACCCTGGACAACGGCCACAACGTGCTGACCGTGGACTTCTTCGACGGCAACAAGCAAGCCGTGGCCAACGGCAGCTTCTCGCGGCTCATCTACATCGACAACACGCGCTGCAACGTGCGGTTGGAACTGCCGCGCGTCGGCTCGGCCACTACGCCCCCCGCCGCCCTCAGCTACCCCACGCTGGAGTGCGGGTGCCTGGCCTACGTGACCAAGAACGACCTGGTGGAACTCGACTTCGTGGCGTGGCAGCCCCAGGGCTCCGGCAGCTACAGCCTGCGCATCTCTGGCGGCGGAGCGGCGCGCCCCAAGCTGGCCCAGGACGGCACCGTCACGGCGAGCCCCCTGCTGGTCACCAAGAAGCTGACGTCGGACGGCAAGCCCATCCGGGCCGGCCACATCCTGGGCGACTGCGACGTGGCCAACGTGCTCATCTCGCTGAGCGTGCCCTCGCGCGTCATCGACGGCTACGGCTGGGTGAACCTGGGCGCGACCACCCAGCGGACCTTCACCCTCATCAAGGGCCCCATCAGCCACTCGCCCTGGAACGAGCCGGCGTAGGCACGAACGCGCCTCAGCGCTGAGTTTCGTCGGGCCCGAATGGAGGCAGGTGACGCCGGTCAGGTCACCTGCCTCCAGCGTCGGCGCGGCTCCCTGGGTGGGCGCCCACCACCCAGGAAGAGCGCCATGCCATGTTTGCCCGGCGCCAAGCCGTGCCAGAGGGCACTGCCGTACGTCAAAAGCCGTGTGCTTCCCAGTATAAGGCCCACGTAGTGTCGGGAAACGCGGGCGAGTCCTTGAGCCTGGGCGGCCTCGTGGCCATGGGCGCCATCCTCGGCTCCGTGGTGCTCATCACGCGCGCCCGGGCGTGAAGCGGCTTCTTCTCCGCCCCATGGGGCAGGAAATCGATTCACATGGGGCCACGAGGCCGTGTTGATAACCCCACGCCGTGAGCACCCATCACCCTCGCTGGCTTGATGGCACTGGAGACTGCGTTCAGAGTTCGCATGACACACGTGTCTGGGAACCTGAGCCATGAAACCCTCCCGCGGATCCTTCTGGCGGCGAGTCGCCATGGAGTTCGACAAGCTCACCGTGGCTCTGCTCCAGAACACGTCGGCCTCTGTCGCGGAAGGGAGCAGGGAGTATCTGGCCCTCCAGAAGACGCTCCTACGCGAGGCGGAGACGGAGTGGGAGCGTCGGCACATCAGACGGTTGGTGGCCCATCACATCCTGAGCTTCGCGCATTTCCGAGCGCGCATCTGGGATGAGTATCGGACGGCACTGCTCCGCGTGCGGCGGCTCGACCATCCGAGCCTGGAGTATCGAATGCACGCGGCCTGCGAAACCCTGGAGTGGGCAGCCGACCGCGATCCCACCAAGGCCGCGTTGGGCTGGGCGATGGTGGAGGATGCGGAACGTCGGCTCCAACGTCTGCGCCGGGGAAACCCGGTGCGAAAGCAGGCCCTGGCCGCCATCGCCAGTGTCAAACAGCGGGTCGCCCGAAAAGGGCTCGCCCCCCCTGCGCCTCCGGGCGCGGCCAGGAGAACGTCTCGAGCCGCATCAGCCCGGTAGAAGCTCCATGAGCGCGTGACGTCAAAAGCCCTGTGCTTCCCGGTATAAGGCCCGTGCCATGAGCCGCGAGCCGAAGCAGAAACCACCCACCACCCCGGATGGGCGCTACTTCGTGATGAAGGGCGTGCTGTGGCGGTGCTCGGACCCGGGACTCGGGCCCAAGCAGCGCGCGCTCCTCGTGGAGGCGCTCATGCACGCGCGGCGGGACGTGGGCCGGGCCCTTCGCGCCGGGGACTCGGAGGCCGAGCACCAGGCGCGCGCCCGTGTCCACAAGGCCAAGGTGGCGCTCGGGGAGCGGGGCCCGCCGTGGTGGATGGATGGCGCTCCGGACTTCAACCGCCACCGGGTGGAGAACACGCCCTATGCCGCGTGGTTCCACGCCCTGCCTGCTCAAATCGAGGGCACCTCGGCCGGCACATCCTCGTAGTACGCGATGACGTTGCCGTAGTTGTAGACGTTGTTGTCGGTGTTGATGGCCTGGCTCGCGTCCTTGGTGCAGGCCGCCGCCGTGGGATCGAACCGCTTCCACTCGCCATCCGCGCCCTTGTACTCGACCCAGGCGTGATTGCCCTTGTTCGTCTCTCCACCCACGACGCGCGCATCGATGCCCGCCGCCTCGAAGCGCTGCGCCGCCTCGACCGCCATGTCCGTGCAGATGCCGGACTTGGAACCATCGAAGTTGTTCTCGTTGCCCACCGCGGCATCAAACGACTTGCCGGGCGAGTTGTCGTAGTTCCAGCTCGTCGCGTCCTGGGCAATCTGCTGGGCCACCGCGTCCGCATTGCCCGAACCATTGAACGAAGGGCCCTGCCCGGGGGGCGAATCGAGCCCCAGATCCGTCGGCCCACCCTCACCCAACGCGTCCAGCCCGCCCGCCGGGGGAACACCGCCACCGCCACCACCACCACCCGGGATCTCACCGCCGCCACCGCCACCACCACCGCCGCCGCCAGCGCCCTTCTGCGAGGGCTCGAAGCCATCCTGGCCCAGCATCTTGATGAGCTCCTGCAACAGCTTCATCAGCTCATCGATGTTCGGCTGCTGCTTCGACCCGGGGGCGTCGGCGTACTTCGTCTCGGCGGGAGCGATGGGAGCCCGCGGGGGGAGCCGATAGGAGGACGAGGAGGGGAGGCGGGAAATGGACATGGCGCGAGGTCTCGAAGTCGTCGAGGAAGGAGCGGCATCAGCCCGTGCCGCCCACGCTCCCTAAGCAGTCCTCGTGCCAGCGCCTTCGGAATCTCTCGATTCCTCATAACCTCCCAGCATCATTATCGAGAGCCGAGTCCTCCCCCTCCGGGACCCGGTGACAGCCGTCACCAGTCGACCCGACTCCTGGTGACTGCTGTCATCAGGACCGCGCTCCCCGACGGCTCCCGGTGGTACAAGAGGACGCCCGGGAGGCGGAATCCCATGAAGTTCTCGAGGAACACGCGGATGAGTTCGTTGCCCATCAGGGCGAGGCTCGTGGTTCCGCTCGTGGGAAGTGCCCTGCTCCAGGCGTGTTCTCATGGCGGGAGTACCGCCGCGTTCAGCGCCTCCCTGTTACGGCACGTGACGGACAGCGGTGTGGAACTCAACGGAGACAGGCTCGAACTGGGAAGGCCCAAGGAGGAACTGCCCCCCTGGTGCAACCCGTTCAGCAAGAAGACGCTTTCGTGCGCGCACGTGCACCTGGCGAAGCCCTGGGAGGTGGGCATCTGGCCAGCTGGCAATGTGAGGACCATCGTTCTCTGGAGTATCCAAGGGCCCTCGGACTTCATCTGCCGCCTCTACACGTCCATGGATTCCGACTTCCGCCAGCATGCGGGCCAGCCCAGGTCGGCCGTGCCTTGCGCCTGCGGGAATCATGGATGCGAGGATCCACGGGCTTCCTCTCGCGAGTGGCGTCTGAGTGAGAAGGTGGAACTCGACTTGGACACCGTGATCCATGCGGAGGCCCCCTTCGCACCAGATGGAACGCCCATCTCCACACTGATCGTGACCGTCAGTCAGGCGTTCGAGAGCCAGTAGGCGACATGACCCGGGGCGGTCGCCGGGTCGGCCAGTTCCGTGAACGGTTACAGCGCGCGCTCGGAGAGCTTCCTCGCGGCCCGGAGCAGCTCGTCACTCAGGGGCGTGCCACCCACCGCCCTCGACAACGAGAGCGCGCCATACATGAGCGCGATCAACCCGAGCGCCTGCTGCCGGTGCTCGGCATCGGACCCCATGAGCTCGGCGAGCGAGCGGACATAATGAGACAGCTCCTTCTCGAGCGCGCCGCGATAGGGCTCCCCTTCCCGCGCGACTTCCGGGGCGACGCTGGGCATCACACACCCCGCTTCCGGATGGTCGCGGTGCTGGCGTGACAGGTAGCGCTCCACCACGTTGAGCACCCGTTCCCGGGGCGAATCGCCCTTGGCCGAGCCCAGCAGCCGGTTCCACATGGTGCTCGCCGCGCTCTGGATGGTCTCGGTGAAGAGATGCTCCTTGGACTCGAAGTGCCCATAGAAGCCGCCGACGGTGAGCCCGGCGCCCTTCATGACATCCATCACCGAGCTGGCCTTGATGCCCCGCTCACGCAGGAGCGCCGCCGCCGAGGCGAGGATGGCTTCACGCGACTTCTGCTTCTGTTCCGTCTTCTGGTTCATGAAGGGACCCCGGTACGACGGCTCAGAGCCGCTCGATGATGGTGGCGATCCCCTGGCCGCCCCCAACGCACATGGTAATGAGCGCGGTCTGCTTGCCGCTACGCTCGAGTTCATCGAGCGCCGTGCCGAGCAACATCGCGCCGGTCGCGCCGAGCGGATGGCCGAGCGCGATGGAGCCTCCGTTGACGTTCACGCGCTCGGGGTCGATGCCCAGCGCGCGAATGGTCTGGAGCACCACCCCCGCGAAGGCCTCGTTGATTTCCCACAGGTCGATGTCGCGCGCATTCATGCCCGCCTGGCGCAGCGCCTTCTCACTCGCTGGCGCGGGCCCCGTGAGCATCAGCACCGGCTCGGTGCCCACGGTCGCCATGGCGCGGATGCGGGCGCGCGGTTGGATGCCCTTCTCCCGGACGTAGCGCTCCGAGGCGAGCACCACCGCGGCGGCGCCATCGACGATGCCGCTCGAGTTGCCCGCGGTGTGCACGTGCTGGAGGGCCCGGGCCCGCGGATAGGCCGCGAGCGCGAGCTGAGCCAGCGTCTCGCCCCGGGGCCCCGCCACCGTCTCTCCCATCGCCACGAAGGAGGGCTTGAGCGCGGCGAGCCCCTCGGCCGTGGTGTCCGGCCGGGGGAACTCGTCCCGCTCGAGCACCACCGCCCCGGTGCCTGGTTGCCTCACGGGGAATAGCGACTTCACGAAGCGGCCCTCCTCGATGGCGCGCGCCGCGTTCTTCTGGGAGCGCAGCGCCACGGCGTCGAGTTCCTCGCGTGACAACCCCTCGAGCGTGGCGATGAGGTCGGCGCTGATGCCCTGGGGCACCTGGAACAGGCGCTCGCGCAGGTGCGGGTTGTTGCCATCCTGGCCGCCGCCATCCGCGCCCATGGGCACGCGCGACATGCTCTCCACGCCCCCGGCGACCGCCAGGTCCATCGCGCCCGAGGCCACTCCCATGGCCCCGAAGTGGATCGCCTGCAGCCCCGACGCGCAGAAGCGGTTGAGCGACACCGCCGACACCTGCTGGGGCCAGCCCGCGGTGAGCACCGCGTTGCGCGCCAGGTTGGCGCCCTGCTCTCCCACCTGGGAGACACACCCCACCATCACGTCTTCGACCTCGCGCGCCTCGAAGCGCCCGCGCGCTTGGAGCGCGTTCAACACCTGCGCGAACAACTCCTGCGGGTGGATGCCCGAGAGTGCTCCCTTGCCCGCCTTGCCCCTCCCTCGGGGGGTGCGTGCGGCGTCGATGACATAGCTGGTGGTCATATGGCCCGGCTCCTCTGGATTATGAGCGTAATATGTCCCCCTCCCTCCAGAGAATCAAGTCGGCCCCCCAGGAGGGCACCCGGATGGAGGGTGTGTGGAGTGTTCACCCCGGGTCAGATGATTGGAATGGCATACAACTCACCCCCGGACGGCTCGCGCGTATGGATGAACTCTACTCGGAGTCCCTCCCCTCACCCCGCCGCCGATTGGATTTGTTTATGACAGTCACAAACGCTAGGGTGCCTTTCACTGTATTCCAGTCCTCGCTGTTTTTTCTCGTTTCAACCCAAACCATAACAATCTCGCTGGAAAGGCCCCCATGTCCCTCTCCATCCGCTCGCGCGCCCTCGGCGCGATGCTCTCGCTTGGGTTCTGCGCGCTGCTCGGCGCGCCCGCCGCGCACGCCGCCTCCACCGAGGCCTGTGCCGGCGGTGGCTTCCGCCTGGAGCTGCCCAATGGCAGGACCCTGTCCGGCTCGGCCCGGACGAAGCTCGACCGCCGGAGCCTGCCCTCGCACGGCACGCTGCGCGTGCGCGGCACCTACGTCGACTTCGACGTCGATGTGTCGACGTTCGCCGTCTACAACTACACGCTCAAGGCGACGAGCAACCCCCTGGACATCACGGGCGGGGTGACCACGGTGCTCTTCGCAGGCAAGGTGCCCCACCTCGGCACGCAGACGCTGGAGAAGGACGACCTGGAAGTGGAGATGGGCGCGGGCGACCTGTGGCTGCTGCGCCGCGGCGAGCGCATCAAGATGAAGATCCAGGCGAAGGACTGCGCCCAGGGCGGCATCTTCCAGATGGAGCCGGAGACGGAGACGACCGGGGCGACGATCGACTTCACCCACACCCTGGGGCCCGCCGTCTTCTACTTCACCAACCCGTACACCGGGAAGATCAACTTCGGCAACGCCCAGCTCATCCGGGGCAAGGACAGCCCGCAGGTGGCGGCGAAACTCGTCCAGGGCGAGCGCGAGACGGTCTGGCGCGTGACGTCCGGGGGCCGCATGGGCGGCGTGCTCGGGGAGGACGCGGTGGAGAACTCGCCTCCCGCCACCTCGTGCACCCAGGACTGCCAGGCGCAGAACCGCGTCCAGGGCAAGTACGACGTGCCGGATCCCGTCTACGAGAACGACGGCGGCGGCATCGGCACCGGCGGCGATGACGGTGGTGGTGGCGACGACTGAGCGAGCGGACAACCGAGAGCCGGGGCGGTCCGGGCTCCCGCGGAAATGCCGCGGGGTGGTGCGCCGTGTCTAGGCAGGGCCGGGGGCATCTGCGAGGCTCGCTCCCGCGTGCACTTCGAGATGCCCCTGCTCATCGGCCTGATGGTGGCCGCCAGTACCCTCGCGATCGCCGCCAAGCGCGTGCGCATCCCCTACAGCGTGGCGCTGGTGGTGGGAGGCCTGTTCATCTCCGTGGCGGGCCTGCTGCCCGGCATTCCTCCGCTCAACCCGGAGTTCGTCTTCCTCGTGTGCCTGCCGCTGTTGCTCTTCGAGGGGGGCATCACCGCGGACGTGGCCAACGTGCGCGCCAACCTGGTGCCCATCGCCACGCTGGCGAGCCTGGGCATGGTGCTGGCCATCACCGCCACCGGCACCGCGCTGCACTACGCGCTGGGGCTGAACTGGGGGCCGGCGCTGCTGCTCGGCGCCATGCTCTCCGTCACCGACACCGTCTCCATCCTCTACGCCTTCCGCCGCGTGGCCGTGCCCCGGCGCCTGTCGGGCATCATGCAGGGCGAGAGCCTCTTCAATGACGGCACCGCGCTCGTGGCCTACGCGGCCATCGCCGGCGTGGTGACGCGGGGCGAGACGTCCTTCTCCCTGCCGCTCTTGAGCGCCCAGGTGGTGTTCGCCACGATCGGGGGAATCGCCATCGGGCTGACGCTGGGCGCCGGGGCGGGCTTCATCATCCGCCGCACGAGGGATCCGCTCGCGGAGATCATGGTCACCACCGCGCTCGCGCTGAGCGCGTACACCATTGGCGAGCAGGTGCACCTGTCGGGCGCCATCGCCGCGGTGACGGCCGGACTGATGACGGGCATCACCCTGCGCCGCCACGTGGCGCCCCAGAGCCAGGTGGCCATCCACACCTTCTGGGAGTACGTCACCTTCGGGGTGAACACCTTCCTCTTCCTGTCGGTGGGGCTCGCCACGAAGCCCGGAGCGCTGGTGCGCCACCTGCCGCTCACCCTGCTCGCGGTGGCGTGCGTCTTCGCCGGGCGCGCGGTGGCCATCTACGGGCCCTTCCTGCTGTTGCGCTGGCTGCGCCCCTCGGCCTGCGTGCCCGTGCGCTGGCAGCACGTCTTCATCTTCGGCAACATCAAGGGCGCGCTGTCCATCGGCCTCGCGATCGGCCTGCCCGAGGGCACGCCCGCGCGCGAGGAGCTGGTGTCCATCGCCTTCGGCGTCACCTTCCTGTCGCTCGTGGTCCAGGGGCTGACGCTCACCGGCTTCCTGCGGCGCCTGGGGCTCATCCGCGAGGACCCCGTGGCCCAGGCGGTGAGCGAGCAGCAGGCGCGGCTCATCGCCAGCCGTGCCGCGCGTCAGGAGCTGGAGCAGTTGCATGACCAGGGGCTCATCCCGCGCGCGGCCTACGAGCACCTGCGCAGCGACTACCAGGTGGGCATCGCCAGCGCCGAGCGGGAGCTGCGCCGGCTGAGCGAGCAGCACCTGGCGCAGGCGGCGCGACTGGTCTTGACGACGCGCCGGCACCTGGTGGACGCCGAGCGCACGGCGCTGCTGTCGGCGCGGCTCGCGGGCCTCATTCCCGAGGCCACGGCGGAAGCGCAGCTCGCGCGGCTGGACGCACGCACCCTGGAGCTGGAGCACGTGTTGTCGGATGTGCCCGATGAGCCGCAGGGCAGTGGGAGGAAGACGACATGAAGGTGGTCATCGCGGGGGGAGGCCGGGTGGGGGGCGCGCTGGCGGCGCGGCTGGTGAACGAGCAGCACCACGTGACGGTGGTGGACCGGGACGCCGCGACGTGCCACCGCCTGTTCGAGGACATCGGCGTGGTGACGGTGTGTGGGGACGCCACGGACCCACGGGTGCTCGAGTCCACGGGCATCATCAATGCGGACATCGCGGCCGGGGTGCTGGCGCGCGACGCGGAGAACCTGGCGTTCGCCACGCTGGTGCGCGCGGTGAGCCCGGCGCGCGTCATGGTGCGCATGCTGGACAGCCGCTACCGAGAGCCCTACCGGCTCGCCGGGGTGGGCGAGCTGGTGGAAGAGGCGGAGGTGGTGGTCACGAAGATGGCGACCGCCATCGACTTCCCCCAGGTGGCGGGCTCGCTGCCGCTGGCCGCCGGGGACGCCATCCTCTTCGAGCTCAAGGTGAGCACCAAGGCGGTGGTGGCCGGGCGCACGGTGGCCCAGGTACGCGCCCAGACGGACTTCCCGCGCGAGTGCGTCTTCATCGGCATGGTGGACCCCGAGGGGCGCATCACCCTGCCGGACGGCAACACGGTGCTGCGCGCGAGCCACACCCTCATCCTCGTGGCGCGCCGTGCCGGGCTGGCCCGCGCGGTGGAGTGCCTCACGCGCGAGCCCCAGAACACGCCGGACACGCCGCTGGCGGACATGCTGCGCCGGGTGGACTTCCTCGCGCCGCTGGGCACCGAGGAGGTGCTCAAGCTGGCGCACGGCGCCGAGTACCTGCGCAAGGACGCCGGAGAGCCCATCTTCAAGAAGGGGGACGCGGGAGAGACGTTCTTCGTCGTCGTCTCCGGGCAGGTGAACCTGCTGGGCGAGGGCAACAAGCTCGTGGAGGTGGTGAAGCCCGGGGGCTTCTTCGGAGAGTTGGCCCTGCTCACCGGCGAGCCGCGGGCCACCCATGCCTCGGCGGCCACCGTGTGCGAGCTGGCGAGCGTGGGCCGCGAGGACTTCCGCGGCGTGGTGATGGCCAACCCCGTCATCGCCCTGGAGATGAGCCGCATCCTCGGCCAGCGGCTGTCGCGCATGGCGCAGGAGGACCCCGCGCCGCGCAAGCGCAAGGGCCTGTTCGGCCGCTGACGCGCGTCAATCGGCGGCGGCCGCGGGCAGGACGCGCCAGGCCACGTTCTCGCGCTTCGCGTCGCCGAAGGCGGGCTGGAAGAGCTCCGGGTGTCCGGCCATCCACCGTGCCTCGATGGGCGCGGGGGCCAGCGTCACCACGTAGTCCACCCGCGCCTCGCGCACCCGCCGCAGCCACGCCGGGAAGTCCGCCTGGGCGAACGTGTCCTTCAGGGCGTAATCCCTCACCACGCCGTCCGGAGAGATGGGCACGTAGGTGAGCGTGTTCTGCAGCCGGCTGCCCATCAACGGGTACCAGTACCAGTTGTGTCCGGAGATGTCCCATCCCGCCGTGACCGCGAGTCGCAGGGGAGCCTCCCCATCCAGCGCCTTCCACTCGGGAAGGCCCATGCTGCTCGGGATGACGAGCGGGTGAAGTTCGTAGGACTGCGCATTCGCGGCGGAGGCATAGATCTCGTAGCGCAGCGCCGCGCGGACGGCGGCGATGGCCTCCCAGCCGCCCCCGAGCAGCATGAGCGCCGCGAGCAGGCCGGGGAGGAGCCGGTGCCGGCGCAGGCCCCACGCCACCAGGGCGGCGGCGCCGCCCAGTGACACCAGCACGGCCGGGAGCACCAGGAGCACCCCGCGCGCATCCACCCCTGCCCAGCCGCACGGCAGCCCGAGCAGCAGTTCCAGCAGGAAGCAGCCCCAGAGCAGCAGCCGCACCCACTCTTCCTCCAGGAGGGCGGCGAGCAGCAGGCACGTGGCCAGCATGCACAGCACGAAGCGGGACGAGGTGGACACCCAGGCCGTCCAGAGCTGCCGGCTCATCGAGCCGAGCAGCGTGCTCGCACCGCAGACGAGCACCAGCAACGAGCGCGCACCCCACCGCTGCCGGGTCCGCACCGCGGCCAGCAGGCCCACGGGCGCCAGCAGCAGCGTGTGGCCCAGCCCCAGGTGATCCGTCCCCGCCAGGAACCGGGAGAACAGGAGCGCCATCACCAACTCCGGCACATCGAGGGGCGTGGTGTTGAGCAGCTCTCCCGACTCGAGGCCGGCCAGCGCCGGGCTGCCCGCGGAGATGCGAATCCCCGCCAACGTCAACGGCCAGGGAAAGAATGGAGAGCCGTGGAGCACCCATGCCCTCAGGTAGGGCAGCACCCCGAGCAGCAGCGCCAACACCACCAGCGCCGCGTGGAAACGAGGCGCCTCTCGCGAGCGCCAGGCCTGGAACGTGCCCCAGCAGACCAGCGCGCCGCCGAGGCAGAACACGGGCAGGCCGCCGGGCTTGATGCCCGCGAGCACCCCCAGGGCCGCCATCGCCGCCACCCGTTCGCCCTGCCGTCCCGGGCGCAGGCTCGCCAGCAGCAACGCCATGGCCAGCAGGAAGAGCGCCAGGATGGTGTTGTCCACATAGCTGGCGGTGAGGACCGCCATCACGATGGGCACGAACACCGCCGTCAGTGCCGCGGGCACGGCCATGCGCCAGCGCGCGCCCAGGCCCCTCGCCATGCCATACGCGCCCACCAACGCGCTCAGCCAGATGAGCCCACCGGCCGGCGCGAGGAACCCATCTCCATGGTCGGGCAGCATGGCCCAGGCCGACAGGGCGTCGCCGTAGGGGAGGAAGTACTGGTAGTAGCTCCACGCATCGGGGGCGAGGAGCGGCTCGTCGCGCCCGCTCTGCACCCACCGGCCCGCCTTCACCAGGTGATAGGTGAGCGAATCCCAAGCGAGCGGTGGGGCGGCGAGCCCGCGCAGGAGCCGGGCGCCGACGAGCAGCGCCCCCAGTGCCAGCGGCCCCAGCATCTGCTCGCGCCGCATCGCGCGGCCCATCGCCTGGAGCCGCCGCAGGTCCCGGCGAAGGGCCACCCCCGCCCGTGCCCACCCGCGGGCCAGCAAGAGCCCGGTGAACGGCACCCAGACGAGCAGGGCGGCCCCCAGGGTGAAGACACCGAGTCCCAGGAGCAGCTCGAACGCGGCGATGAGCAGGCCATACGCGAGCGCCAGCGTGGCGCAAGCCCGGACCCACCCTCCGCGGCGAATCCCCAGCTCGAGGGCGAGGAGGTAGGCGCCGCCGAGGCAGCAACACAGCAGCAACAGCGCGAGGAGGGCGGAGAGACCGGGCATCTGGGCACCGGCAGACTACTCCACCCCCCCACCCGGCTCACACGGCGAGGCGCTCAGCGCTGGAAGTCCACGCCCACGCCCAGGCCCGCGGAGAAGCCCTGCAGCAGGTGGCCCTCCGCCTGGGGGAAGTGCACCGTGCCGCCCGTGAGCACGCCGTAGAGGGCGGGCAGGAAGCGGTGGCGCAACTCGGCGGCCACGGAGTAGCGCGGCCTGCCCGTGAGGTCCGTGAGGATGACGCGCAGCTCGCCCACCGTCTTGTCTCCGGGCAGGTGCAGTTGGAGCGCGGCGTCCGCGTCCACCCGTCCGGTGTTGACGAAGTACTCGCCCGAGGCGCTGACGCTCAGCGCCAGGTCCTCCGGGTTGAGGGGAATCACCGCCGCGGCCACCTCGCCATACCCCGAGAAGGTCCCCGGCAGCACCTCCTCCGCGAGCGGCGCCGCGCTCAGGCCCACCCCGGAGAAGCGCGCCAGCTCGTAGCCCGCGCCGAAGAAGCCGAAGCGGAAGCGGCCTCCCTGGCGCCGGCCCTCGAGGCGCCCGGTGATGTCCAACGACGGATCCGGCTTGCCCCGCACGACGAGGCCCACGGTCGCGCCGTAGTCCGGCACCGACTCGATGAGGGTGTCCGCCCGTGCGCCCGCCGCGGCCTGGAGCCACAACTGGAAGGTGTCGCTGCGCACCACGCCTGCCTGCAACCCGAGGCTCGCCGCGGACAGGGAGGGCGTCGTGCCCCCCGCCAGACCGAAGTCATGCGCCACGTCCACCGACAGGAGGAAGCGGTCGAAGGCCGTGTCCTGATCGCTCAGCACGCGGCCCAGGTCCAAACGGAACTCACCCGCGAAGAGCCGCGCGCCCAGCACGTCGCTGGCGAACACCTCCACCCGGGTGGGGCCGAGGTAGGCGACGAAGTTGGCGCCCGCGGGGTGGTAGTCCTGGGAGAGGTTGTTGTTGTAGCGGTTGATGAGCCAGCCCGCGCCCAGCGTCCAGGTGGAGAACGCCCCCGCGCGCAGTTGCAGCATGCCGTCATCCCGGCCGATGCGCAGCTCCCGCACGAGCTGACCGAAGTCACTGAGCTCGTCCCAGTCCTGGCGCCGCAGCCGGGCGGCATGGTCCGCTTCCACCTGGGAGGGTTCCGTGTCGATCAGCCGCAAGCGCAGCGGCGCCCCCATCTCGAACTCGAACTCCTCGCCACCCTTGACGCCCAGGCGGGGAAACACGGCCAGGAAGCCGTCCATCCCATTGGCGCCCAGGCCCGAGGGAAGGGCGAGTGCTCCCGCCTCGAGCGAGGCGTGGAAGCGAATGCCTTCTTCCGCCGGGGCGGGATTCTCGACGAAGGCCCGAGGGGTCTGCTGAAGCGTGTAAGCGAGGAGGAGGGCACCAATCATGGCGCGTCACTCTAATCCGCCTTCCGCCACACGTCCGTGAACTCCGGCCTCGCCAGGAGTGCACCTTGTCCCTCTGAACAGCGTACGACCAGGCGTCCAGTACCCGACTGGACGAGTCCCCACGTGCCGCTCAGGCGACGACGACGATGTGCGTGCCGGTCGCCTGGGACATGGCGCGCGAGGACACCAGCTTCGCGGCGCCCTTCGTCTCACCCGCCACGTCGAACGCCGCGGCGATCAAATCCCCCAGCGTCACCTGCACCTTGCGCACCGGACGGCTCGCCTTCGCCTTGGCCACCACCCGACCCGCCTTCTTCACCTGACGCGCCACCTGGTTCATCACCGCACCACTCCGCTGGGTCTTCGCCATGGTTCGCCCCGTCCCTTCGAGTCGCTCGTCCACCGTGTTGCCCGCCGCCCACCGCCGCCGCCCGACGGGAATATCTCTTAGCAACCAGCGTGCCCGAACCTAAACCCTTGAAATCAGCAGGGTACCGCTGCGAACGAGCGCACGAGACCCGGGCCAGGGACTGACATTTCTACCGGGTGGCGAGGAATTCCCTCCGGAACGAATGACCGGACGCCAGACCAGCGGGCATGCATGCGTCTGGAGCCGCGCAAACGACCTCG
Organism: Cystobacter fuscus DSM 2262; assembly: GCF_000335475.2. Lineage (NCBI taxonomy): Bacteria > Pseudomonadati > Myxococcota > Myxococcia > Myxococcales > Archangiaceae > Cystobacter > Cystobacter fuscus. The sequence continues at coordinate 191,009 of NZ_ANAH02000010.1, read as the reverse complement.
GGCCCACACGGCGCCAGGGAGGCGGCCGGGTGGGCCCGAGTGGGGGAAGCGAGGAGGAGAAAGGGCGGGGTGCTACTTCGCGGCGGGAGAGGAGAGCACGAGGATGAGCTCGCCGCCCACGTGCTTGCCGGCGCGCTGGTAGACGGCGCCCTCGCGGCCCAGCTCCACGTCCACGGCGGACAACTGGGGCACGTCCACGCGCAGGGTGGCGGTGTCGCCCTGCAGGCGCAACAGCCGCAGTGAGGCGGTCACCCCGTTGGGCAGCTTCACCTCGGCGGGCACCTGGGTGCCCACCTCCAGGGACTGCTGCGACAGGCGCTTGAAGGAGGTGAAGTTGAAGTTCTGCTTCTGGAAGGTCTCCTTCATCTTCTGGAGCTCGGGAGGACTCACCTCCGAGCCATTCCGGGAGACGAGCACCACCGCCACCTCCACCTGGAGCTTCTGGACCTTGGCGGCCGGAGCGGGAGCCTGGGCGCGCGCCTGGGTGGGAAGCAAGAACGACCCCAGCAGGGACAGCACCAGCAGGGCCACCGGCGTGCGCGTCATCATCGTCACAGCTCTCCTCCCTTGGGCGGTTGCTCCGGCGCCGCGGGCTTCGCGGGCCGGCGGGCCGGCACATCCTTGAGCGACTCCCCTTCCAGCTCGTCCGTTTCGTCACCGGGCACGCCGCGGGGCTTGGCCGGAGAGGCATCGTGCGCCGCGGGCGCGTCCTCGTCCACCGCCCAGATGATGGTGTTACCATCATCGGACTCCAGCACCACCGGGGCCGCCTTGGCGCCCTCGGAGGCACGCACGGCGCGCACCTTCATGCGCTCGGCGCCATAGCCCAGGGGGGCGGAGGGACGGTTCATCGCCATGGGGACGGCCACCAGCACCACCACCGCCGCCGTGGCCAGCGAGGAGACCATGGCCGTGCGGTGGTAGAGGAACATCTCCGAGAGCGAGATGCGCACGCGCTCGAGCAGCGGCGGACGCTCCGGCGTCACCCGCGCCATCACCTTCTGGGTGAAGTCCTTGAAGTCCACCTCGTCCACCGCCATCTCCAGCCCCACGCGCAGGAGCGCGGACTCGGCCCTCAGGTCGGCCGCCCGGCTGGCGCAGTCGCGGCAGGCACCCAGGTGCCGCTCGACGTTGATGCGCTCGGCGGGGGACACCTCGCCGTCGATGTACGGCGACAACAACGGGATGAAACGCTCACATGCGGGATTGGCGGGGGCCATGGTGTTCCTACCCGTTCCAAGAGGGGACGTGCGGCTTGGACGGTAATGGAAAAGCAATATTCCAAGCCGACTCACTCACTGCCCACTCCACTCTTGGCCTCGTCCAACTCCAGGTATTCACTGAGGATTTTCTGCACCTTGGCGCGGGCGTGGAAGAGCCGGCTCATCACCGTGCCCTTGGGGATGTCCAGCGTGCGCGACAGATCCTCGTACGACATGCCCTCGACTTCACGCAGCAGCAGGATGGCGCGGTGCTTCTCGGGCACGCTGGCCAGGGCCTCTTGAATCTTCTCGGCCAGCTCGCGACGCAGGGCGCTCTTCTGGGGGTTGGTGCCCAGGCGGCTGCCCAGGGCGCCGATGCGCGCCTCGCCCAGGTCCGTGGCGATGGACTCGTCGAACTCCTCCATCTGCCCGCCCGAGGAGCCTTTGCGGCGCATCACGTCGATACAGATGTTGACGGTGATGCGGTAGAGCCACGTGTAGAAGGACGAGTCGCCCTTGAAGTGGTCCAGGTACTTGTAGACCTTGACGAAGGCCTCCTGCGAGACATCCATCGCCTCGTCCTTGTCCTTGAGCATGCCCAGCGCGACGGCGTACACCTTGCGCTGGTAGCGCTCGACAAGGAGCTTGAAGGCGCGCTGGTCTCCATCACGGACGCGCTTGACGAGAGTGAGGTCGTCGGTGGCCAAGGGTGGGCCACCCTAGCACGGGCCACCCTCTTCCCAAGCATTCTCAGAGGCTCACGAGCATGGCCACCAACAAAGCGGCCCCCATCAGGCAGACGACGGCACCAAACGCCAGTTGACTCCACTTCTCCTTGAGCACCGCGCTGTCCTCGGGCGAGGCGCGCAGCGAATGGAGCACGCTCCAGAGCATCCGCGGCCCCAGGCGTTTGTTCGTCCCTCGACGTTCCCGCTCCTTCTCCTCCTCCCACTGCTGGCGGGGGTCGCGAGGGGCGAGCAGCCCGGGAGCGAGCGCCTGGGGCTGCTGCGTGCCGGCCGCCTGGACGCCCGCCTGGCCAGCGGCAGGGGGAGACCGATCCACCTCCTTCTCCTTCTGCTCGGACACCCGTTGGCCCTGGGGCTGGCGCGCGGCGGCCTCCTTGCGCGCCTCGGGCTGCTCCGGCGTGCGGCGCTCCTCGGCCACCGGCAGGGAGACCTCGGTGGGGAGCCGCTCGAGACCGGGCTCCATGTGGACCTGGTCGAGCTGCGCGTGGAACTCCTCCAACGAGGGGGCATCGAGCAGCTCGAGCGCCACCTCCACCCCGTCGCGCCCCGTGCGGACATCCCGCAGGGCGGCGAAGCCGTTGGCGGCGAGCGTCTCGGCGAAGGCCTGACGTCCCGCCGGCGTCTGGCCCATGGGATTGCGCGCGTTCGCCTCGGCGTAGGCGCTGAACATGGCCCACAGCCGCAGGGAGCGGCTCGCGGGGGACTGCCTCGGAGGCAGCAGGAGCAGGTTCTCCGCGAAGTGCTCGGCGAGCGCCTCCTGGCCGACGAGGCCGGAGAGATCCGGCAACAGCTCCTCCAGGGACACCTCGCCCCGAGCACCGGGAAGTCCCGTCGGGGAGGCGGCCGGCGAGCCGGGCTCGGAGGCGGGAAGCGCGGGGCGTCCACCCGACCTCGTCGAGGGACGGGACTCGAAGAGCGTGCCGGCACCAGGCAGCCGCTCACCTCGCACGGTCTGGGTCCCCTGCTCTCCGCGCGGAGCCCCGAACACTCCCGTGGACTGGCCGTCGGCGCCCCGGCCCCGCCCGGGTCCCCGCGGCGGAGCTTCCGGCGTCCCCAGGTCCGAGGGTGCCTCGAACCCGCTCGCCGCGTCCTCCGCGCTCCGGGGCTGACCCGGCACCTGGGGCCGTCCTCCTGGAGCCCGGGGATCCTCCAACTCGCGGGGGACGTCGAACCCACCGGAAGACGCCTCCGCGGCGTCCCGCGTCCGGGTCGGCACCTGGGGCCGCTCCGCCGACGCCCAGGGATCATCCACATCATGCGGAACGTCGAACTCACCGGAAGACGCCTCCGCGGCGTCGCGTGCCCGGGTCGGCACCTGGGGCCGCTCCGCCGGCTCGCCCAGCTCCGGGGGTGCATCGAACTCACCGGAGGACGCATCCGCGGCGTCGCGTGCCCGGGTCGGCACCTGGGGCCGCTCTCCCGAGGGGCGGGAGTTCTCGAAGTCCGACCCGCGCGCGCCTCCCTCCTCCGTGCGGCCACGCGTCCGGGGCCGCTCCGTCGAGGGGCTGCTCTCGAAGACTTCCGCGGACTTGCCTTCCCGGGGGCGCTCGGTGCGGGGAGTCTCCCGGGGCATCAACTCATCCTGGGAGAAGTCGATGCCGCCGCCCTTCGTCTCACGCGGACCGCCCGTGCGGGGGGACTCTCCCTCTGGAGCGGGGCGCCCTCCCGACGTCGTGGTCCCCGGGTCCAGCGGCGAGCGACCGATGCGCGTGCGCTCCTCCCCCATGCCCGGCTTGTCGCCCCGACCCGTGTCCAGCGGCGAGCGACCGATGCGCGTGCGCTCCTCCCCCATGCCCGGCCTGTCACCCCGACCCGGCGAGCCGTTGCCGGAAGCGCGAGAAGGCACGAAGCCCGAGGACCCCGGAGACCCCTTGATGTTTCCAGCCTGGCTCATCCCCTGGATTGTCGTCTGGATGGCGAGCAAGTTTCCAGGGGGCGGGATCCGGCCGTCGATCCTTCACTCCTCCTCGCGCTCCGCCTTCACCGCGGACGTCATCCCGTTGACATCCAGCGTGACGCTGAAGACGGAGACCTGTCCGTCCCCATCCCGATCACCTCGCGCGTAGCAGGTGACCTCGGCCTCTCCCAGGGGAGTCTCCTGCACCACCACCTGGTACTGGTGCCGCACGTGCTCGCCGGGCTCGAAGCCCAGCTTTCGCATGTTCTCATCGGGCGAGAAGGGCACCGCCTGTCCGCCCCGGGGCACCTGCGCGGGCACGGGGCCCGCCACGAGAAAGACGCCGTGCTCATCCCGGTAGGCCTGCGCGTCACCGCACAGGCGCAGCACGTTGACGCGTGCCTCCTGCGACAGGGCCGTCGCGTCGACCACGGCCCCCGCGCCTCCCGGCGCTCGCAACACGAAGACGCCGAGGGCGCTCAGCCCCAGGACGGCGACCACCGCGCCGCCCACGAGCATCTTCCCGTTGCGGGTCATCTCAGGCACCCACCCAGTCGCGAGGACGACGGAGCACCTCCACCAGCCGCGCCTCCTCGGTGCCCGGCTCCGGGTGGTAGTCGTAGCGCCAGCGCACCCGCGGCGGCAGGGACATGAGGATGGACTCGGTGCGCCCCTTCGTCTCCAGGCCGAAAATGGTGCCCCGGTCCCACACGAGGTTGAACTCCACGTACCGCCCGCGCCGCACCTCCTGCCAGGCGCGCTGCTCCTCGGTGTAGGGCGTGTCCTTGCGCCGCTCGGCGATGGGCAGGTACGCGGGCAGGAAGGCCCGGCTCACGTCCTTCACGAAGGCGAACTCGCGCTCCAGCTCCTCCCCCGTGTTCTCGAAGAAGATGCCGCCCACGCCCCGCGCCTCTTCCCGGTGGCGCAGGTAGAAGTACTGATCACACGCCTTCTTGTAGCGCGGGTAGTACGAGGGATCGTGCCGGTCACACGCCTCCTTGTGGACCCGGTGGAAGTGCACCGCGTCCTCCTCCTGGAGGTAGTACGGCGTCAGGTCCGCGCCCCCGCCGAACCAGGCCTTCGAGCCCTGGTGGATGAAGCGGTAGTTGGCGTGCACGGTGGGCACATGCGGGTTGCGCGGGTGGAGCACCAGCGACAGGCCGCCCGCCCAGAACGTGCGCCCCTCGCCCTGCAGCTTGCCCGCGAACGCCTCCTCCAGCTCGCCGAACACCACCGAGGTGCTCACCCCACCCTTCTCCAGGAACTCCCCATCCTCCAGCACGCGGCTGCGTCCCCCACCGCCACCCGGCCGCGTCCAGTGGTCCTCGCGGAAGCGGGCCTTCCCATCCAACCGCTCCAACGCGCCACAGATCTCATCCTGGAGGGCGTGAATGTGATCCGCCATCTGCTTCTTGAGCGTCTCCAAATCCACCGTCATGGGTTCTCCTGGGTCGCCACGGGTGACTCGAATTGCAGGGGAGCGACCCCCGGCACGAGGTTGCCCGCCGCATCGAATACATCGATCTTCGCCCGATAGCTCTTGCCATCTTCCAGGGCGAACGCCCCCCCGCAGGCGCCATGGCCCAACAGGGCCACGCCGTCATGCAGCGGGAGGACATAGTGCTGGGGCGCCATGTTGTCCTTGTCCTTGCTCCGGCTGAGCGTCACCTGTGCGTACGCCGGGCTGTCCTCGGACAGGGACATGCGCAGCTTGACGAAGCGCTCGCTGCCCTCGCGGGTGCGGCGGAAGATGCCCTCGCTCACCACGGGACGCTTGAGCCAACGCGGACGCGCCAGATCCTGCCCCCGCCCGCTGTTCCACTCGGGCCTCGAGTGGCCCATCATGCTGTTGAGCACCTTCACCCCGGGCAGCACGTCGTCCAGGCGCAACGTGTAGACGAGGCCCGGCTTGAGCGGGCCCGAGAGCCGCAGGATGACGAGGGTGCGTCCCAGGGTACTCGTCCAGCCGCGCTGGACGCGCACCTCCACTTCGTGCCCCTCCGTCTGCATCCGCAGGACGCGGCCGGGCAGCGCCCCCACCTTCTCGGACAGCGAGCCCACCCCCTCGAGCAGCAGGCGGGTGTTGGTGGGAACCACCGAGCCCGGCGCGGGAAACAATTGCACGCCATCCGCGGGGCAGGCGGCATGGGCCGAGGGAACGAACCAACAGAGCGTGAGCAGCAAGCCGACGAGTCGCACGAGGCCTCCGAGTCTGCGCTGGCCCGGCGTCGGAGGCCAGCGTCGCGAAACCTCTCGAACTCCGTCCCACATGTCCCACCTCAGTTCATGGACGAGCCCTCGCCCGAAGGGTCGAGGGGACCGAAGCGCGCCTCATAGGAGGCAAGACTTTCCTGCATCACGAGCAGCAGGCGCTTGACGTGTTTGGGGTTGAGAATGATTCGCGAGCGCACCTTCGCACGGACCTGGTGCGGCTGGACGTAGATGAAGTCCAGGGTGAACTCCGTCTCCGTGTGGTTGACCATCGCCATGTTCACGTACTGACCGTTGGCGACCTCGTCATCGAGTTGAATCTGCAGGGGGGCATCCGGGGGTTTGGGAACATCCGCCATGACCGGCGGCATACCTCCCAAAACCCCTCGTGACCAGACTTCCTCCCTCGGGGCGCCCGCGGGACCCGTGGACGTCACGGGACGTGGCGCTGGGGAGGGCCCCCCTACGCGAGACTGGCGAGGATCCCGGCGACCTCCCGGGCCTTCAGGATGAAACCGACGTGGCTGGACTCGACGGTCCTCACGTCGAACCGGTTGTGCGGCGTCAGGGCATCGGCCTCGGCGATCATCTTGTCCTGCATGGAGAGCGGGATGGAGCGATCCTGGGTGAGGCGGATGTAGCTGTGGGGGATCCGCCCCCAGGTGCGCGCATCGACTCGCGCATCCGCCACCATGACCGAGATGGACTCGTCGGGCTGCAAGGTGTTGAGGAACGCCCGGAACTGATCATCGGTGGCCTCGGCCATCAGGGCGGCCTTCGCATTGGCGAGGAAGGTCGGGTCCGACGAGCGGTAGTTGGCCCGGCCCACGCCAATCTGCGTGGGATTTCCCACGGCCACTCCCGCCAGGCTGGGCAGCAGGCTCTCGTTGTTCTCCGGCGTCTGACTGTACTCGGCGATGCTGGGCAGCTCGACGCAGCACCAGGCGGAGATGTAGACGAGCCTGGCGAGCAGGTCGGGGATGGCGTTGCCGACGCCGCTGATGGTCACCCCGCCCATGCTGACACCGACCAGGATGACCGGCCCGTGCACGGCGACGCGCCGCACGATGTCGACGACGTGGTCCACGTAGTCCTGGAGGCTGAAGCGCGCCATGGCCGACGGCTCGTTGGCGAACGCCTCCAGGTCCTGGGGGGCCTGGTACGAGATGGGGAACTGCGCGTCGAAGCCATGGCCCGGTAGATCAACGGCGAGCGTACGATGCCCCAAGAGGGTGAGCTCGCGAAGCAGCGGAGCCCAGCTGAACGAATTGCTGCCGGCTCCGTGGACGAACACGAAGGTCGGCTGCCCCTTCTCGCGTGAAGCATCTCGGTGGGTTGCTTGAGTCATGGGATTCCGTTCTCGGCGGGGTGGAGGAGGTGACTGCTCCCTCCCCCACCGACGTCTGTGGGGACACCCTGTGGCCTATCCCTCCAGGCCACTCTACCCCTCAAGCCGAGACGTCGGCCACCCGGTAGCCCCGCTTCCCGCCAGGGCCTCCCCCTCGGAGCAGCCCACCGTCTCCTGGTGGATTCTCCTCACCCCGGGTGGACCCTGGAACTCCCACCGGGCTTCTGGACGCCCTCCTTCAGCCGCGCCTCCACCAACGCACACAAGGCCTCGAGGTCGAACGGCTTGTCCAGCCGGGCGTTGTCCACGCGCGCGAGGAACTCGCGGGCCGTCGCCGTGAACGCCCCGCCCGTGATGAAGATGATGTCCCGGGCGCGCTCGGGCATGCGCCGGGCGAGCGCCTCATGGAACTCCATCCCGGTCATCTCGGGCATCATCACGTCACAGAGAATCAGGTCCCACGGCTGTCCCTGCTCCATCCACGCCAGTGCCGCCTGGGCCCGATCGAAGGCGATGACCTCATGCGTCCGGCCCAGGGTGCGCTCCAGGGAGGAGAGCACCCGGGCCTCATCGTCCACCACCAGGAGGCGACCACGCCGCGTGGCCGCGACCTCGGCGCGCGGGGGCACGGTCTCGGGTGGGACGCTCGTGGGCTCGCGCCGCGCGGGAGGCGGGAGCACCACCCGGAACACCGTGCCCTTGCCCACCTCGCTCTCGAACTGAAGCTCCCCTCCCATGTGGGTCATGAGCGTGTGGCTGATGGACAGCCCCAGCCCCATGCCCTCGCCCACGGGCTGGGTGGTGAAGAACGGCTCGAAGACGCGCGAGCGGATGGACTCCGGGATGCCACGGCCCGTATCGCTCACCTCGATGAGCACCCGCCCCTCGGCGTCCACGCGCGTGGTGATGCGGATCTCATTCTGGTCCGCCGCGCCCTCGGCAATGGCGTGCGCCGCGTTCACCAGCAGGTGGAGGACCACCTGCCCCAGACGCCCCTCGTTGGCGTACACCGGGGGCACCTCCTGATACTGCTTCACCAGGCGCGCCCGGTGGCGGATCTCATTCCACGCCAGGGTCGCCGCCGAGTCGATGGTGTGGTGGAGATCCAGCCACTCCATGCGCTCGTCGGCTGGCCGGCTGAAGGTCTTCAGGTCGCGCACGATGCGCCGGATGCGCTCGGCCCCCTCATGCGCCTCCTGGAGGACCTGGGTCAGCTCGTCCGCCCCAGGCGCCGCGGCCCGGCCCTCGCGCACCTCCGTCAGCGCGTAGCTCAGGTTGGCCATGACATACGCCAGCGGGTTGTTGATCTCATGCGCCACCCCGGCCGCGAGCGTGCCCACCGAGCTCATCCGCTCCGCCAGTTCCACGCGGGCACGCAGCTCCTCGCGCTCGCTGATGTCCACGCCCACGCCAATCAGGCGCCGCGGATGGCCCTCGGCGTCGCGCAGGATGGCGCTCCGGCTGAACATTCGCGCCCATTTTCCATTGGCGAGGCGGAAGCGGTACTCGTCCGTCCACAGCGAGGCGCCCTGGGCGATGGCACGCTCGAGGCTCTCCGTCACTCGCGCCCGGTCCCCCGGGTGGAAGCGATCGAACCACCAGGAGATGTCGCTGCTCGCGTGCTCCAGGTCATCACCGAGCAGCTCGGCGACGCGCGGGTTCCACGTGAGCTGGTTGGTCTTCAAATCCCAATCCCAGATGGCGTCATGGGTGGCGCGCTGGAGGATGTCGATGCGCTCCTGGCTGGTGCGCAGCTCGGCGATGAGCCGCCGCTGCTCGTGATTCATGCGCCGCAGCTCCAGCAGACTGACCACCTGCCGGGCCAGGGCCTCGAGCGAGCGGGTCTGCTCCGGGGTGAGCTGGCGGGGCGTGTAGTCGAGGACACAGACGGTGCCCAGCGCATGCCCCTGCGGGTTGATGAGGGGGACGCCCGCATAGAAGCGGATGCCCCAGGGCGCGTTGACGAACGGGTTGTCGCGGAAGCGGGCGTCGGCGGTGGCGTCCTCGATGATGAAGGGCTCGGACCGAAGGATGGCGTGGGAGCAGAAGCCCTCCTCCCGCGAGCACCCCTCGATGCCCACGCCCTGGCGGGACTTGAACCACTGGCGCGTCTCATCCACCAGGACCACGGCGGCCATGGGGGTGCCACAAATCCGCGAGGCCAGGTGGGTGACGTCGTCGAAGGACAGCTCGGGTTCCGTATCGAGCACCGCATAGCTGCGCAGGGCCGCCAGCCGCTCCTGCTCGTTGTCGGGCAGTGGGGCGGCCACCGCGCCTCCAGCGGGTGGTGAGTCGGGGACGCGTGCCATGTCAGCTCCTGCCGATGCCGTGACCCGGCCCCGGTCGTCCCAGCCACTCTAAAAGCCCTCCTCGAGACCCACCACCCCTCGATTTGAAAGTCATGGAGGGACACAGGCGATTGTCCCTCCATTGAACCTCGTGGACCCTCACTCACGCATCAGGCGAAGACGTCCGCCACCAGACGGCCCTGCTTCTCCATTCCCTCGAGCCACACCGTGGCCTCCGCCTCGGAGCAACCCACCGTCTCCTGGTGGATTCTCGCCAGCGTCTCGCGCACCGCGGGCGCCATGCGCCGCCCATCCCCGCAGAGGAAGAACATCGCGCCCCGGGCCAGCAGCGCCTTCACCTGCTCGCGCTCCTTCCACAGCCGGTGCTGCACGAACAGCACGTCGCCCTCGGGCTGGCGGAAGAAGGCGGGCAGCACCTTCACCACGCCCTCGCGCTCCCATTGCGCCAGCTCCTCGCGGTAGAGGAAGTCCACCTCCGGGTGATCACACCCGAAGAAGAACAACGCCGGCCCGGCCGCCTCCCCTCGCGCGTGGCGCAGGGCGCGCTCCTGGAGGAAGCCCCGGAAGGGCGCCAGCCCCGTGCCCGCTCCCACCAGGATGATGGGCGTCGCGTTCGACGCGGGCGGATGGAAGGGCGCGTTCGGCGTGCGCACCGCCACCGCCACCTGCTCGCCCGGACGCAGCCGCGCCAGGTAGCTCGAGCACGTGCCATGGAAGCGGCCCTGGCCACTCCACGCCTCCGCGTCCACCACCGCCACCGTCAACGTGCACACCGTGGGGTCCGCCCTCGGCGAGGACGACACCGAGTACTGCCGCACGCGCATGGCCGGCAACAGCTCGAGGAAGTCCCCGAAGGTGAGGATGCACGAGGTGTACTGCTCCAACAGGTCCAACACACTCACGCGCTTGTCGAGGATCTCCTTCTTGTAGCGCTCGGCGTCCTGGGCCAGGGCCTCCAGGTGCATGGCATGCGGCGGGCACGGGTTCTTCTCCGCCAGCCGCTCCAGGTCCTTGCGTGTGGCGGGCGCCGACAGCTCCACGTGCCGGCCGAGCAACTCCTGCACCGACACTGGCTTGTCCGTGGGCAGCGACGACGCCATGGCGCCCCGGGTCGAGTGCAGGACGACGGCGGCGTCCGTGCGCACCCCGAAGCGGCGCGCGGCGCGCTCCACGAGGTCCGGGTGGTTCTCCGGCAGTACCGCCAGGTAGTCACCCGCCGCGTACGTCACGCCCTCGGGCAACTTGAACGCGAGGTGCCGCTTGGAGCGTCCGAGCGGCGACGTCATGTCGACGAGCTCGCGGTTGTCCACCAGCGTCGCCAGCTCGAGCTTGTTCTGCTTCACCAGCTCCGTGCTCGAGGACGGCACCAGCTCCACCGTGTAGAGCGGCTCGGACGACACCGCGCGAGAAGACACGCCGAGCGCCACGCCCACTGTCTCCCAGAAGGGCGCGTACCAGTGCTCGAAGTCGCCGAAGAAGTCCCCCCGCGCATCGGCCTCGCCGCGAGCGACGAGCGCCTCGGCTCCCGCGGCGCTCAGCCGCTCGTCGAAGTGCTTGGGAATGGCCTGGTACGTCGCGGCCCAGTCCCGGTTGCCGCAGCCGAACACCGCGTAGCGCACGCCCAGCAGCGAGCCCTCGGGGACATTCGAGACCCACGTGTGGAAGGCCCGCGCGTTGTCCGGCGGCTGGCCATTGTAGGAGGCCGTCACGAGGACGACGGCGCCCTCCTTGGGCAGCTTCCCGGTGTAGTCGTCCAGCGGCGCCACCTTCGCCGAGTAGCCCCGCGCGAGCCCGTCACTGGCGATGCGCCGGGCGAACGCCTCCGAGGCCCCCGAGTTGGAGCCGTAGAGCAGCAGCAGGGGCGTGCCATGCGAGGCCACCCCTTCCTGCTTCGGAGCGGGCGCGGCGGCACCGGGCGTGGGACGCGAGGCGAGCGGACGGGAGACGGGCTTGCGCACACGGACGCGCAGCTTGAGGCCCTCGGGCTTGAGCGTGAGCGTCTCGCGAATGTGCAGCTCGTACGGCGCGGGCTCCACGAGGTGGAAGCGCTGGAGCATCATGCCCAGCACCAGCGTGGCCTCCTGGAGCGCGAACGCCCGGCCGATGCACGAGCGCTGCCCGTTGCCGAACGGCTTCCACGCGTGCGGCGGAATGCCGTCACGCACCTCGGGGGCGAAGCGGTCCGGATCGAAGCGCTCCGGGTCCTTCCACACCGTGGGATCGCGGTGCAGCATCGTGGTGAGCACCACCGCGGAGTCCTCGCGGCGGATGGGGTAGGTGCCCGCGATCAGCGTCTCCTCCGCCTTGGGGTGCACGGTGAAGGCCGGCGCGGTGGGCCACAAGCGCAGCGTCTCGCGCAGGATCTGATCGAGGTAGTGCAGCTGGGACACCTGCTCGAAGCGCGGCAGCTCGTCGCCCAGCACCCGATCCACCTCGGCATGGGCCTTCTCGAGCACCTCGGGGTGGCGCAGCAGGAAGTACGTGGCGAAGGACAACAGGCCGCTCGTCGTCTCGTGACCCGCGATGAGGAAGGTCACCATCTGGTTGCGGATGTTCTCCTCGTCGAGCCCCTCGCCCGTGAGGGGATCCTTCGCGTCGAGCATGAGGCCGAGCAGGTCGCGCGGGGCCTCCTCGGGCTTGAGCGTGCGGCGCTTCGCGATGAGCTCGCGCGTCACCTCGTGCATGTAGCCGGTGTCCGCCTGGAACTGGCGCTGGGTGCGCAGCATGAGCTGCGTCTGGAGCGGGACGCGCCGGGCGCGATTGCCCGCCTCGGCCAGGGCGCGCACCATGGACTCGACGAAGGGGTGCAGCTCCTTCTGGTAGAAGGAGTTGAAGCGGTAGCCGAAGCCACACAGCGCGATGGTGTCGAGCGTGAGCCGCGTCATGTTGTCCGGCACATCGAGCACGGCCTCTGGCCCGAAGCGCTCCCAGCGCGTGAACATCTGGTCGGCCACGTCGAGCATGTCGTCGTGGTAGTTGCGCATGGCCGCGGGACCGAAGGCGGGCATCAACAGGCGGTGGGCCTTGCCCCAGTTGGGCTCCTCCGTCCTCGCGGTGAAGAGGCCGTCGCCCGCGAAGTCGCGGATCTGCTTGAGCGCCCCGGTCACATGCTTGTCGAAGCGGCTCTCATCGCAGACATCCGCCACCAACTCATGCGAACTGAGCACCAGGGCGGTGCGCCCTCCGGGGAACGACAGCCGGAAGATGGGCCCCAGCTCGCGCGCGAGCTTCATCAGGTTCTGCGTGGGCGTCTCGAAGCCGACGTCCGGCACATTGCCGACGAGGGGACGCACATGGGGCTGGGGAATCGTGCTCGAATGGGAAGACTTCATCGAAGGACTCCGGATCACGGTTGGAGGACGAGACGAATGGGATTGCCCTGCTTCTTCATCAGGCGCTCGACGCCCAGGGGCGCGTCCGCCAGGGGGAGCACGGCGCTGACCGAGCGGGAGAAGTCGAGCCGGCCCAGCCGCGTGAGCTTCACGAGCTGCGGAAGGTGCTCGAGCCGCGAGCCGTAATGCCCCCGCACCTGCTGCATCGCCACGCAGAAGCCGATGCCCTGGGAGAGCGACAGGGGCGCGGGCGTCAGGCCCACCAGCACGAGCCGGCCCCGCGGTGCCAGCACCGATTGCGCCTGCTCACGCACCGGAGCCGCGCCCGCCAGGTCCAGCGCCACGTCCAGGCCCCGCCCGTCCGTCCAGTGCAACACCTGCTCGCGCACGTCCGGCTGCTGGGGATCCAACGCGAGGTCCGCGCCCAGCGCCAGCGCCCGCTGCCGGGCCTCCGGCAGGGGATCGAAGGCGATGATGGGCGCCGCGCCGAACGCGCGCACCAGTTGCACACCGTGCGCCCCCAGTCCGCCAATGCCCCAGATGCCCACGGACTCCGCGGGCCGCAGCGCCGCCGTGTCCACGATGGCCGCGTACGGCGTGGAGACCGCGTCGGGCAGAATGGCCGCCTGTTCGATGGGCAGCTCGTCCGGAACGGCGATGAGCGTGTCCTGACGGGCGAGCGAGTACTCGGCCCAGCCTCCGTCGTAATCCACGCCTCGCGTGAGCGGACGCACACACCCCGTCCGCGTCATGCACGGGGCGCACGCGCCACACGACTGCCCCGCCTGGAGCAGCACGCGCTGGCCCACCTTCCACCAGGTCCCCGTGCCCTCGCCGAGCTTCTCGATGACGCCCGCGACCTCATGGCCCAGGGTGACGGCCGTGAACCCCGGGCGCGGCTTCAATCGCAGGGAACCATCGATCAGGTGCACGTCCGACAGACAGATACCGGCCGCCAACACCTTGATGCGCACTTCACCCGGCCCCGGCTCGGGAATGGCCACCTGTTCCATCCCGAACTTCCCCGTCACGAGGTCGAGCCGACCCGCCAACATCGTCGCCATCTCGCTTCTCCTCTCGCGTCGAATCCGAGGAGAATGATGGGCACCCCACCTCCCAAACTCTGTCGCGACCGCGACACACTCGCGAAAAAGCGCCTCCGCGCGGGGCACCCAGAGGAGTGGCCCACCATGAAGCCTGACCGCACGGCACTCGACTACCTGGAACTCTTCCGCTCCGGGAGTTGGTTCCGCGCCACCCCGGCCGACTTCCAGGAGAGGCTGCTCCGGCTCGGCGTGCTCCGCCCCCTGAAGACCGGCCAGCACCTGTTCTCCCGGGGAAACCTCCCCTCCGGCCTCTATGGCGTGGTCGATGGCGCCATCCGGCTGCGCACGCTTGGACCCTCCGGCCGCGAAGCCCTGCTCAAGTTCCTCGAGCCCCCGTCCTGGTGTGGGGAGATCAGCCTCTTCGATGGCCTGCCCTCGGCTCACGACGCCATCGCCGACGCGCCGACCCTCGTCGTCCATGTGCCGCACGCCCCCCTGGCGGCCCTGCTCGCGGAGCAGCCCGGCTATTGGTACGAATTCGGCCGCCTCATGGCGCAGCACATGCGGCTCACCCTGCTGTCCATCGACGAGGTCGCGCACGAGGCCGCGCCCATCCGGCTCGCGCGGCGCCTGCTGCTCATCGCCCAGAACTACGGGGATCTGCACGCCCACAGCAGCCGGGTCATCGAGGTGCGGCAGGAGGAGCTGGCGATGATGCTCACCATCTCCCGGCAGACGACGAATCAAATCCTCAAGCAGCTCGAGGCCCAGGGCATCGTGGGGCTGCGCTATGGGGAGATCGAGATCCTCGACCTGGAGAAGCTGCGCGAGGTGGTGGCGGGCAAGGGTGACGCGGGGCCCCAAGCGAGCTGACGAGGCAGCGCCGCGCACACGGAGCGTGCACACGGGGCGCGCTTCCATTAGGCACTCCCCTGCATGTCCCCCTCCCCGCCCGTGGTCGAGCTGAACGACGTCTCCAAGTCCTACGCCGAGGGCGATGCCGTGCGCGAGGTGCTCGCCGGCACGAGCCTCACCCTGCACGCGGGCGAATTCGCCGTGCTGCTCGGCCGCAGCGGCTCGGGCAAGTCCACGCTGCTCAACCTCATCAGCGGCATCGACCAGCCCTCGCGGGGCACGGTGCGGGTGGCGGGACAGGAGCTGGGCGCCCTGAGCGAGCACGCGCGCACCCTGCTGCGCCGCGAGCGCATCGGCTTCATCTTCCAGGCCTTCAACCTGCTGCCCACGCTCACGGTGGAGGAGAACATCCTCCTGCCGCTGGAGCTCACCGGGCGCGGGGGCCCGGCCTCGCGCGAGCGGGTGCGGGAGTTGCTCGACACGGTGGGCCTGGGCAACCGGGCCGCGAGCTTCCCGGATCGGCTCTCCGGCGGCGAGCAGCAACGCGTGGCGGTGGCCCGGGCGCTCGCCCACGCCCCGCCCCTGCTGCTCGCGGACGAGCCCACGGGCAACCTCGACGAGGCGACGGGAAAGCGGGTGTTGGATCTGCTCGAGGAACTCACGCGCCGCGAGCGCGTCTGCGCCCTCATCGTCACGCATGATCCGGGAATGGTCGCGCGCGCCCACCGTGTGTTGCGGTTGGAGGCGGGACGGCTGCGCGAGGAGGCCCGCCCGTGAAACAACGCCTGCTCTTCCGCGCGAGCCTGCGCCACCTGGGCGGCCACCCGTGGCTCACCGCGCTGTCGCTGCTGGGCATCGCGCTCGGGGTGGCGGTGGTGGTGTCCATCGACCTGGCCAACGCGAGCGCGATGCGTGCCTTCGAGCGCTCCACGGACACGGTGACGGGCCGCGCCACGCACCAGCTCGTCGGGGGGCCCTCGGGGGTGCCGGAGACGGTGTACCGCGACGTGCGCCTGCTGCCCGGCGCGCCCGTGTCCGCCCCGATGGTGGAGGGCTCCGTGCGCGCGCGAAGTGGCGACCAGCGGCCCCTCACCGTGCTCGGGGTGGACCCGTTCGCCGAGGGCCCCTTCCGCTCCTATGTGCCCCAGGGTGGAGGCCAGGTGGACATGGGCGCCTTCCTCACCGAGCCCGGCGCCACGCTGCTCACCGAGCGCACCGCGCGGGCCCTCGAGGTGAAGGCGGGAGATGACCTGAGGGTGGCGGTGGAGGGCGTGGAGAAGCGGCTGCGCGTGCTGGCGGTGCTGACGCCCGGCGACGAGGGCAGCGCCCGGGCGATGGAGGGGCTCGTGGTCACCGACCTCGCCAGCGCACAGGAGCTGTTCGGCCTGGAGGGACGCCTCTCGCGCATCGATCTCCGGCTGCCGGAGGGCGCGGAGGCGGAGGCCACGCTGGAGCGCCTGAGTCCGCTGCTGCCCGAGGGCGTGGAGGTGGTGCGACCGCGCGCCCGGGGCAACGCGGTGGCGCAGATGACGCGGGCATTCCGCACCAACCTCACCGCGCTGTCGTTGCTGGCGCTCGTGGTGGGCACCTTCCTCATCTACAACACGATGACCTTCTCGGTGGTGCAGCGGCGCGAGCAGCTCGGCCGGCTGCGCGCGCTGGGCGTCACCCGGAACGAGCTCTTCGCGCTGGTGCTTGGCGAGGCGGGCGTGCTGGGCGCGGTGGGCACCGTGGCCGGCGTGCTGCTCGGCATCCTGCTCGGGCGGGGCCTGGTGGAACTCGTCACCCGGACGATCAATGACCTGTACCTCTCGGTGAGCGTGCGGGGCCTCGCGCTGGAGCCCTTCACGCTGGGCAAGGGGCTGGTGCTCGGCCTGGGCGCCACGCTCGCCGCCGCGCTGCGCCCCGCGTGGGAAGCGGCCCGCTCGGCGCCCGCGCTCACCCTGCGCCGCTCCACCCTGGAGGACGTGGCCCATGGCCGGGCGCCGAGGCTCGCGCTGACGGGAGTGGCCGTGCTCGCCGCGGGCGTGGGGCTGCTCGCCCTGCCCACGCGGGAGCTGCTCCCCGCCTACGCGGGCCTCTTCTCCGTGCTGCTCGGCGCGTCCCTGCTGGTGCCCTGGCTCACGGCCCTGCTCGCGCAAGGGGCGGCGGGACCGTTGGGCGGTGCCTTCGGGTTGCTCGGGCGCATGGCGGCACGGGGGGTGACGGCGAGCCTCAGCCGTACCGCGGTGGCGCTCGCGGCGCTGATGGTGGCGGTGGCCACCACGGTGGGCGTGGGACTCATGGTGACGAGCTTCCGCGGCACCGTGGCGGACTGGCTCGGCTCGTCGCTGGTGGCGGACATCTATGTCTCCCCGCCCTCGCTCGTCGCCCGGCGGGGGGGAGCGGCCTTCCTCCCGGGGCTCGCCGAGCGCGTGCGCACCACGCCGGGGGTGGCCAGCAGCAGCACGATGCGCACGGCGCAGGTGCGCGTGGACGGGGTGCCCACGGACGTGCGCGCGGTGGACTTCGGCGGAACGCCCACGCGTCCCTACCGCTTCAAGGAGGGCGAGCTGGCGCGAGTGTGGAAGGAGCTGGAGGCGCCCGACACCGTCATCGTCTCCGAGCCCCTCGCCTCCCACCGCCGCGTGGGCCTCGGCTCGCGCGTGGAGCTGGCGACGGACGGGGGCCTCGCGTCCTTCCGCGTGGTGGGCGTGTACTTCGACTACGGCTCGGACGCGGGCACGGTGATGATGTTGCGGAGCACCTGGCTGCACCACTTCCGCGACGAGACCGTGAGCGGCGTGGCCCTCTATGCCGCGCCGGGACAGGACGTGGACGCGCTCGTCGCCCGGGTGCGCGAGCGCGTCGGCACCGAGCAGACGCTGGACATCCGCTCCAACCGCACCCTGCGCGAGACGTCCCTGGAGGTGTTCGATCGCACCTTCACCATCACCCACGTGCTGCGGCTGCTGGCCATCGGCGTGGCCTTCGTGGGCGTGCTCAGCGCGCTCATGGCGCTGCAACTCGAGCGCGCCCGGGAGTTCGCCGTGCTGCGCGCCACCGGGCTCACCCCGCGGCAGCTCTGGGCGCTCGTGTCGCTGCAGACAGGGCTGCTCGGAGCGCTCGCGGGGTTGTTCTCCCTGCCGCTCGGCGTGGCGCTCGCGTACGTGCTCGTCCACGTCATCAACCAGCGCTCCTTCGGTTGGACGTTGCAGCTCGAGGTGGCGCCCCCGGTGCTCTTCCAGGCGCTGGGGCTGGCGCTGCTCGCGGCGGCGCTCGCGGGCCTGTACCCATCCTGGAAGATGTCGCGCGCCAACCCCGCGCGGGCCCTGAGGGAGGAGTGAGATGACGCGCGCGGGTGGACTGGTCCTCGGCGTGGGAGTGGTGCTCGTGGGGCTCGCGGCGGGCGCGGGGTGGGTGTCCCGCGAGGCGGCGCCTCCTCCGGCGCGGACGACCACCCTGAAGGTCTCCGAGGCGCTCGGAGCGAAGGCGGGAGGAGACGAGGGGTACACGCGGGCGCTGGAGCCCCGGGAGTTCCACTTCCCCGAGGACCATGGTCCCCACGCGGGCTTCCGCAACGAGTGGTGGTACTGGACGGGCCACCTGGCCACGGCGGACGGGCGCGAGTTCGGCTACCAGTTCACCCTGTTTCGCAGCGCCCTGGCGCCCGGTGAGTCCGAGCGTGCCTCCGCATGGGGGGCACGGCAGATCTACATGGGACACCTCACGGTCTCGGACATCCAGGGAGGCCGCTTCCACGCCTTCGAGCGCTTCAGCCGGAGCGCGCTGGGACTCGCGGGGGCACGGACCGAGCCCTTCCGGGTGTGGCTGGAGGACTGGAGCGCGGAGGCGGTGGGCGGCGAGCCCCTGCCCCTGCGGCTCACCGCCCGGAGTGGGGACGTGTCGTTGTCGCTCGTGCTGGAGGAGGGCAAGCCCGTGGTGCTCCAGGGAGAGCGGGGCCTGAGCCAGAAGGGGTCCGAGCCGGGCAACGCCTCCTATTACTACTCACTGCCGCGCATGCCCACGCGCGGAGAGGTGATGGTGGACGGCCGCGCTTACCCAGTGACGGGCGAGAGCTGGATGGACCGAGAGTGGAGCACGAGTGCGCTCGGCAAGGCGCAGGTGGGCTGGGATTGGTTCTCGCTCCAGCTCTCGGATGGGAGCGAGCTCATGTACTACCAACTGCGCCGGCGCGACGGCACGGTGGATCCCTTCACCTCGGGCACCCTCATTCCCGCCCGGGGAGAGCCCGTGCACCTGACCGCGAAGGACACGCGGCTGGAGGTGCTCGACACATGGAAGAGCCCCCGGACGGGCGTGGAGTACCCCGCGCGCTGGCGGCTCGTGCTGCCCTCGCGCGACCTCTCCCTGGAGGTGACGCCGGCGCTCGCCGACCAGGAGTTGCCCGTGACCGTGCGCTACTGGGAGGGTGCGGTGCGCCTGTCGGGCAAACACGAAGGCCAGCCCGTGGAGGGCCGCGGCTACGTGGAGCTGACCGGATACGGAGACTCTCCTCCCCGCTGGGAACGCTGAGCGTCAATCAAAGAGGTCATTGCGCGTCAGCCGCTGGTAGTGGTTGTCCTTGACGAGGCTCAGGGTCATCGCCGACACGAAGTGGAACAGGTCGTCGAAGTAGGTGGCCACCGCCTCCTTCTTGAACTGGCGGATCTGGGTCCCGTTGCCACTGGCCCACTCCGTGATCGAGTCCTGCTTGTCGACGCGCGGGATGGTGCTCTGCCCGTTGAAGGCGCCGACGTTGATGACCGCCGCGCTCATGTCCAGCAGGGCGGTCCTCGCCTTGTCCGCGGTGGCATGGAGCAGGAGCGCCTCGACCTCGCCGGGCGCCCTGTCCCCCTCCCACGAGTGGACGAACTCGTTCGAACCGGTGAATGCCTTCAACCGCTGAAGAGCCGCCTTCTGTTCTTGCGTGGGCGTGTGCGCTCCTGGGGGACGGACGAGTCTACCCCAGGAAGCGCTTCGGCCCGACGCATCACTCCGACCCGGCGGCCGAGCCGAGGGGCTCGACCACGGGGCGTCCATCTCGGTGGGCTCCACCGCGAGCGTGTCCAGGCCGTGGGCGCGGCCACGCGAAGTGGGCAGGGCGCAACCGGCCTTGCTGGCATACGGCGTGCTTTGGGCGCGGGGTGCCATGCCCGGACCCCATGATCTCTTCGTCCGCTACACCTTTGGCTCCCCCGAGCGAGCGGCGGCCGAGTTGCACGCCGTCTTGCCCGCGCACGTCGTCTCCGCGGTGGACTGGTCGAGCTTGCGGCAGGAGCCTGGGAGCGTGGTGGACCCAGAGCTGAGAGAAACGGAGAGCGACCTGTTGTTCACGGCCCGCCTGCGCACGGGCGAGTCCGTGCTGCTCTACGTGTTGCTCGAGCATCAGTCCTCGGTGGACAGGTGGATGGCGCTGCGGATGTTGCGTTACGTGGTGCGCCAGGTGGAGCGCTGGCGCCAGGAGCACCCGGAGAGCACGCGGCTGCCGGTCATCATCCCACTGGTCATGTACCACGGGACGGCAGGGGCCTGGACGGCACCGCGCCGGGTGGAGGACCTCTTCGAGCTGCCAGAGGCGGAACGGGAACTCTGGCGAGGGCTGGTGCCGCGCTTCGAGTACCTGCTGGATGACCTGACTGCGGAGCGGGAAGAGGCCCTGTTGGCCCGTACTGGCCCGCCGTTGGTACGACTGGCATGGCTGACCCTGCGCTATGGGCGGACCGAGGAGCTGGCCGAGCGGATGCCGGACTGGGTGGCACTGTTCGCGGAAGTCCATGCCACCCCCGAGGGTGCCGAGCACCTCGGGGTAGTGGTCCGTTACCTGCTCTATATCGGGGACAAGGCCGCCCGCGAAGCAGCGAGGCGGGTGGTAGATTCAGTCATGGATGCGCAACGAGCGGAGGAGCTGATGCGAAGCTACGGCGAGGAGCTCATCGAGCAGGGCGTGGCGAAGGGGCGTGCCGAGTATGTGCTGCGGGTTCTCGCCGCGCGAGGAGTGCACGTCGGCGACGAGGCCCGGCAGCGGATTCTCACGTGCATGGACATGGCGACCCTGGACCGCTGGTTCGATCGGGCCCTGAACGCCAGCACCCTCTCGGAGGTGCTGGACGACGTGGCTCGCTGAGGCTGCATCGTCTCCCCTGCCCCGCCCGCTCGACCCAGGGCCTCACTCCGGCCCGGCGGCCGAGCCGAGGGGCTTGACCACGGGGGCGCCCATCTCGGTGGGTTCCACCGCGAGCGCGCCCAGGCCGTGGTAGCCCTTGGTGCGCACCTCGCCTCCTGATTGGGTCCGGATCAGAGCGGCGGGCAACCTCTATTGGAGGCGGCGGGAATCGAACCCGCCGCTTGGTACGACCAGAGCGGGCCTGACGGAGTTTCGTAGGAGCCTGGCGGTAAGAAGCGGATGGGGTTTTTGCCGTTTGCGTCTTGAACACGTCGAACATCCAGGGGGGGCGATTCCACGCCTTCGAGCGCTTCAGCCGGAGCGCCCTGGGGCTCGCGGGGGCACGGACCGAGCCCTTCCGGGTGTGGCTGGAGGACTGGAGCGCGGACTCGGCCAACACGTACAACGGGACGGCGGGGCGAGCCTCCGCGAAGGCAGTGAGTGACTCATAACCAAGCTCGCGGACCCGCTCATACAGGCGAACCTTCCAGTTACCCTCCCAGGAACGTCCGTCGCTCATCGCCTTCTCCAGAGAGAGAATCTCACAGCCCCTATCCAACCCATACGAACAGGCATACCACGGCAAATGCCATGCGCACCGCCGGCCGAACGCCCACCTGTTTGTAGAATCCGCGAATACCAGGACTCTGTTTTTTCATATCGACGCGAAGGGAGAGGGCACCAGGTCCCATGCCGACTCCTTCGCGTGAAGGGATGGAGCCTCGGCGTCGTCACTTCAGCTCGCTCACGCGCCCTCGGGCTCGGGGCTCGGCCACGCGATGAGCCCCGCCCGTTCGAGCAGCTCGCGCACGCGGGAGGTAAACGCCACGTGCTCGGGGTTGCCCGCCGTCATGGGCTCGGGGGAGAGGACGAGGAGCCACCCCAGCGTTCCCACCGGCTCGATGCGCACAGGCGCGGGCAGCGGGGGCAGCCGTCCCCGGCGGCGCGACAGATAGGTCAGCCAGCCCACCCGCACCTCGACCCCCTGCTTCTCCAACAAGTCCACCATCTCCGAAGAGCTGGCCATGGCGAAATCAGGGTCCCACGCCGTGGCCATGGCGATGAGCACTTCGGCCAGAACCGAGACGCGCAGGAGCCGCTCCCGTATCGGGCTCTCCCGGGTCACCTTCAACAGACATGAATTGGGCGCCCACGAAGTATACATGCCACAATGGATGCTGATGTCCGTGGCCTCCTTCTTCGCATTCCACATTGTTTGACTGAAGCCCAGATCCTCGATGACATGCTTACCAACGTCCGTGCGATTCCTCCCCTTGAGGAGCCACTTCTCCAGTGCCTCCACTTCCATGCGAACCGGGTGGCCTGGCAACTCGCGGGGGAAGCCCCGGCCCGCCCTGTACCACTGAACGAAGGACGGGTCACACCGCGCCAGCATGTGGAAGAAGAGTTCCGCGCGCCGCGCACACTCCAGCGCCGTTTCCTTGCGCGGTCCCCAGTACGCACCCACGTAGTAGTCTTCTGTCATGCGTGCTCCTCCGTTTAGCGCGTGAGTGATGTATGATGAATGGTGGTGTTGTGCCATCTTCTCCGCACGAATTCCTTTCGAAGGAATTCCGCGACCTTGGCATCGGCGACATGCCACGTCAGCGGCAGTCCCAAGTCGTGGGCCAATTTTGCCTGTCTGCCGGCTTGTGTCATCAGCTGGTCGAATTTGCCCGAGTTCTTGTACCAGTACTTGGGGGTGCCATCCGGATTGAAGAAGGAGCAGTAGCCGGGACCCTTGGCTTCCAACAGCTCTTTGCCCCGAATGCCATCGAACTCCAGCTCTCCAATCATGTAGACCCACCACGCGGGCCGTCCCGTTATCTGCTCCTGGTACTCTCGGGCTCGCTGGGACTCGGTGGTGGGCTTCTTGTACGTCCACCTGCCGGGACCCTTCGCCACGGTCGTCTGGACGGACTTCCCCTTCTTGCCGCTCGTGCCTCCGGGGCCCCTGTCCCTTCCCCGCCATGTGGAGGAGGGAGAGGTCTCCCAGTGCCAGGCCCCCGGTGGTGCTCGCGGCGCCTCCCACCACGACCGCTCCGCCCAGCACCAGCTCGCCTCTGGCCGTGAGTGACAGCACAGGCAGTTGCGCCGGAGCCTCCCGCCGCCTCTCCGGGCACGGGAATGGCCTCGGGCCGCCGAGATGCGGAGTGCTCTCGGAACGAGGAGGCCCTCGAGTGGAGGCTGATGCCCGTGGTCAGGCTCCCGAGCGGAGCGCCCGTGGCGCACCCGGCCAGGAGAACGACGGCGGCCAGGGCCAACAGCGCCTCACGACGGCCCACCTTCACGACATGTCCACTCCCGGGAACGAGCCCGTAGGTCGTTGACGGCAACATGAGGAACCCCCGTTGGTCATACCGCTCCAACAGGGTAGTCCCCTTCCCTGACTCCGTGCGTTTCTACAGGTCCTTCGCGGCGAACGTCGGTTTCGCGAACATCGGCAGCGGCAACGTCACGCTCGACGGCAGCCCTTCCATGCTCCCTGTCCGCATGAACGCGAAAACGGCGGCCTTGGCTTTGGCATCCTCGCGCAACAGATAGAACGTCCCATCCCCGAGCCGTCAGCCGGCAAAGGAGTCTGGCTGACACCTTCTTGACAGTCCTGCCACATCAGGAACACGTCAGCATCCGGGAGGGATAAACTCCCTCTGGGATTCATGCGGGGCGCTTCCTCTTGGAAGCACGCGCAATCCCCGGGGGGCAGCAATGAAACACACGGAGCAGGCCATGTCGGCCATTACCTCGATTCACGGCGGAAAAGCTGGCGAATCCACCACCCACCGCTGGACGGATGCGCTGCTCGAGCCCTTCCGTTCCGTGGGAGACCCCGTGGCCGATCCGGTGGTCGAGTCGATCTTCGCCAACAACGAGGCCGCGGTCGTCACCCGCATGCTCAGGAGCCTCGCGGCCAATGAGCACCTCGTCCCGGCGGAGATGCCTGACGCGGTGGAGCACTACCTGAACCAGACGGACGACTGGCCGGCCTGGGCCGAGCCCGAGAAGGTCCGCATCGGCCAGCGGCTCTTCGGCCGCTACGGCATGCAGATGGCGTTGGCCCTCTTCACCTGGTCTCTTCCCAGTTGCTATGCGTGCGCCAAGGGAGCGCAGGTGCTGACGTCGACCGGACGCATCGACAAGTACGTGAACCACCGCATCATCGAGACGTCTCAGTTCCTCCTCGATGTGATGGCCGAGGGCGGATTGGAGCGGGGCGGCCGCGGAGTCCGCACGGCCCAGAAGATCCGGCTCTTGCATGCGACCATCCGCTACCACGTGCGCCACTACCCGAAGTGGCAGCCCGAGTGGGGAACGCCCATCAATCAAGAGGATCAAGCCATCACGCTCCTCACGTTCGCGCTGCTGCCCCGCACGTTGACGAAGCTCGGGCTCGACTTCACCCCAGAGGAGGAGGACGCCTTCTTCCATTGCTGGCGGGTGATTGGCCATATCCTGGGCATCGACGCGGCCCTGCTGCCCCGCGACCCGAACGAGGGCCAGCAACTCTGGGACGCCATCACCCGGCGCCAGGTGGCCCCGTCGGAGGCCGGGCGCACGTTGACCCACGCCCTCATCAACTACATGAAGGAGCTCGTTCCCGGGACGATGTTCGATGGCCTGCCGGCGGCGCTGATTCGCGAGCTGTGCGACAAGCCAATCGCCCAGGCCATCCTGACCGAGGAGCCGGACTGGGCCCGCCATCTGCTGGAACCCATGCGCGTGTTCTTCAACCTGACGGACGAGGCGCAGGACAGCTCCGGTATCGTGGCCAGGATCTCAGGAACCTTCTCACGCAAGCTGCTCGAGGGGCTCTATTCCATCGAGCGAGGCGACAAGCAGCTCATGTTCCACATTCCCCAGTCGCTCCAGGACGCGTGGGGCCTGGACACGCCGGCGACTCGCCACGTGTGAATCTCGAGACGAACCTGTCCACTCGAGTGGACAGGTCCGTTCGAGAGCGCTCCCTCACTTCCGCCGAGGCGCGCCTGGCTACTCGAAGATGGCCTTCACGTCATAGGAGCCACTGGTCCAGTCGGTCGCGAGGTACCACGTTCCCACTGTCGGGGTGGTCCAGCTGCACCCCTGCGAGACGCCCGTATTCGTCGAAGCACAGTTGTACTTCGTGCTCGATGCGGGCTTGAGGCCCTGGACGTACAGGATGAGCTGTCCCGGGTCGCTCGACGTCTCCGTGGGGCCCCGGGTGGTGATGGTCAGCTTCGTCGCCCCCGAGGGCACCTCGATCTTGAACCGGCCGTTACCGGTGAGTTCCGTCACGGCCACTCCATTCATCAATGACGCGTAGGTCGTGTCGTCGTTCCAGCCATCGATGCCATCGTTGATGGTGACCATGTTTCCCCAGGACGCGGTCGCGGGCGTCTTGGATTTGATGGACACGCGCCGCTGCCCCGTGGAGCTGTACGAGAAGGACTCCGGGCACAGGGTGAAGCGACCAGACGTCGTGCACGTGAAGACGTTGTTGTAGGACATGTCCGCGAAGCGCACGTCGGTCGGCGGATTCACGCCCGACTGGATGTCGACCCGCATCATGTCCGAGGCCGAAGGGATGGTGACGGAGAAGAGCTGGGCTTCATTGGGACCGATGTAGATGTTGGGAACCGGTGTGCCCAGCGTCAGCGGGATGATCTCGTTGGTGATGCTGTACCGGGCGGTCAGCACCACGTCCTTGAAGTCCGTCCTCCCCTCGACGCGGATGAGCCATGTCCCCGGTGCCGGGTTCTCGAAGACACAGACCTCCAGGTTGGTGGAGTCTTCGCTCCGGCAATCCGCTTCCGAGAGCGTCGGGCGGGCGCCCTGGCGGACAGCGAGGTCCGCATTGCCCCGGCCACCGGACATGCCCACCACCAACCGGTTCTTGCCCTGAGGCACCTCCACCTTGAAATACTGCACGGAGCCCAGGGGGCCCTTGAACGCCACCACGTTCTCCCCGCTGGCCAGTGCCCTCACGCCCTCTCCGGGCGTCGTCGCGAAGGTCGTTACCAGGCGGGCACCCGTGAAGGACCCGGTGCCCCGGACGGCCACGTACCAGGTGCCCGGCCGCGGGTTGGCGAACTCGCAGCTCTCCTCGTTGTTGGGATGGGTGGACGCGCAGTCGGACGTCGTGCCCGGCGCCTCGCCGTACTTCACGTACAGGTCCGCGTTGCCCGCGCCGCTGCTGAGCATCACCCGGAAGTCGCTGAGCCCGGATGGGACTTCGACCTTCCACACGCGCTCACTGGTCGGCGAACCCGCGAACGGCTGCTCCTCGAAGCCCGGCGTCAAGAGCGGGAGGTTGGAGGAGGTCGTCGCCCGGACGATGCCCTCCAGCGCGGCCTTGCTCTCCACCAGGACGTACCACGCACCCGCCTGTGGATTGTCGATGACGCAGGACCGGCCGGCCGGGACGTCGTTGTACGTCCAGGACGTCCCCTTGCACGTGAACAGGGATGTCGCGGGAACGGCCCCGTACCGGACATACAGTTGCGACGGGGTTCCGCCCTGGAAGACATGGTCCACGCGCAGTTGTGCCTGTCCCTCCGGAACGTCGATTCGCCAGTACCGGAACTCCCGCAGCGCGCTGGCGGTGAAGGCCACGGGAATGCCGTCCGCCAGCGGGGAGACCGGGCCGCCCCCGTACCACGCGGCCAGCATGCCGTAGACGATTCCCGGCGTGAAATACACCGTGACGTAGTAGCGCCCGGGCAGGGGATTGGCCAGCGAGCAGGGAGTCCTGCAACCGTCGCTGAGGTTCGTCGGCCAGGTGCCGTACTTCACCATGGCCCAGTTGCCGTGCTCGTTCGTGAGCGTGAAGTTGGCCTCCGACTGCCCGTCCGGAACGTCGAAGGAGTAGTGGAGGCGTTCGCCGCCGTACTGCACCGGCTGGTCCTGCGACAGCGCATACACCGGGGGATATCCCGCGGAGAAGCTCAGGCCCGAGAACGAGGTGAAGCCGCGCACCAGGATGTACCAGGTGCCTGGCGCCGGAGCCTGGAACCTGCAACCGGTGCCGCAGGCCGTACCCTGTCCCCGCGTCGGTGGAGTGCCATGCTGGACGAACATCTCGGCGACGCCCGTCCCCTGCGTCGTCTGGACGTTCAGGTACGGCAGGCCCTCGGGAACGGTGATGGAGTAGTAGCGGTCCTCGACCGGGCTGCCGGAGAGGCCGGTCACCTGCTGGTAGTTCTGCAGCGGTATCACCGTTCCGTTGCTCGTGGAGGCCACCACACGGGCAGTCAGATTCAAGTTGTAGAGCGCGGTGTCTGCCCGGAGTATCAGGTACCACGTCCCCGCTTGTGGATTGTCGAAGGTGCACGAAGCGGGGCCGCTCGAGTAACTGGCGAGACAGTCCAAAGCGCTGTTCCCGGGGAACGGGTCTCCCCGCTGGACGTAGAGCGAGCGGATGACGGACGAGGTCTCCACCACGAGCCGGGACTGCCCCGAGGGGACATTGAGCGTGTAATAGACCAGGTCATCCTTCGCCGCGCTGATGCCCGTCACCATTTGCCCATTCGTGAGCGCCACGGGCGTCTTCGTCGTTCCGGTCACCCAGGGGAGGATCTGCGTCGGAGACTTGTTGGTCGTCAGCAGGACGTAGTACCGGCCCGCCTTGGGCTTGAAGATGTCACACGTGACGTCGCAGTCGTAGAGCGTATCCGTGGGACGAGCGCCCAGCCGCGCCCTCACCGTGCTGGTGCCCGAGGAGTCGATCTTGAACCGGCCCTTTCCCGCGGGGACGTCGACGAAGAACATCGTCGGTTTGTTGGAGTAGTGGAACAGGTTGACGTTGGGGGCGAGCGGCAAGGGCTGATTGAAATAGACGACCAGCTTCGCATTGTCGTACGCCGACTGGCCTTCCACCCTCACGCTCCAGGTGTCGGCGGCTGGAGCCTGCACGTTGCACCGCTCCTCGTTGCCGCTCCCGCGTGAGCTGCAGTCGTAGAGGATGTTGGTGGGAATCTCACCGCGCTTGACGGCCAGGTTCGCGTTGCCGGTGCCACCCATCAGCGCGAAGGAGACTTCCGAAAGACCGGCGGGAAGGTTGACGTAGAAGTAGGTCAGCGAGCCGGTGGCTCCGCTGAGCGTGATGGGAATGCCGTCCTTGAGTTCCGTTCCAGGCAGCGTGACGGCGCTCGCCACCTGGGATTCGAGGGGGGGTGGATCTCCGGTTCCTTCCGTGCGGCCGCAGCCCACGGCCAAACTCCACATGAGACCAACGAACAGGACACCGTGACTTTCGATGCGCATGGTTTCGTTCCTGGGACCTTCATGTCCTCGAGATGCGGCGAGGACGGATTATTCACGGAAGGTCCGACATGAACGGTCACGTGGAGTAGGGGAAGGAAGAGTTCCTCTACCTGCCACCTGGTCACCGCTCCGAGAGGGTCGTGCCTGAAAGGCGTTCGCCCAGGCTCCAGAGGCGCCGGGCCGCTTCGGGGTCGACGGCATAGGGCATCACGCCGGTCTGCCGCGCCGATCCCTCGAGTTCCCCACCGGCCGTGGCCTTTTCATCTTCCACCCGGGCGATGTCGCAGTTCTCGCAGTAGACACCTCCCAGACCGTCGAGCCGCGGGCTCGTCGCGCACCAGACGCTGGTCGCGGCTCCCTGCGCGACCGTCTTGATGTTCCTCGCTGGGTCGACAATGGGCTCGCCGTGCGCGTCGAGGACGCCCACCGCCTGGAGTTCCTCCCGCGAGAGGTGTTTGCCGAGCCCCGTGGCCACGATGCTACCCGGGTGGACGGCAAAGGCACGCACCCCATATGACTCACCACGCGCGTCCAACTCGAGCGCGAAGAGGATGTTGGCTGTCTTCGATTGCCCATAAGCCGCCCAGCGGTCATAGGCCCGCCGCTCGAAGTGGGGGTCCTCGAACACGACCGGAGAGTAGTGATGGCCCCAGGAGGAGACCGAGATCACTCGCGCCCCGTTCGCCCGGCGCAGGGCGGGCCAGAGCCTCGCCACGAGCTGGAAATGACCCAGGTAGTTCGTCGAGAACTGTGACTCATATCCCCGTGCATCGCGCGCCAGGGGACACGCCATGATTCCCGCGTTGTTCACCAGGAGGTGCAGCGGCCGGCCAGTCGCCAGGAACCTCCCGGCGAAGGCGTCGATCGAGGCGGGGTCGAGCAGGTCCATCACTTCGAGTTCGACGTTGGCGAGCCCCTCGAGCGCGGCCCGGGCATGGTTGGGATTCAGGGCCGGGACGATGACCCTGGCGCCCGCGGAACCCAAGACCCGCGCGGTCTCCAGACCGAGGCCAGAATCGCCTCCCGTGACAATGGCGATCTTGCCGGTCAGGTCCCGGCCATGGATGACCTCGGCCGCCGTGGATGCGGCACCGAAGCCAGACTCGATTGGAATTTGGGGAGTAGGCATGCGAGGGAAATATCCCCGTGCCTCCGGATTTTTAATGCTTGAACGTCCTGAAAACATGCGTGATCGTTCGAAGATGAGCGATGATCCTTTCTCCGACATCCTCCGGCTCGCGAATGCCCGCTCGGTCTTGTCGGGCGGCTTCACGGCTGGAGGTTCATGGGCGATCCGTGTTCCGGCGCCCGAGAACATCAAGTTCTTCGCGCTCGTGAAGGGTGGATGCCAACTTCGCATCGATGGCGAGGGGGCTCCCGTGCGAGTCGAAGAGGGAGATGTGGTCTTCATCTCGGCGCAACGCTCCTTCGTGCTCTCGAGCGATCCACGGGCCATCCCAAAGGACGGGACGCGTGTCTTCGCCACGAGCACCACCCGGTTCCCGAAGCTGGGCGAAGGCGAAGACTTCTTCCTGCTCGGCGGACACGTGCGCATCGACGCGGCGAGCAGCGGCCTTCTGGAGGAGCTGCTGCCCTCGCTGATGCATGTTCGAGCCGCTTCGCCGCAAGCGACGATGTTGAACTGGCTCATCGACCGACTCGTTCACGAGCACGAGACGAACCTCTCGGGGGTCAGCCTCGCGTCGGAGCTGCTCGTCCAGCTCATGCTCGTGCAGACCCTGCGCGCGCATCTCGCGACAGCCAGCACCCTGCCGGCCGGGTGGCTCCGGGCCATGGGCGATCAGCGAATCGCTCCGGCGCTCCGGTTGATGCATCGCGAGCCAGGTCATCCCTGGCGGCTCGAGGAGCTCGCCAAGGCGTCCGCGATGTCCCGGACCAACTTCGCCGTGCACTTCAAGTCGGTCGCCGGGGTCTCGCCTCTGGCCTACCTGACCGCATGGCGGATGCGTCTGGCCCAGCGGGGATTGCGAGACGAGGACGCCTCGATCGCCGAGCTCGCGCGGTCGTTGGGCTACACGTCGGAGAGCGCGTTCAGCAACGCCTTCAAGCGCGTCACGGGCCGTGCACCCAAGCACTACCGAAGCGCGGCGAAGGCCGCGCGGCCCAGTGGGTAGTGAGTCGGACGCGGCACACCGCTACCCCAACGGCAACAGCAGTGTGGCCGTAGCCCCCCTGCCCGGCCCTTCGCTCTCCAGCGAGAGCTGCCCGCCCAGCATCCGCGCCGCCAGCGCGCTCGAGTGCAGGCCCAGACCATGTCCCCCCTCACGGGTGGTGAAGCCCTGGGTGAAGAGATGCTCGCGGAGCTCCGGCGCGATGCCCACGCCACTGTCCACCACCTGGATGCGCGCCATGTTGTCCGCCGCTTCGAGCCGCACGTGCAGCTGGCGCTGGCTGGTGGGAATCGCGGTCATCGCGTTCTTGGCGTTGCTGATGAGGTTGATCAGGATCTGCAACACCTTGTGCTTGTCCACCCGCACCGCGGGGAGTGCGGACAGCGACTGGACGATGTGGACGTCCTGGCGCTTGAGCGCGGGCAGCTGGATGCTCAAGGCATCCTCGACGAGGCGCGACAAATCACACTCCTCGGTGAGCAGCGTGCTGCGGGCGTAGGTCTGCTGCACCTGGACGATGGCCCGCACGTGCTCGATGTGCTTGTTCATCGCCTCCAGGCCCTCCTGCAGCGTCGAGTGCTCGCGGAGCAGCTCCTCGGCGAGGTGCGAGAGATAGTGCGGCAGCTGGGTGCCGAGGGGGTCGCGGGTGAGGAAGTCGGCCAGGGCGCCCTCGTGCTCATCGAGCATCGAGGAGACCTGCTTCACCCGCAACATGCGGGAGGTGCTCACCGTCTGGGTCAGCACCTGGGCGTTGATGACGGCACTGGTGAGGACGTTGCCCACGTTGTGGAGCACGTTGGTGGCCACCTCGGCCATCCCCGCCGCGCGCGCCGTGTCCACCAGCTGGGCCTGGGCGTGCCGGAGCTCGCGTGTGCGCTCCTCCACCCGCTTCTCCAGCTCGTCGTTGGCGCGGCGCAGGGCGACCTCGGCCTGCTGCAGTTCCGTGTACAGCCGCGCGTTCTCGAGGGAGATGGAGGCCTGGGAGGCGAGGTGGCCGAGCAGGGAGATGCGCGCGGGAGTGAAGGCGTTGCTGGCCAGGCAGTTCTCCAGGTAGAGCACCCCCCGGAACTCCTCCTGGCGAACCAGGGGCAGGCACAGCACCGAGCGGGCCTCGCCGCGCTGGAGCCACGCATCGGCCGCGAACGGGTGGGGCTGGGAGGCATCTCCGATGAGCACGTGCTCCCGGGTGCGCCGGACGTAGGAGAGAAGGGTCCACGGTAGGCGCTCGTCCCGAGGGCCGGCGGCGGGCCCCTCCGGCGCGGGGTCCACGAGGGCCACCACCGAGAGCTTGTCACCCTGGGGGAACAGCAGGGCGCCGCGCTGGGCCCCGGCGTTCTCGATGGCCACCCGCAGCAGCGTGTCCCCCAGCCTGTCCAGGACGATCTCCCCGGAGATGGCTTGCTGGGCCTTCACCAGGGTGAGCGCGTCGAGGTGCGTGGAGCTCGTGTCCGTGCTGGTCTCCTCCGAGGACGGGAGGGAGGGCGGGTGCACCCATTGGGCATCCAGGTGCTGGACCTTGCCCAGGGCACCCCAGCGCAGCCAGGCCTCCCGCGCCTTGCGGGCGTAGGCCTCGGCGATGGTGGGCACCGCGCGCTCGGACCAGAAGCGCGACGCCAGCTCGCTGGCCAGGGCCAGGTCATGGATGTGCCCCTGCTCGCGCGCGGCCTGGATGGACTCCTCGTAGGCGCGCAGGGCCTCGGCCTCATGGCCCAAGAGGCGCGCCAGCTCCGCGGACACCATGCGCTCGAGCGCGCGGAAGTTCTCGGGACAATGGCTCGTCCACTCCGCCAGCCGCGCCTGGTGCTCGCGGATCTGTTCGAGGGCCGGCCCTCGCTCCTCGGGTGTCATCTTCCCGAAGCAGGCGGCCAGGGTCAGGGCATGGAAGAAGTGGAAGTGCTGGAGCTGGACGCGGCCCAGCAACGACCAGCTCAGCTGGGCGGTCCGGTCCGCCGCCTCCCGCGCCTCGTCGTACGCCCCGCCCAGGAAGCGCGACTGCATCTTGATGAGCCAGTACATGCACCGGGCGATGGCCGTGCGCTCCGGGGTGAGCCGGGCTTCGAAGGACGCCTCGGTGAAGTCCTCTCCGTCGAGCGACTGGAACGAGGCGGTGCGGCCCCGGAGCTGCTGGGTGAGCCGCTGGTAGACGTGGACGACGTCGCGCACGTCCACGAAGCCGCTCGTCCGCGCGAAGTCCAGCCGCGCGACCGACTCCTGGTAGACCTCCTCCAGGGCGTGCCCCAGGGTGAGCCGCTGCGAGACGATGTGCGTGCAGCAGAAGCCGGCGATCTGGAAATCGCTGGCCTGGAGCGCGTACTGGAAGGCCGCGCGCAGGCTGTTCAGGGACTCGGGGATGGGCTGGAGCCAGTGGCTGAGCATCCCCATGCCGAAGAGCGCCCTGCCCCGGAGCGCGGCCACGTCGTAGCGCTCGGCGAGCGCGCACGCGAGCTGACCAAACGCCAGGCTCTCCTGGTAGCGATTGAAGGCCAACCCCAGCACCATCCCATACGTGGAGTACCCGTGGACGGAGGCCGGCGTGTTGCCGTGCCGGATGCTGAAGCAGACCAGCTTGCAGAGGTGGAGCAGGTACAGGTGCCGGTCCGTATTGAGCGCCGACGTGTTGAGGGCCACCAGGAGGCTCATCGTCGCCTCCTTCACCGGATCGCTCAGGCGGGGCAGCTCGACGAGGCTGGCGATGGACCTGTCTCCCAGCAGGGCGCCCACCTCCTGCTGGGCGGCCACCACCTCCTCCCAGGAGGGGTGCGGTGAGAGCGGCATCCCCATCATCGCCAGACCCTCCAGGAGGCTGTCGACAGCCACCTGGTTCTCGCCGGCGGCCACGTGCAGGTCGCACTTGAGCCGGTAGAGCGCGGCCATCTCCGCCGGAGTGCGCGGGCGGCCGCGGAGCTCCTCCACCATGCGGCGCGCGTGGGCGGCGTTGCCGCTCATGAACTCGCAGCTCGCCAGGTCCAACCGGAGCTTGAAGGCCAGCGCGTGATCCACCTCCCAGGGGTCTCCGGGGAGGAGCTGGAAGGCCATCGCCAGATAGGTGATGGCCGAGCGGTAGGCCGTCGACGCCTTGGCCCTCGCGCCGGCCTCGGCGTTCAGGCGCGCGACGCGGTGGCGCTCCTCGGGCTCGGTGAGCAGCTCCGCGCCGGTATTGAGCTGCCCCACCACCTCGAAGAGGTTCTTGCGCACCTCCTCCGGCGACAGACTCGCCAGCAGCAGGCGGCCCACGCGCAGGTGGACGGCCTTGCGCTGCGCCTCGGGGATGAGGGTGTGGGCCGCCTGGTGGATGCGGTCGTGGAGGAAGCGGTACTGCTCCGGGCCGGTGGTGGCCAGCACCCCCTCCTGGAGCGCCAGCTCGAGGCCCTGTTCCACCTCGTCCGGCTCCTCCATTCCCGAGATGAGCAGCAGGGTGCTCAGCGAGAAGGTGTTTCCCACGCAGGCCGCCAGCCGCAGCAGGTGCTGCGTCCGGGGGGGGAACTGGCGCAGCTTGGCCACCATGAAGTCGACGACGTTGTCGGAGTAGCCCTTCTGCCGGGCGCCCTGCTCATCCCAGCGCCAGGGGCCCTCGGGCGTGCGCACCAGCAGCCCGTCCTGGTGGAGCGTCTGCAGGAAGCGCAGGAGGAAGAAGGGGTTGCCTCCGGTCTTCTCACGGGCCAGCGCCGCCAGCGGCCCGACGAGCTCCGCGCTCGCGCCGGGCAGCGTGTCCAGGACGAGCTGCTGGACATCCTCGAGGCTCAGCGGCTCGAGCTGGACGTGGGACATCCGCGCGCCCGCCTGGCGCAGCTGCTCCAGCGTCTGCGTCAGCGGGTGGGCGGAATGGACCTCGTTGTCGCGATAGGCGGCGATCAGCAGGAGCGGCGGTGTCTCCGGGTGGGTCAGCAGATGCAGCAGCAGTTGGAAGCTGGCCAGATCCGCCCACTGGAGATCATCCATGAAGATCACCAGCGGGTGCCCCAGCGGGGCGAAGACGCCGAGGAACCGGCAGAGCACCCGATGGAAGCGCTGCTGGAGCTGGGAAGGCGGCAGCTCCTGGACGGGGGGCTGTCTGCCCGCGACGAGCTCGAGCTGGGGGACGAGATCCACCAGGACCTGGCCCTGGCCCTCCCACGCCTCGCTCAGGCCCTGACGCCACCGCGCCAGCTCCTCATCGGTGCCGCCGAGCAGTTGCCGCACCAACTCCTGAAGGGCCTTGGCCACGGTGGCGTAGGGGATGTCCTGCTGGAACTGGTCGAACTTGCCGCTGAGCAGGAAGGAGCGCTGCCGCACCACGGGCTTGTGCAGCTCGTTGACCACCGAGGACTTGCCGATCCCCGAGTAGCCGCTGACCAGGACGAGCTCCGGGCGGCCACGCTCGGCGACGCGCTCGAAGGCCTGGAGCAGGACCTTCGCGTGGCTGTCGCGCCCATAGAGCCGCTGGGGGAGCTGGAAGCGGCTGGGGTAGTCGTGCCGGCCTGGCACGAAGTCCTCGAGCACCCCCCGGCTCAGCCCCTCCCGGCAACGCTCGAGATCGGCCTTGAGGCCCTCGGCGCTCTGGTAGCGCTCCTCGGCGACCTTGGCCAACAGCTTCATCACGATGGCGGACAGCACGGGCGGCAGCCCCCGCACCCGCTCCGACAGGGGCCGCGGGGCCTGCGCCATGTGGGCGTGGAACCACTCGAGCGCGTCGCGACCCTGGAAGGGGCGCTCGCCCGCCAGCAGCTCGTAGAGGGTGATACCCAGGGAGTAGAGGTCCGTGCGGTAGTCCACCGAGCGGTTCATGCGCCCGGTCTGCTCCGGGGACATGTAGGCCAGCGTGCCTTCGACCAGGGAGGCTTGCGTCATGTCCACATGCTCGACGAGCTGGAGGCTGGCGATGCCGAAGTCGAGCAGGCGCGTCTCGCCCGAGGGCGTGAGGATGATGTTGGAGGGCTTGATGTCCTTGTGGACGATGCCGCGGCGATGCAGCTCCGCGACCGTCGAGGCCAGGGCGATGGCCAGCTCCACGGCCCGGGTCACCTCGAGCGGCTCGCCGGTGGACTCGGACAGGGGCGTGCCGTCCACGTCTTCCAGCAGGAGCACCGGCCGGCCCTGGAGCTGCTCACACGCGTGGGCCCGGATGACGCCGCGCGCGTCCTGGAGCCGCCGCAGGATGCCGAACTCGCGCAGGTAGTTCTCGCGCTCACGAGGGCCGGGAGCTGAAACCCGCGGCGTCTTGAGGATGAGCCGCAGACCATCGGCACCACGCACCGCGCGAAACAGCAGGCTCGTGCCCGTGGTCTTGAACGCCCCGAGCAGGGAGTAGCCAGGAATATTCAGCATCCAGGCGGAGCCTAGCGCCTCGGGTGCGCTTCCTTGAAGTGCCAGAAGCCTCCGAGCAGGCAAGTGCCACGCCCCTGACCACGGCCTCCCTCGGCCTCTTCCCCCCCTCGACAGGTCCCCATCCGCACTCGGCGTAGCACCCGAACCGTCCACTCGAGCGTCGACGGGGGGCGCCCGGCGACGTCACCGTGCCGCCGCCACGGAAGGCGGATGGAGTTCGCCGTCGAGCCATGTCCGCAGCTGCGTGAGTGCGTCGCTGAAGCGTGCGTGGCCCACCTCCGGCTCGAGGTCCTGGTTGGCGCGCAAGGACTGGTTGGGAATCCGGCCCTGGATCCACGCGTCGCAGAGGGAGTCGATGAGCAGCACGTGCTCCTTCATCACGGCGTCCATGCCGAGCTCCGAGACCCGCTGGTAGAAGCCGGGGTCGATCTTCTCCGGGTACATCCAGCGGCCGTTGCGTTTGACGGGACGCAGGACGGGGCTCAGCCGGATGACCGGCCCATCCTGGACGACGTCGCGCTCGTCCCGGGGCAGCCGGTGGCCCAGCGTGACGTGCGCGACGAAGCTGGCGGAATCGGGCGGGTCATCGACGATGCAGAGCGCCGCCTTGCGGATGTCACTGGCGAGGCCCGGCTCCTCGGGGACGTGCAACAACCGCTTGTCCTCCACCTCTCCGGTGGCATCGGGAGGAAGGGACAGCACCATGCCCGTGCCCAGACTGAGCACGCGAATGGCGGAGGGCTCCACTCGCGCCGCGCCATCTCCCACGTGGCTCAAGGCCTCCACCACCCCGGCCATCGTGGGGTTGTTGTAGCCGCCCATCGCCCCGTCCCAGAAACGCCGATCCAGGAAGGTGGCGGGCTCGTCGAAGAAGGTAATGGGCGCGTTGCTCGAGGCATGCACCGCCTGGGCGAAGGTGGGATTCCTCGCGGGCGAGCGCGAGGCCGCCGGGCTCCCCGATCGGGTCCGGAAGAAGATGGCACGCCGGCGGTCATAGTCGAACGCGGTGATGACGATGTCCGCCAGGCCCTGACCGGCACGGGCCTTCCACTCCTCCATCGTCAGCCGGGCGAAGCCCTCCTGCTTCGACTCCGAGAAGGCCCGCTCGAGCCCCTCCAGCTTCTTGCGTGCCGCGTAGCGCGCCTCCAGGTCCTGGAGCGCGGGAATGGCCGCCAGCATGCGCTGGTACCACGGCCGCTCGACGAAGATGCTCCGGCGCTTCGCCTCGTCGCGGAAGAGCTGCAGCAGTTGCCCCAGGGTGAAGTCCGCCGCCAGGCCCGCGGCGACGATGCTCCCTCCCGAGTTGGCCACGACGAGCTGGAACCTGCGAAGCACCTCGTGGCCGCGCGTCTCGGGACCGAAGAGCTCGATGAGCGCCCGAACCTCGATGAGTGCCCAGGTGCCTCCTCCATCCAGCGACAGAATCTTGAAATGCTCCATGGTGCGCCCCCTCATGCGCCAGGACACCTGGAGGAGGGCCCTGAGTGGAAGCAGGCCTGGCCCAGGTCGTCGGCTCCCGAACGACCGCCTGCCTGGATTGGAGGCGATGACGGCTCCCCCGAACCGACTTCCCCGTAGCGGAGTCCGCTGACCAACAGTCCGCCCAATCCAGCCATGGCAGCCATCCCCAGTATCTTCTCGTTTTACTTGATTTCAAGAACTAATCGACTATACAAGTTTCCCCATCATCGGCAGGAACCTGCATGAGGGGAAAAGAATGAGGGGAGCAAAGCTGCGACTCACGACGCTGCTGGCATCCACCGTGATGGTGGGCTGCGGCGGTGCACGCGATACAGACAACGCGGACCCAGCGAACCACGACACCGAGGCCGCCACGGTCCAAGCCGCCGTTGTCAGTGCTGCTGCGCAACCGGTCAACACCGTCCTGTCCTGGGTACCGCTGCGGCTGAACGTCTACTACAGCTTTGGCGTCACGACGCCGAACTATACCAACCGCGTCCTGCGTCATTATGACAGCCTGGCGCGCACGGACGTCATCGGAACTTCGGCGACCGAGAAAGCGGACTCGAGCTTCCGCGTCGTGGCCGGTCTGGCCGACAAGGATTGCTATTCGCTGGAGTCGCAGAACTACCCGGGCAAGTACCTGCGGCACGCCAACTCACGGATTCGCCTCGACAGCCGCGACAACACCCGCGTGTTCGACGAGGATGCCACGTGGTGCACGCGCCCTGGCTTGTCGGGGCAAGGCGTCAGCCTGGAGTCGTTCAACTTCCCCGGCCGCTACATGCGCCACGCCAACGCGGAAGTGTGGCTCGCGCAGCGGGGCGGTTCGCTGCCCAGCGATACGGCGGTCAGCTTCAACGAGGACTCGAGCTGGAAGGCCATCAGCCAGGCCAGCAGTGACTTCAAGGCCTGGGGAGACGAAACCCTCAACAAGATCGAGCAGGACTTCAGGAAGCCCGGCAGCAACCTCTACTACGAGGGCACGGATCGCCAGGCGACGGCCTTCAATTGGGACGCGGGCACCCAGCTTCACGCCTTGATCGCGGGCGGTAGAATCCAGCAGGCCGAGGCCTTCGCCAACGAAATGCACCAGGCCTACTGGTGCTACACGAAGAACCGCTGGGCGTACAACGCCGTGGCCTATGGATGCGGTGATCGGTACTACGACGACAACGCCTGGGTGGCCAAGGGCTTGATGGAGCTGTACCAGAAGACCAACAACGCCACCTATCTGAACAGGGCCAAGGAGGTCCTGGCGTTCAGCATGAGTGGGGAGAACACCCCGACCAGCAACCCGAACGGCGGCATTCGTTGGCATGAGGGGGACACCGGCGGCCATTGCCTGTGCGCCACGGCTCCGACCATGGCGGCCAACCTCATGATCTACCGGGCCACCGGAACCCAGCAGTACCTGACCGACGGCTTGCGGCTGTACAACTGGGTGAAGGCCAATCGCTTCGGCTACGGCCCTGGCTACCGAGGGTATGAGAACGCCGTGGTGGCCCAGACGGCCCTGCTGTTGTTCAAGATCACGGGCAACTACACCTACCTGGATGACGCGCGCCACATGGCCTACGCCATGGAGTCGACGTACATCGACTGGCAGACCCGCGCGCTGAGGGAAACCGGGCAATGGGGGGGTCACGACATGACCAATGCCTATGTGGACCTCTACGAGACGGATGGCGACATCAACTGGTTGAACATCGTCGCGGGCTACCTCCAGTTCGTGCGTGACAATGGCAAGGACGCGAACGGCAGGTACCCCGAGTGGTGGAACAGCGTGGGGCAGCCCGGCAACCCCGTCCTGCTGTACCAGGCCTCCGCCGCCCGCGCTTTCGCCCGGATGGGGAACACCCGCGGGGGAACGATCAAGCCGAGGGATCCGGTCGCGATCTTCAGGGACTGCAACTACACGGGAGACTGGAGGGCGGGCCTCTGGGTGGGCCGCTACAAGCTGAGCGACCTCCAGTTCCGCGGAATCGCGGGCAAGGACATCTCCTCGGTGCGGGTGCAGCCCGGCTACAAGGTGACCTTCTACGAGAATGCCGACTTCACGGGCGCCTCGATCGTCAAGACCGCGGATGACAGCTGCCTCGTCGCCGCGGGGTGGAATGACCGTGCCAACTCGCTGGTCGTCGAACCGGTTGCGCCCACCGTCGTGGTCCACAATGACTGCAACTTCACCAGCCCGGGCATCAACCTCCCCGTGGGCAGCTACGATGAAGACACCCTGAGGACCCTGGGGTTCAGCCCGGATGTCATCTCCTCCCTTCAGGTGGCCGACGGGTACGAAGCGGTGCTGTACGACGGTGGCCGGTTCGATCAGACCTCCCTCACCACCGGCACCAACAGCTGTCTGGTGGGCGCGGGCTGGAACGACAAGGCCGCCTCGCTCATCGTGAGGAAGAAGGCCGCCAGGTAGGCCGCCCGTCCGGGTGTCAGTCCAGGTGTCAGGGGAGTCGGGTTGGCGCCTGCTGCTCGCGCTAGACGAATCCTCTGACACCTTTCGCGGCGTAGCGCGGCAGCAACACGGTGAACGTGGTCCCCTCCGCCTCGGTGGAGCGCACCTCGACGAGGCCCTCGTGGGAGCGGGCGATCTGCTGAACGATGAAGAGGCCCAGACCCAGGCCGGACGTCGGATGTCCGCCGTCCGTGGCCCGCCGGAAGGGCTCGAAGATGAGCGGGAGCAGGTCCGGAGGGATGGGCGCGCCCCCGTTGCGAACCTCCACGCACACGGTCTCCCCCCCGTCGCGCAGCACGAAGTCCACGGGAAGTCCCTCGGGGCTGTAGTCCAGCGCGTTCTTGCCGAGGTTGCCCAGGAGCTGCGCGAGCCGGTCCGGGTCCCACTCGCCCTGGAAGTTTCCCGCCATGCTCAGCCGGAGCTGCCGCTGGGGGTTGCCGACCTCGAGTTCCTCCACCACCTGCCGGCAGATGGCGAGGAGATTGGCCGGGCGGGGGTTGATGGGAATACCGCCGCCCAACCGTCCGCGGGTGAAGTCGAGCAGGTCGCCAATCATCCGCCCCATGCGCTCGGCGCTGTTGGCGATTCGGCGCACGGCTTTCACGTGGTGCTGGACCTCGCGATCCGAGCGCATCATCGCGTTGACGGACAGGAGGATGGCGTTGAGCGGATTGCGCAAGTCATGGGAGACGATGCCGATGAAGCGCTCGCGGAATTCCGCCGCCTGCCGCAACTCCGTCTCGGCGCGCTTGCGGTCGGAGACATCGGTGTTGACGGCGACCGCGCCCACGATGTCCTCCCCCATGCGAACGGGGGCGGCGGCGCAGCGCACCACCATGTCCTTGCCTGTCAGCAGATGGCGGACAATGACTTCTTGAGTGGTCGGCTGCCCATGGATGGCCCGCATGAAGGGCTCCTCTTCCATCGTGAGCCGGTGGCCGTCCTCGGCGGAGCGGTTCTGGAGTCGATCCCCCAGGGTGGCGACGTGCTGATTCAGCTCCGCCAGTGATTCAAAGCCCAGCATCTCCAGCGCCGGAGTGTTGGCCAGCCGGATGCCGGTGGCATCTCCCACGTACAGGGCATCCGGGATGCTCTGGATGATGGCCTCGAGGATGGCCGCGTTGCGCGCCAGTTCCCGCGCG
Source organism: Cystobacter fuscus DSM 2262 (assembly GCF_000335475.2). NCBI lineage: Bacteria > Pseudomonadati > Myxococcota > Myxococcia > Myxococcales > Archangiaceae > Cystobacter > Cystobacter fuscus. Next base: position 150,170 of record NZ_ANAH02000010.1, on the reverse strand, counting down.
GCACACTTGCGCTCGGTGATGTCCAGGGCCGTGCCCAGGAAGCGGATGGGCCGCCCCGAGGCATCGCGGTGGACCCGGCCTTGAGCGCTCACCCACCGCTCCTCCTGGTTCTCGAGGGGACGGGTGCGAAACTCCATGGCGAAGGTCCCCGGACTGCCCGGCGCGAGGCTCTCCCCCACGCGGTGCTCCACCTGGAGGCGGTCCTCGGGATGCACGCGCGAGAGGAAGGTGGGGTAGTCCACGGGAGCACCCACTGACAGCCCGAAGAGGGCGCGCAAGCGCTCGTCCCACTCCAGCGCGCCCGTAGTGGGGTCCATGTCCCAGATGCCCAATTCCATGGCCTCCGTCGCCAGGCGGAGCCGTTCCTCGGCGACGCGCACCTTCTCGGCGGCGAGCGCATCCCTCCGTCGGCGTGCCCACACCAGCTCCGTCACGTCCGAGGCAACGGCGATGACGGCATCCACCTGGCCCTGGGCATCGCGCATGGGCTCGTAGACGAAGTTGAAGTACGCCTCCTCGATGCCCCCGCCTTCCAGACGCGCCAGCCTGGCGGGCAACTCCGTCCCGACATAGGGCACTCCGGTGGCGAGCACCCCGTCCAGTAGCGCCTCGAATCCCTGGCCCGCGGTTTCGGGCAGGGCCTCGAACAAGGGCCTGCCCAGCACCTGCTCGGGGCGGCGGCCCCAGAGGCAGCACATCGAAGGATTGGCCAGCTCGATAAGGCAGCGGGGGCCCCGGAAGATGGCGATGGCGGTGGGCGCCTGCATGAACAGCGAATGGAGCCACTCCCGCTGGCGCTCGGCGTGCGCGCGGGCCTGGGCGGTCAGGGCCAGGGAGTCGTCGCGCTCGCGCACCGCCTCACGCAGTTGCTGGTTGGCGGCCTGGAGTTCCTGGCCCCGGTGAAGCAATTCCGCCTCTATTTCCAGGTTGCGATTCTGGAGGGCCGCCGTGCGCTCGCTCTCTTCCTCGCGGCGGCGGGACAGGCGCACGAAGTCCGTCACGTCCTCCACCCGGTGGAGGAGGAAGAGCACCTCGCTCTCGGGGGAGAGGACGGGGGTGTTGATGGGACTCCAGTAGCGCTCCTCGAAACCACCGCCTTCGGCCTCGGGACGCCGGATGTCGTACTTCTGCACGGCCATGGTGTCCGGCGCGCGAGTGGCCATGGCCCGCTCGAGCGAGGCGCGCAGGTTGCGCACCCCGGTGGCGTTCGGATCCGCCGGGTTGTCGGGGAACACCTCGAAGAAGGGGCGGCCGAGGATACCCTCGCGAGTCGTCAAGGTGGCACGCAGGTAGGCATCGCTCACCGCCACGAGGGTGAAGTCCGCGTCCGGGATGGCCACCAGGTAGGGGCCCGGGCTCTGCTCGAAGAGGAGCTGGAAGTCAGGTGGGGACAGCGGGGGCATGGAGCACGGGGCGGAGGGAGTCAGGGAAGAAGTCGCGGGGAGGAAGTCATGAGCGGAGTGGCTCGCCAAGGGCTGGCGACACCCTCCGCCATATCCCCCCGTGTTTCAACAGAGGGCTTCGTGCGCGGCTTCTGGCGATGGCCCCGAGGGCCGAGCACGCAATCGATTGACCTCCGCGCGGCGCCGGAGAGGTCCAGACCATTTCACACCCCTCGGCGCGCCGGGTCATGGAAGATTCCAGCCCATGGACCAGACCACACGCGGGCACTTCACCCAGTTGCACAGCACGGACGCCGAATCCCGCGCGGCCTCCTTCATGCACCTCCTGGAGCTCACCCAGCAGCCAGTAGCGTGGGCCTACGAGGTCTGGGATGAGCTGCTGACGCTGCTGCGCGAGGGCGACAACCACCAGCGGGCCATCGGGGCGCAGTTGCTCAGCGGTCTGGCCAAGAGCGATCCCCAGCAACGGATGCTGAAGAATCTCGATCAGCTCATGGCCGTGACGAAGGATGAACGGTTCGTCACGGCGCGGCATTCCCTCCAATCGCTCTGGAGGGTGGGGACCGCCAGCCAGGCCCTCCAGAAAGAAGTGGTGGACCGCCTGAGCCAGCGCTTCCGGGACTGCGCCACCGAGAAGAACGGGACCCTCATCCGCTACGACATCCTGGAAGTCTTCCGGAAGATTTACGACCAGGTGCACGACGAGCAGCTCAAACAGCATGCCCTGGCGCTGATCGAAACCGAAGAAGACCCGAAGTACCGCAAGAAGTACTCGGGGCTCTGGAAGGACCTCGTCGCCAAGAAGCGCGGCGCGAAGGGATAGTGCCTCGGCGGCACTTGCTCTCGCTCACTCCGCCGCGGGAGCGGGTCTCGGCCACGCGATGAGGCCCGCCCGGTCGAGCAGCTCTCGGATACGGGAGGAGAACGCCACGTGCTCGGGGTTGCTCGCCGTCATGGGCTCGGGGGACAGGACGAGGAGCCACCCCAGCGTTCCCACCGGCTCGATGCGCACGGGCGCGGGCAGCGGGGGCAGTCGGCCCCGGCGGCGCGACAGGTACGTCAGCCAGCCCACCCGTACCTCGAACCCCTGTTTCTCCAACAGCTCCACCATCTCCGATGAGCTGGCCATGGCGAAGTCCGGGTCCCACGCGGTGGCCATGGCGGTGAGCACTCCGGTCAGAACAGAGGCACTCAAGAGCCGCTCCCGTATCGGGCTCTCCCGGGTCACTTTCAACAGACATGAATTGGGCGCCCACGAAGTATACATACCACAGTGGATGTTGATATCCGTGGCCTCTTTCTTCGCATTCCACATCGACTGACGGAAGCCCATATCCTCGATGACATGCTTACCGACGTCCGTGCGACTCCTGCCCTGGAGGAGCCACTTCTCCAGAGCATCCACCTCCGTGTTGACCGGGTGGCCTGGCAGTTCACGGGGGAAGCCTCGGCCCGCCCTGTACCACTGGACAAAAGACGGGTCACACCGCGCCAGCATGTGGAAGAAGAGTTCCGCGCGCCGCGCACACTCCAGCGCCGTCTCCTTGCGCGGTCCCCAGTACGCGCCCACATAGGATTTCTCCGTCATACCTATCTCTCCGCTACTTTACTGGGCGCGTATAGTGGACGGTGGTGCGAGAAGGCCTCTTGAAACAGCGGCGGGCCGCCCCCTTTTCCGAGGGCTCACCCGCCGCGTTGCTTCACTTCGTCTCTTCGGCGAAACCCATGTAGAACGACTCGGGAGTCCCCTCGTCAGTCAAGTCTATCCGCACATAGACGCTCCGGGGAGACTGGATGATGTCGTAGCTGTATATCCGATCGAGGTAACCGCGCGAGAACGGCTGCCCCTGCTTGGTTCGATTCACATCCTCGATCCGCGAACTGGGGGTGATGTCACTTCCATCTACGCAAAGCCGTCCCTTGAATGTGCTCTTTGGCCAGTATTGAGGAGCCCCGCGGAAGGGGTCGGTATTCGAATGCAGGACAACAGCGAAGCTTTGAAGTGCCTCATCCGAAGACGGTGCGATGGCGTAAACCCCTGCCTCGTCCCACACATAGACGTTGGAAGAGGTGTCGATCATTCGTGAGTGCTTGCCAAAAACCTGCTCCCACGCAGTCAACGAGCCCGGAAGAGGAAGCGCACGGCCATTGTATTGAATGCTCGTCCCTCGAACCAGCAAGTCACACGTGGCATCCTTTGGCTTCTCCCGAGTACAGGAGAAGCTGCCCGCCCCCATCGCGAGCGCCATCGTGAGAACGATTTGTTTGAGAAACCTCATGCCAGTCCTTCAATACCTTGCAAGGTGCCACGAACTTTCGCGAGTAGGGCCTCGGGAGCGCCATACGCCTCACCTTGCGCGCGAATGCGGGCCTCAGCTTGCTTCGCTTCCGTGAATTGGCGGTTGATGATGGCTCCCCGCTCCAGGAGTTGGAGCTTCGCGGGGTTCGTCCTCGCCCATTGGCGAGCCCATTCAAAAACCCAGGACCGGCCATCCGTGGCCGCGTTCTGGATGTCCTCCGGGTGAACGAAGTACTTGAGTGCTTCCCGGACAACTGTCTCCACAGTCCCCTTCCCCGTCCAAACCCCGGCAATGAGACCACCGATCTCCCGCACCACTTCCATCGCCAATGCGGCGGCCAACAGATGCAACGGGTGATCGTCGTGGTCCTTGGAGAGTTGGCTATGAGTAGGATGGAGAAAGGAGGGATTGCTCAAGAACTCCTCTTGGGATTTCGTCACGTTCGTTGCATGTTTTCTGGCCTGGGCCGAGAGGATCGCGTTCGGCAATTTGGACATCAACTTGGAGAGTTCATCGATCATCCTGCCCATCAGAGGATGATTCTTCACGAATTCCTCCTTGAACCCCAGGAGTACCTCCAGTCGTCTCACCTGCTTCTGGTCAAGGTACTCGGAAGGAATGTCCTTGAGGAGAATGAGCAGGATCTCCGTGGAGGCAGTGCGCTGACCCGGCACATATTCCTTGGTTGCCGTCAAGTTCTCGTTGAGGACATACGCCAGGCTGACCTGGATGTCGTTCGATCCAAATTTGCCCGTGACCAGGGGATACCTCGGACTGGGAGCCTGGACTTTCCTATGAGCCCAGGGGTAGACCTGCAGGTGTCCTAGTTTGAGGAGCAGCAACTCCGTGAAGTTGCTATGGGAGTAGAAGTCCTCGAGGGTGTGAAGCGCGTTTCCCAGGAAACGCAATCCTTCCGGCGTCATACCGAGAGCAGCGGCCGCACGCAGTTCATTCTCGACATAAGCCGCGGAGGTGACCCAATCGCCCTTGCGGTTCGCGATGTAGTTGAGCATGCCCGTTGCCGGATCGATGGCGACCTCCTCTTGCGTCCATTTCTTGCGGAAGTCTTTGTCATCCCGGGAATGGTCCTCAATGCCGTGAGGATTGTCGATGTGCTCTTCTGCCCGATACACACCGAGCATTTTCGGCGTGACCCGGAAGGTGTCCAGATTCCCGAACTCTCCACGTGCCATGACATCCAAGACTCGAGTCAATGCGCCCCGGGTGAAGCCCTCGAGGATGTTCCGGCTGTTCGCAGGACGTATCAACGCCGGATCGATGGCTTGTGAGTGATCCCGGAGCCAGTTTCCGAAGTAGATCTGACGCCGACGTTCAGGAAGAGGAAAAGCGTCTCTCAGAGCATCTTCGATGGACTCATGCCCGAAGGACAGCCCTGGCGCCGTGCCCACGTCCAGCACCGAAGAACTGGAGCGGGCCCGCCTTCTCGTCACGGGCGCGCTCTTGCACGCCCGTGTGCCGCTGGAGCGCCTTCTGGAAGAAAGCAGCGTCCGTGCTCAACCGCTGGACCCGGCCCGCGCGCACGAAGGTGGCGAACGGGCCGGAGGGAGGAGGAGCCTGCCAGGAGAAGAATAGTGCGTGCGCGAACTCGGCCCCTTCGTCGCGCGGCCCGTCCCCTTCCTGGCTCGAGTACTCGGTGCGCAGCAGGTTGTCCACGTGGTGGCCGAACTCCTCGACGAGTGCGAGGAGCAGGGTCGCCGCCTTGGACTTGTCCCGTTCCGCCAGGAACACCAGTTGCCGGTCCACGAGGATGACCCGCCGTGCGTTGTCGTAGCCGGCCTCGTGTCCCACGAGCCCCGAGGCCACGACCTCGATCCCCGGTGTGAGCAACGTCCTGCCCAGCAGCGCCTTGTGCAGCGCCTGGTAGGCCGCCACCGGCACGTCCGCGCCAAAGACCTTGGCCAGCTTCGACGCGAAGGTGGCCTCGGCTCCGCGAGCCGCGACCGCGCACAACGCCGCGCGGGCCACGTCGCTCTCCAACCGCTCCACCGGGAAGAGGGGCTCGCACGGCGACGAGTCATGGGCCTTCGCCAGAGGGCCAACTCCAAGACCCTCCCACCCACTCCGGATTGATGGCCTCTCCGCATGGCTCTTCATCGGCTCCCCCTCGGGATGCGCAGCCGCGCACATGAGCGCGCTCGACAGCATCGGCTCGGAGATTAGCCAAGGAACCCCAAGGGAAACATACGACCAAGGGGCCACGGCGCCTGGATGAAAGCGGTTGGCGCGCGGAGACAAGGCCCCCAGGCCGAGCCCAAGGAGATTGAATCGGCCACTCGCGGCAGCCCATCGCCGCGAGCGGCTTCCGAAAGACAACCTACAGCGCGAACACCTGCTCGGGAGGCGCGTCGCGCGCGTCGCGGGGCCGCGAGTTGTAGGCGAGCGACTCGGCCAGACGCTCGGGCTTCTCCGTGCGCGGCGCCCTCATCAACTGGAGGAAGGCCTCGCGATCCAGGCGCAGGCGCGGGTTGGAGACGCGCTCGTGGCCAATCGTGCTGAACGTGCGCCCGCCGTAGTCATGCGCGGGGAACACGAGCGTGTCGTCGGGCAGCGACAACAAGCGCTCCAGGCTCTCGTACTCGGCCTCGGGGTCACCCGTGGGCAGGTCCGTACGGCCCGTGGCGCCGATGAGCAGCGTGTCACCCGTCAATACCCGGTCGTCCAGCACCAGCACGAGCCCATCGGCCGTGTGGCCCGGGCTCGCCCAGACCCGCACGCGCACGTCGCCCACCGCGAGTTCGTCCCCCTCGCCCAGCGGCCGTTGCACCGCGTGCGCGGGCGCCCCCATGTGCACCGCGCCCATCATCCGCGCGAGCTCCCGCCCCCCGGACAGATGGTCCGCGTGGGTATGGGTGTCCACCACGGCGATCAATTGCAGCCGGTCCTTGCCCAGCCGCCGCAGGTAGCCCGGCACGAGCTCCAACACCGGATCCACGATGATCGCCTCGCGCGTCCACGCGCTGGAGATCAGATACGTGCGACAACTGGCCCCGCCGTTCAGCTCCTCGAAGATGAGCCCCTTCACCCCAACCCCCGTCCGTGCCGCGAGTGGTACCCGCGTCAAGCTAGGCACGGTCCACCCCCCGGCGAGGTCCAGCGGCCCGCCAGCCTCCCCAGGCGCTCGGAAGTCGACGCTCCGGAGCGGACGTCAGCGGGCGGCGGTGGGCACGGCCGCGTTCAGGTGCGCGTGAAGTGTCTGGGTGCTGACATACAGGAACTGCGCGTCCCCGAAGGCCAGCCCGTCCCCGTCGAGCAGCGCCTGCTCCTCGCCGCCGAGTTGCACCGAGTTGACGTAGGTGCCGTTCATCGAGCCCGCGTCGCGCAGGGTGCACCCCCCATCCGCCTCGCTCCAGCGCAGCATGGCGTGCACCTTGGACACGGACGGGTCATGCACCACGACGGAGCAGCTCGACTCCAGCCGGCCCACGGCGAAGACCTCGCCATCCTGCTTGGGGTGGAGGAAGAGCACCTGCAGGTGCTCGAAGCCCTGCAACATGGCGAGCAGCCGGTCCGTCAACCGCGAGCGGTGCGCCATGAACACCGTGCGCGAGCCGCCCATCTGCTGGGCCACCATCTGGAACACGAGCGAGGGCGGCTGCTGGATGAGCGCCACGGGGCCATGTTCGGCCACGAACGTCTCCACCTCCACCCGGGCCCGCGCCCGTAATTCCTTCACCGAGGGCATGGCGCGCCACGCTAGGCGCGCGCGCCGCGCGTGCCAAGAGCCTTGGCTCGGGTATGGTGCACCCCCACACCCTCCAGGCAGCCGCAGGAGAGCGCACTCATGGCGAAGGCGAAGTACGTGCTGGCAGTGGACCAGGGGACGACCGGGACCCATGTCTCCATCCTCGACGACAGACTGCGGGTGGTGGGGAGCTCCTACCGGGAGTTCCCCCAGCACTTCCCCAAGCCCTCGTGGGTGGAGCACGACCTGGACGAAATCTGGGCCACGGTGGAGCAGTGCATCCGCTCGGCCCTCAAGGACGCCAAGCTGTCGGGCAAGCAGATGGCCGCGGTGGGCATCACCAACCAGCGAGAGACGACCGGGCTGTGGGAGCGCTCGACTGGCAAGCCGCTCTCGCGCGCCATCGTGTGGCAGGACCGGCGCACGTCCGAGCACTGCGCCAAACTGCGCGAGCAGGGCGAGGAGGCCCGGGTGCGCGAGACGACGGGCCTGGTGTTGGATCCGTACTTCTCCGCCACCAAGCTCTCCTGGCTGCTCGAGCACGTGAAGGGAGCGCGCAAGCGCGCCGAGAAGGGCGACGCGTGCTTTGGCACCATCGACACCTGGCTCGTCTACAAGATGACCGGGGGCCAGTCGCACGTCACCGACGTCACCAACGCCAGCCGCACCCTGCTCATGGACGTGAAGCGCCTGGCGTGGGACGACTCGCTGCGCACCCTCTTCGGCGTGCCGGCCGCGTGCCTGCCGGAGATCCGCGGCTCGGCCGAGTCCTATGGCACCACGCGCGGCATGCGCTCGCTGCCCGACGGCATCCCCATCACCGGCATGGCGGGCGACCAGCAGTCGGCGCTCTTCGGTCAGGCGTGCTTCGCCCCCGGTGAGGCCAAGTGCACCTACGGCACGGGCGCCTTCCTGCTGATGAACACGGGCGAGACGCCGGTGACGTCGAAGGCGGGGCTGCTCACCACGGTGGCGTGGAAGATTGGAGACCAGACGACGTACGCGCTCGAGGGCAGCTCCTTCATCGCCGGGGCCGCGGTGCAGTGGCTGCGCGACGGGCTCAAGGTCATCAAGAAGTCCTCGGACGTGGAGGAGCTCGCCGCGAGCGTGAAGGAGAGTGGAGACGTGGTGTTCGTCCCGGCGCTCGCGGGGCTGGGGGCACCGCACTGGCGGCCCGAGGCGCGCGGCCTGTTCGGGGGCATGGACCGCTCCACCACGGTGGCGCACCTGGCGCGCGCGGCGCTCGAGGGCGTGGCGATGCAGATTCATGACCTGGCCGAGGCGATGCGCCAGGACAGCGGCCGGCAGATTCCCGCCTTCAAGGTGGACGGGGGCGCGTCGGCCAACAACCTGATGATGCAGTTCCAGGCGGACATGCTGGGCACCGAGGTGGTGCGCCCCAAGGACCTGCAGACGACGACGCTTGGGGCGGCGTTCCTCGCGGGTCTGGGCGCGGGGGTGTGGAGCAGCACGGACGCCATCCGCCAGGCGTGGAAGGTGGGCAAGGTCTTCAAGCCGAAGATGAAGCCCGAGGTGCGTGAGAAGTACCTGACCAAGTGGCGGCGCGCGGTGGAGCGCGCCTGAGAGGAGAGAGCACGCCATGGCCTACGACAAGACGCAGTTGAGCACCGCGGAACTCGAGCGGTTCCTCGCCGAGCACACCGGGTGGAAGCAGGAGGGAGGGATGCTGCGGCGCACCTACGAGGCGCCGAGCTTCCTCGCGGGCATCGAGTTCGTGAACCGGGTGGCGAAGGCGGCCGAGGCGGCGGACCACCACCCGGACATCGACATCCGGTGGCGCAAGGTGACGCTGGCGCTGGTGACGCACGACGCGGGCGGACTCACCTGGCGCGACACGAAGCTGGCGGCCGAGGCGGACACCCTGTTCGCCCAGGTGGCGTCCGCGAGCTGATGCGCGTGAGACTGCTCCTCGCGGGGGTGGTGCTGGCGGCGTCGGGGGCGTGGGCCCAGGACGACGTGCCCGTGAGCACCCGGCCCGAGCGGCTGTACCTCAACTCGGGGATGCTCATGGGCTCCTCGCGAGAGGTGGGGATGGGCGGCGCCTACGTGGGCATCGCCGAGGGCGTGGTGGGCTTCGCGAGCAACCTGGCGGCGCTCGCGCACCGCTCCCCCCGCCTGGACAAGGAATGGGACGTGGGCGTCACCCTGTCCTGGATGGATCTGCCGCTGGCGGAGGCGCGCGGCAAGGATCTGGACAACGACGGCGCGCCCGACGACGCCCCGGAGACGTTGCAGCTCTTCGGCGCCGTCATGTTGCAGTACCACAACGTGGGCCTGGGCTTCTCGCTGCGCAACTACAGCGTGGGCTACTGCAACACGCCCGCGTGCGACCGGGATGATCTCATCCGCGTGTCACAGCTCCACGCCTCGCTGGCGGGCGCGGTGGCGCTGGGCCGGGACGACTTCATCCTCGGCTTCGGCATCTACAGCGCGCAGGCCGTCTTCAATCACCGGGGAGAGGGCGACTGGTTCTACGGCAACACGGGCGTCGCGTTGGATCTGCTCTACCGGCCCCTCGGACGGCCCTACCGGCTGGGCCTGTCGGTGCGGCCGGAGCTGCGCGGACCCTGGAAGCGCCAGGAGGGGCAGGCGTCCTTCATCGCGGGCCGGCAGCTCTACTCGGCCGTGGTGTCCCCCTCGACGGTATCCCTGGGCGCGAGCTGGCGCATGGGCGAGGGCGCCGAGCTGTACAACCGGCTCTCGCCCGCCGCGCGTCAGCAGATGCTGGAGGGCGACTACTTCGCGGAGGTGCCCCCCGAGGCCGACAGCCGAGCCGTCGAGGGACGGTGGCTCTTCAGCGTGCAGGCAGACCTGCTCTCCCCGGTGGAGAACGCGGTGTCGGTGCACTCCTTCACGGCGCTCACCCCCGCCGAGCGCGTGGGGGAGTCCCCCCTGGTACAACCGCGCGCGGGGGTGGAGTACGAGCCGTTCCTCGGACGGTTGCGCCTGCGGATGGGGGCGTTCATCGAGCCCTCGCCCTTCGAGGGCCGCTCGCCCCGGCCGCACCTCACCGGGGGCTTCGAGCTGTTCCTCTTCCGCTACCTGGATGACTGGGCGGTGACGGCCTCCTTCGACCTGTCCCGGCGCTATTCCGACTTCGGCATCTCCGTGGGCTTCTGGCGCTGAGCCCCTTCCGGGCTCGAGCGCTCAACCCCGGCGGCCCGGACGGCGCCTCGCGGCCTGACGGCCTCCGGGCAACTGCCGCCCCGCGTCGTCCAGATGGGCGGAGCGCAGGGGCCGCGCCGCGTGGGTCTCCACGCCATTGGCGTCCTCGGGCAGCGGCCGATCCTCCTCCCGCCGGAGCGGGGGAGCACCGAGCAGCCGGGGATCCGGCTGCCAGTTGAAGAGCAGGATGGCGATCAACACCATCATCACCACCGTGCGCCGCAGGGACGCGGATTCCTGGAAGAGTGGATGTGGAGTCATCAGCCTCCCAACAACCGCCGGGGAAAATCTCAGCCCGCCTGCTTCAGGAACAGCGCCAGTTTCTCGTAGGCCAGCGCCAGCGCGGGAATGGGGGCGCTCTCGTTGGCCTGGTGGGCCTGGGCCGTCTCGCCCGGCCCGAAGTTCACCGCGTCCACGCCCAGCTCGGAGAAGCGCGCCACGTCCGTCCACGCCTGCTTCGACGCCGCCGGCAGGCCCGTGAGCGCCATCAACCGCTGGAAGAGCACGTTGTCCGCGCACACCCGGCCGCTCGGCGCCAGGTCGATGAACTCCAGCTCCGCCGCGTCGCCCACCAGCTCCCGCACGTCCTCCTGCGCCCGGGCCACCGACTTGCCCGGCGCGAAGCGGTAGTTGAGGTTGAGCTCGAAGGACTCCGGCACCACGTTGCGCGCCCGCCCGCCCGCCGCCTTGGTGATGCTCATCACCTCGTGGAAGGTGAAGCCGTCCTGCACCACCTCGCGCCGGGGCCGGGTGAGCAGGTGCGCGAGCAGCGTCCCCGCCTTGTGGATGGCGTTCTCCCCCTGCCACGGCCTCGCCGAGTGCGCGCTGCGGCCCTTGAAGCGCAACGTCACGTGCAGCGTGCCCACACACCCCACCTGCACCACCCCGTCCGTGGGCTCCATGGCGATGCCGAACTTCACCCGCTTGAGCTCCGGCCGCGCGTCGAACAGCGGTCCCAGTCCGCTCTCCAGGTAGGGGCCCTCCTCGCGCTCGTAGAGCACCCACACCAGGTTCACCGGCAGCCGCTCGCGGGGCAGGTCCTCGGCGAGCGCCATCATCACCGCCAGCCCGCCCTTCATGTCCGAGGCGCCCAGGCCGAACACCCGCTCGCCCTCGATGCGCGCCGGCCGGTCCTCCGGGTGCGCGGGCACGGTGTCCAGGTGGCCCACCAGCGCCACCGTGGGCCGCTCGTCCTGGAGGTGGCCCAGCACCAGCGAGTGGCCCAGGCGGAACACCTCGCTCGCGGGCAGGTGCGCGCGGGCCCAGTGCTCCACGTGGTCGGCGAGCGCCCGCTCCTCGCCAATGGGGCTGGGGATGCGGCACAGGGCCAGGGTGGACTGCGCGAGGCGGGTGGCGAGTTCGTTCATGGAAGAAGGGGCTCCCGGGGGGGGCCGTCAGTAGAGCAGCCCGTTCTCGGGCTGCAAGGGGGGAGGCAGCTCCGTCTCTCCGAGCATCTGCCGCAGGTTGATCTCGATGGTGCGGGCGAGCGCCGTCATGGGGATGTCGCTGTAGCCATCCTCGAAAGGCGCCTCGACGTCGCGGCCCACGGCATCCATGGCGATGAAGAGGAAGGCGATGATGGCGGTCACGAAGGGCGTGAGGATGCCGAGTTCGGCGACCACGCCGAGCGGCAGCAGGGCGAGGTAGGCACGCACCATGGCGTGGGGCAGCACGTCGTACTGGCGCGGAATGGGGGTGTTCTTGATGCGCTCGCAGGCCCCGAGGATGTTCATCAGGTCGGTGAGCGAGTTGTTGAGGATGGTCAAGCGGAGCATGGACTCGACGCCCGGGGCCTCGCTGAGCACGCGGCGCAGCCGCGCCGACATCCACACGACGATGGCCGTGGGCACGTTCTGCTCCTCGCGCAGCGCCTCCAGCACGGACGGGTGGAAGAAGGGCTGGAGGGAGGGGAAGGGATCCTGGCGCCGCAGGTGGCAGCGCAGCGCGTTCACGAAGCCGATCTGCGCGTACACCAGCTCGCGCGCGTCCGTGGTGATGGACTCGAAGAGCACCGGGGTGTCGACGCGTCCCTCCTCCGGGACCTTGAGCACCTCCAGGGAGGCGTGGTCCATGAGCGAGTGGGGGGCGATGAACGCGCCCCGCGCCTTGCCGAAGCGGTCGCGCACGGCGCCATCGCTCACCCCGAGCGTGCCGCCGTGGGGAGAGGCCTCCACCGCCGTGCGCAGCAGGCGCGAGGTGGCCCGCGGCATGCTGGACATGGTGGACGCCTCGTTGGAGAGGGAGCCGGGTAGGAAGGTGAGCACCTGACGGGCGAACGTGCGCGACGTGTTCACCAACGAGCCCCACAGCGTGCGCGCCTCCCACCACCGGTCATAGGCGGAGTTGTTGCGGAAGGTGAGCAGGATGCCAACGGTCGCGGCGAGCACGGTCACGGGCAGCGCCGGCACCGCCAGGAAGGTGAGGCTGAACTTGCTGTACGCGATGACCACCGCGGTGGCCATCAGCACGTGCACCACCACCGGACGGCCGGTGTACTTGAGCACGATGTGCCAGGACAGCGTCTTGCCAACGATCATCACGACCCTTCCCGGAGTGGCCCCGCCACCCCCCTGAAACCCTGGACCGGCGGCGCCTAGACGGAGACAGCGAAGTCGCGCAGCGCCGAGTTGAGGCTCGTCTTCTTGTCGGTGCTCTCCTTGCGCTGCCCGATGATGAGCGCGCAGGGCACCATGTAGCGACCCGCCGGGAACTGCTTCTCCTTCATGCCGGGGATGACCACGCTGCGCGCCGGCACGCGGCCCTTGTAGACCTTCTCCTCGGGGCCGGAGACGTCGATGATGGGCGTGGAGGAGGTGAGCACCACATTGGCTCCGAGCACCGCCTCCTCTTCCACCACCACGCCCTCCACGACGATGCAGCGGCTGCCGATGAAGGCGCCGTCCTCGATGATGACGGGCGAGGCGGTGGGCGGCTCGAGCACGCCCCCGAGTCCCACGCCACCGGACAGGTGCACGTCCCGGCCCACCTGCGCGCAGCTGCCCACCGTGGCCCAGGTGTCCACCATCGTCCCCGCGCCCACGCGCGCGCCGATGTTCACGTAGCCGGGCATCACCACCGCGCCGCGCTCCACGTGCGCCCCGTAGCGCACCACGCCGGGCGGCACCACCCGCACGCCCGCCGCCTCCAGCCCCTTCTTCAACGGAATCTTGTCGAAGAACTCGAAGGGCCCCACCTCCATCACCTTCATGTCGGAGATGCCGAAGAAGAGGAGGATGGCCTCCTTCACCCAGGCATTCACCTTCCAGCCCCCGGCGCCCTTCTCCGCGACCCGCAGGGCCCCCGAGTCCAGCAGCGCCAACGTCTCGCGCACCGCCTCGGCGTACCCGGACTCCTTCAACTTCGCCCGGTCCGCGAATGCCGCGGACACCTTCTGGGACAGCTCTTCGATGGAGGACATGGTCACTTCTTCAAGCACGAAACGCCTGGGGACGCATCATCCTCCTGCCTCAAGCCGGAGCTTGCGAGGACTCGGCCAGGGGGTGGATGGCCGTGGAGATCTCCGTGCTCCACCGGTCTCCCGCGGGCTCCAGCGCCGCCCGCGCCTTGCCCGACACGGTCACCCCCCGCCCCGACACTCCCCGGATGTGCGACAGAGGCACCGCCCACAGTTGCTTCGAGGCGCGTTGATGGACGAACACCACCGTCTGGCCAATCGCCTTCACGCGCCCCAAGAGCTTCCCGTCTTCGTCCCACACCTTCATCGCGTGCTGGATCGAGCGCCGCTCGAAGGGGGAATTCAACCAATCCGCGTTCATGGCTCCACCTCCCTGGACCCAACCTCGAACCGCCAAGGTGGGGTCGGGACCGGCCGGAGGGGAGTCCCCCCTCCGCGCCGACTCCCTGGCTACTGAACGGACGCGTGCTCGTCCCCCAGGGACAGGACCTGCCGCAGCCCCTCCACCACCACGGAGAGGACGATGGTGTCCCCCACGGACTGGACGAGGTGGGTGGGAATCTCGATGAGCGCCGGGCGGAAGAGCGGGTGACGCGCGCGGAGCTCCTCGGCGACGGCCCGGTCCAACTTCACCTGGAGGGCGTCGATCCGCCAGGTGTCTACATCCAGGAAGAAGCCGGCCACCTCGCCAATCACCTTTCCATCCGCCCCGATGATGGCCCGCTCCATGAGTTTCTCGTCTAGAAGATGCATCGCGCGACTCCCTATCGATAAATGGTGCTCCCCTCAGGAAGGTATGCCGCCTGGGCAGGCGAACCATCCGGGAGGACGCACGCGCGGGGCCTGCCTCCCGGCTGGCGGGAGCCCCTCCGAGCGACAGGGTTCCAGAGGATTGACGCCCGAGCCGACTGGCGCCATGCACCCGGTCCCATGGCCCCTCCCCGTCCGCCCCTCGCCACCGCCTACGACGCCGAGCACTTCCGCCAGCTCGGGCACCAGCTCGTGGATCAGCTCGCCGACCACCTCGCCCGCGCCACGCGCCGCGAGGGCCCCGTGCTGCCCTGGGCCCCGCCCGAGGTCCACATCGCGAACTTCCCCGCGGACTTCCCCGAGGAGCCCACGGGGGACGTCCCCGCCCTGCTCGCCCGCGTGGTGGAGGGCTCGCACCACCTGCACCATCCCCACTACGTGGGCCATCAGGTCTCGGCCCCCCTGCCCCTCGCCGCCCTGTGTGACTTCGTCTCCTCGTTCCTCAACAACGGCATGGCCGTGTACGACATGGGGCCCATCGTCACGGCCATGGAGCACAACGTGCTCGGCTGGATGGCGGGGACGCTCGGCATGCCCAAGGGCGCGCGGGGCGTGCTCACCTCGGGGGGCTCGGCGGGCAACCTCACCGCGCTGCTCGCCGCGCGCCAGGCCAAGGCCGGCTTCGATGCGTGGAATGGAGGCGCCACGGCCGGACCGCCGCTCACGGTGCTCGTCCCCGAGACGGCCCACTACTGCCTGGCGCGCGCCACGCGGGTGATGGGCTGGGGCAGCGGGGGCGTCACCCCCGTTCCCGTGGACGCGCACTACCGCCTGCGCCCGGAGGCGCTGGAGGACGCGCTCGCCACGGCCCGACGCGCCGGCCGCCATCCCATCGCCGTGGTGGCCAGCGCCGGCTCCACGGCCACGGGCGCCTTCGATCCGCTCGAGGCCGTGGCGGACTTCTGCGCGAAGCACGGGCTGTGGTTCCACGTGGATGGAGCCCATGGGGCGTCGACGGCGCTCAGTCCACGCTATCGACACCGGGTGAAGGGCATCGAGCGCGCGGACTCGGTGGTGTGGGACGCGCACAAGATGATGATGATGCCGGCGCTCATCACCGCCGTGCTCTTCCGCGAGGGCCAGCGCTCCTTCGACGCCTTCGCGCAGGAGGCCAGCTACCTCTTCACGGGGCAGGACACGCGCTCGTGGCACGACGTGGCGATGCGCACGCTCGAGTGCACCAAGGAGATGATGGCGCTCAAGCTGTACACGTGCCTGAAGGTGCTGGGCACGCGAATTTTCGCGGATGCCGTCACGGCGAGCTTCGATCTGGCGCGGCGCTTCGCCGAGCGCCTGGAGACCGCCGGGGACTTCGAGCTGGCCGTATCCCCGGACTGCAACATCGTCTGCTTCCGGCACACGCCGGAGGGAGTACCCCCGGGCGAATTGGACGCGCTCCAGGTGCGCCTGCGCGAGTCGCTCGTGCGCGGCGGGGACTTCTACCTCGTGCAGACGATGCTCGGAGGGAAGGTGTGGCTGCGCACCACGCTCATCAACCCGCTCACCACGGACGAGGACCTGGAGACCCTGCTGGAGTCCCTGCGCCGGGCGGCGTGAGGGCTAGCGGAATGAATCCACGATGAAGACCGCGGCGGTCGTGGAATCAACGACGGCGGTTCCGGGCGGGGACTCGGGCCGCTTGCGCAACTGACCCAGCCCCATACGGGCGACGGCACACAGGGGGATTTTGTTGCCGCCATTCATCGGCTGGGCCTCGTAGTAGCGGATGACGGCCTGTGAACCACCAGTCCAGACGCGCCCGTAGAGCCGCGATGGCGCATCGAGAAGGCCGAGATCATTCTCGAGCATGCTCTCGATGGGTCCCTCGTACAGCGTGATGGGGGTAGCCGACTGGTTCGCGTCGATCTGAACCACGGCCGCCTCGCCGACGAACAGGCGCAGGTAGTTCATCGCCTTGCGAGCCTCTTCCGAACACTCCTCCGGTCCTGGAGTCCCATCCGGGCGAAGGGCCACTCCCCCAGCGGGGGTCACACATCCAGCCAGCGACATCAGCAAGACGGACCAGCACGAGCGCACAAGCTTGGAGGAAATCATGGCTCCGCTCCTACTTCGCAACGAGGTCCGGATCTAGCTGGATGAAGGCCTGCCGAAGTCCATCATTCCGATAGACTTCGAGGAAGACCGAGGTCAGCTTGCCGTCTTCCATGAACGCGCTCCTGTCCGCGACGATGGCGACGACACCCGACTCACCGGGGTCGATCCTGGAGGGAAGCGATCGTGTGGCGACAGCGCGCTCCTGGCCTTTCGCGACGGTCAGGACACGTGCCGACGTCATGATCCAGGGCTGTTCCGAGGACAGGTTCTTGATGCGAAAGACGACCGCCGCCTTGCCCTTTCCCTTGTACAGGGTCGCGTTGACGTCGGCCGCGTCGTCCTTGCCGGTCACGTAACCCGCGAGCTTGAACGGCGTCTGCGCCAACGAGCCCGAGGTCAGCAGGGCGGCCAGAGCATGGTCTCCCGAGTGCTCCTCCTGGCGATAGC
This sequence comes from Cystobacter fuscus DSM 2262, assembly GCF_000335475.2. Classification (NCBI taxonomy): domain Bacteria; kingdom Pseudomonadati; phylum Myxococcota; class Myxococcia; order Myxococcales; family Archangiaceae; genus Cystobacter; species Cystobacter fuscus. The sequence goes on along the minus strand of NZ_ANAH02000010.1, from coordinate 132,851 downwards.
GCGCGACCTCCTCTTTCAGGGCGTCGTTTTCATCGAAGGAGCGCATCAGGGCGTCGTGCATGGCCGCGTAGCTCTCACGGTCCTTGAACACGTCGATTTGCTGGTCCGCCCAGCCCCACTCTCGAAGGCCCTGGGGTCTCAGGAGGAAGGCCACCTCCGTCCCATCCACGAGCGTCACGACCAGGGGGATCGCTTCGTCGGAGGCAAGCTCGTGGAGGGGTTCCAAGATGACCTTGTTGCGGACCACCGCCAGCGGCTCGAGCCGACCCTCCCAGCCGAGCATCTTCGTCTTGTCCGGATCCACGGCCTTCTCGAACCGGAGCGCGGTGACGACCTGCGCCTTCACGTAGACGCGGTGGGTGGTATGGCCCGGGTGCTCCTACAGCAGGAGGGAACGAACAGAGAGCTTCTCGCTCCCACCCGCCCGGGCCGCCGGCGCCATGAGGACCACGAGCAAGATGAGCTGGACAGCCGTCCTGGGAAGTCGCATTGTCCGGGTAACTTATGAAGGCGGGTGCAAGGCCGTCAAGCCGCTAGGCGCCGCGACGGGAGGCGTGGGCAGTCACACACCGCCTGCGTCGGGCCAGAAGGGTTCGCTCTTAGAGCGAGGTCTACGCCCGGCGTCGGTCGTGGACGCTCGCGGCGATGTGCGGTGGACCGGCGAAGTGCGCGCGGTAAGGTGGGCACGCGCATCGGCTGACGAGCGGCGATGCGCGTAGCGGACCCACGTCGACCTGTAGGACCCGAGCCATGGTGAAGCTGAAGCGCCTGAAGATAGAGAAGTACCGGAACGTGAAGCCAGGGACGGAACTGCACTTCCGGGACTCGCTCAACGTGATGCTGGGGCGCAACGGCACGGGCAAGACGACGCTGTTGAACCTGATCGTCCACGTTCTGAGGTGGGACTTCTCACAACTTCAGGCGGAGGCTGCCAGTCTCGAATACGACTTGCATACAGCCCAGGTGGAACTGGCCGTGCGTTTGCGCACGGAGACGCTCCGCGAGCCGTCAGGAGACAGCACGAATGCCCAGCCCTTTTCGAATGAGCTACTAGCCCTGGGATTGGTTCAAAAAACTCCTCGATACGCAACGGTCCTGGAGATTGACATCATCCGACCCGGGCAGGAACCCTGGGCACTTCGGCTAGACGGCAAGGTGCTCAGCTTGAGCAACCAAGGAGGGAAGACCTACACCATCACCCATGAACAATCATGGCCAGGACAACACAACCTCCTACCACTTCTGGGTCTTGTTTTCTCGACGCCGTCTCTCCAGAACATCCAAGACGTGGGCCGCGCACTGCTATCCGCCAACGAGGGATTCTCATCTCTCATCCAAAGATTCGATGAGTCCCTTGGATATTTCGAGCAGGTGATTGAGCGGGAATCCATTTCGGTTTTCAAGCTTCAAAACGAAGAAGGCCAATACAAAGCCAGTCCTGGTTGGCCCGTCTCTTTCGCTCAAAAACTGGAGAAAACCCTCGAGTCGAATCCAGACGTCGAGGACGTAGCCATCAACTCACAGGATGAAGAGCATGAGTTCCTGCACCGACTCGTGGAACTACTCGGTTTCAAATCCGCACAGGTCCGGCTCCAGCGTACAGGTCGATCACCTGCCCCTTTCGCACGGCTCGAATTCGGGAACCTCCAATTCTACTTTACCCGGCGGGACGGTTCCATCATCAACCACTCGCTCCTGAGCTACGGGCAGAAGCGACTGCTGGCCTTCTTCTATTATCTAGCCACCTACTCGACATGTGTCGTAGCCGATGAGCTGGTCAATGGCATGCACCACGAATGGATCGAGGCTTGCCTGGAGGATCTCGGCGAGCGCCAGGCCTTCCTGACGAGCCAGAATCCGCTGCTGCTCGACTACCTCTCCTTCGAGTCCGCTGAAGAGGTGCGCTCTTCATTCGTCCTCTGCCGCACGGAATTTCACGAGGGCCGCGAGCAATTGGTCTGGGAGAACATGACCGCAGAAGACGCGGAAGGATTCTTCAAGGCGTATCAGGTGGCCATCCAGCACGTCAGTGAGTTGCTCCGAACGAGGGGGCTGTGGTGAACCGCACCGCCACATGCCTCTCCGTGCTGATCCTGCCGGAGGATTCTGGACCGAAGGCCTTTGAAACGCTCCGAGCCCTCGCGAAGGAACTGCTCAAACAGGTGGACGAGCACGTTCATACGAACAGGATCTCCTTCGAGCCCGTTCGGAACGAACTGGCGCTCCAGGCGATCCACTCCACCATCTGGAAAAGCACAAGGGCGAAAGATCGGCAAAAACAGGTGGAACTCATCCGCACGATCGCGACCCAGGTCCTGATGGTGGACGGATGGGTCCTCTTCCATTTCGACGGGGATCGGGAATGGAGCACTCGCGATTCGAGTGAAAATGTGAAGAAGTTCCAGACGCTTGTCTATGCGCGCGTCCGGGAACTCGTGGTGTTGAAGCTCACCGAGCTACGGGATGGATCCACGCCGCAAGCACTCGAAGCCCGGGCCCATGCACGGTTGACCCGGCTCAAGACCGTGGTGCCGTTCTACAGCATCGAGGCGTGGCTCTTTCAGAACAACCGTGAGGCCATCCGGCTCTGCCAGGAGTCCTACAGCGGACGGGATGTCGAGCAGTTCCAAGCATGGGCCCAAGACCGCACCGCGCTCGACGAGGTGCTGAAACCCAAGGAAGCCGTGAGCATGGGTGCCGCGCACAACCTGGACCTCGCGTCCCACGGATTCCCGGCGCGAGAAGTCCACGCTGCGGGCAAATCCTTCGCCGCCACCGTGGACACACTGAAGCAGGATGGTGAGTTGCGCGACGCCCTGGCCCGGACCTATGCATACTGAATCACGGGCCCCTGCTCATAACTTGCGCAGGGCGCGGCCAAGCACGGGCAAAAGCGCCAGGACGAACACGTTGAGCCCGATGGACCAGGTCACAATGCCTTCCACCACCGTGCATCCACATGCCGGGTGCCCAGCGCCATCAGCACCGGCAGGAAATCCAGGCTGAAGCGCTACGCGATCAACTTCACCCAGCCGTTGTTGTAGTAGTATAGCATGTGGTCAAGGAACTGGCCCACCATGCTCCAGGCCGCCATCAGCCGCTCGGCGGGCCAGTGACTGCGCACCACGCTCTCAACCCGCTCACTACGGACGCGGACCTGGGGGCCCTGCTGGAGTCTTTGAGCCAAGCAGCGTGAGGGTATCGGAACGCGTCCACGATGAAGACCGCCGCAGATATGCGCGGATGATTCACCGCCTCCGTGACTCTTCCGGGCACGCATCCAGCCCTAGAGTTTCATCCAAACGAAGCAGACTCTCGCCGCGCGGCCGCTGGCCGCGAAGGAACTTACCGAACAGGGTAGATTATAAGCACCCATTGAGATCATCAGAGCGGGCTGATATATGTGGCGCCTTTTCCTGACGTGCAGGGACATTGGCTCTGGGGACATCTCATGTTGAGGGTTTGTTGGATTGTTGCGTTGCTCATGCTCGCGGCAGGATGCGCGACGACGAGGGTTGTCAGCCTCGACACCGGGCAAGGGGCGCCAATCGTCTACACGCCGATTGAATCTGCTCCGGTCGAAATCAGCGAAGCGGAGTACAAGAACGCGGTCACGCAGCTCGTGCTCGACCTGGAGCTGAACGTTGCACTGAATGAGTTCGAGCGTGGCGACTCACGATCATTACTCGCATCCTCTGGGGGGATCGTCGACGGCGCACAAGGCCGCACGGTGCTACCGTCATATGAATGGATTTGCCAGCGACAAAGTGCACCAGGTCGTTGACCAAGCCTGCTCGCAGGTGGGTTCACGTTCAAGCCAATGGAGCAGCGAATGATAGCGCTCTATTTCGCGCTCGATACAGTCTGGGAAGGCGTTGCGGAGGCGATAAAGGATTTGACGAATCCTGCTGCTCTGCGGGCGATGATCACGACAATGATTGGAACCGCACTCGTCATGCTTGTCGCACCCGAGCCGGTGACGAAGCTCATCGCGATCGCGTTGACGGCATCCTTGATTGCGTATCTCGGTACGGGTCCTGTGTGGCACATCGGGCAGGCATTCCTGCAACTCTCGGCCGAATCAAGGAACGCGAAGAATTTTTCCGAACTGAAGGACGCGGGGCACCGCTTCGGGAAGAGACTCGGCGACAACGGAGCTCGTGTTCTGGTTGTCGTCGCGTTGGCAGCGCTCGGCGGAAAGAACGCCATGGCTGCGCAAGCCCCCAAGCTGCCGGGCGCGGCGCAGGCTGCACTGAGGGCGCAGGCCGAAGGTGGGTTCCAGTTATCCGCAGCTTACACGGGCGGGGTGCAAGCGATTTCCCTTCCCTCGACTGGAGTACTGAACGTAACGCTCGCTCCAACTGCTGTTGCAGCGGTCGCCATGGGTCCCGGGAGTGGGATTCAAGGTGATCCCGAGGGACCCGTTCACCACATTTGCACGGACAAAAACGAGATTTCCGAAGCATCGGGCGGTCCTTGGACGCCTCAGTTCGAGAAGCTCTTCAAGCTGGCCAACATGGACCTTGATGACCCTGCGAACTTGATCCGCATCAAAGGGCACAAAGGGCCACACCCCCGCGAATACCATCAAGAGGTGCTCGACCGTATCGTCAAGAGAATGAATAGATGCAAGGGCCCCGCACAGTGTCGGGTCTCGTTGGTGGAGGAACTTGCTATGATCGCACGAGATCTTATGACGGAGGGTACAAGGCTGCGTCACCTCATTACGAGGAACACCGAGGGATAATGCATGGAGCGACGCTTTTTCCGCCTGACCATCGATGTTCATGTACCAGGGCGTTGGTATCTCTCGGATCCAACCAACCTCGCGGGAGACGAGATCGACGACATCTGGCAATTTACCGATGGCCGGCCTGTAGAGGTTCGCGATCGAATACGTGTTCCCATTTTCAAGCCCGGCGAACCGATCGACATCGAGTTTGCCGGGGCAGCGCAGACCCCTATCGTCAGCGAACGGGTCGCGTCCGTGTTCCGCGAGCAGGCGCCGCAGGATGTTCAACTCCTTCCTGTTGAGGTTGAAGGAGAGGCTACGCCTTACTACGTGCTCAACGTCGCTCGTGAACTCCACTGCATTGACGACGCCGCGTGTAAAGAGGTTCAATTCTACACGCCGAAGGATGGGCGACCCGAGCTAGTCGGCGAGTACCGCGCCGTTTCCGGTTTGCGAATCGACAAGTCAAAGGTCGGTGACGCTCGCGTCTTCCGGCTATGGGGCTGGCATCCGCCGATCATCGTCGATGGAGAGCTCAAGGAAGCACTGGAGCGAACCGGCATCGTGGGCGGATTGTTCGACGAGGTATAAGCGTCGGTCGCCCCCTCCGTGGCCCGGACCTACGCCCACGGGTGAATCACAGCTCTCTCTATAGGTGTCTCCGCGAAGCCCTTACCATGAAGGGAGGATGCGGATGTCCTCCGGGAACACGGGGTCCACTTCGTACTCGCCGAGGAATTCTCCGCTGACGCCCTGGATGACGACGCGCTGCCCCTCCTCGAGTTCGCTCACGTCGATGCCCGTGCCGGCATTGACGAACACGAAGGTGGGACCGGTACCGTCATCCACCGCGAACTTGTATCCGAAGGGAAGGTCATTCTCGATATCACTGACGATGGTGCCCTTGATGCGGACGAGGCGGCCCTCGGTCTCCTCGCTCACGTCGCCGGTCTTCACGGGATGGGGTGGGGGCGCGTGCGCATCCCCCAGCACCTCGATGGACGTCGGTGCCACGCTGAGCACCTGCCCGAAGGAGTTGGTCAGCGTGCCCGTCACACGGACCACCTGGCCGACCTCGATGTTCGCGTCGAGCGCGTCGAGGATGTAGATGCCGACCTTCTCCTCCTGGATGGCGAAGCCATTGTCATTGGGAAAGAAGGCTCCCGTGAATGACGTCGCCACCCCCACCACCGTCACGGTGGTGCCCAGGGGTTGTTGGCGAGCGGCGGCGATGGAGCCGTTTGGGGGCTGCGCCACGACCGGGCCAGGAGCGGCAATAGCCACCACCGCGAGTAGCGCGGCCAGTCCGGCCACCCACTGCATCCTCATTGCAACCATGACGTGCTCCTGGTTCTGATTCCCGGAGGAAGCGTTGAGCGCCAGCGCTGCATGGCGCGTCTGGGCTTCTAGTCGGAAATCCACGGAGTGACAGTCGTCCCCGGGTCGCACGACTCTGTCTCCCCCTGGGCTACGGGGTGTGTGAGGAAATCGGCTCTGGCGAAGGCAAGCAATTCCAGACAGGAGCGAGTGTGAAGTGAAGATCCGCGATTTCTTTCAATAGATGTCAACGGCATCGTAGGCGGGCCCGTGCTCGATTGACCCGGCAGCGGACCTACGCCCCCCGGTGAGTCACGGCCCTCTCTCTTCGAGCGCGATGCCCAGGCGGTTACGTGCCTCCGGCAAGGGAAGCGTGAAGAGTTGCTCCAGGGGCTCGGCGATGAGGCACCGGGCCCGCCGGGCCAGGGCCTCGCCGCGCGCGGAGGCCTCGCGCAACGCGGCGCCCTGCCCTGGGCGGACGAGGGGGTAGAGCCGCCGACCCCACCGGGCCGCGCGATCGTAATCGGGGCTGTAGTGCTGGGCGGACACGAAGGACCAGACGCCGAGCTCACCCACGAGACTGGTGTCGAAGCCGAGCAGCACATGGAAGGCGTCGTGGAGCAGGGGATAGCGGACCTCCAGGCGAGAGGTCCTCGCCAGTTCCTCCGCCACTTCCCGCGAGACGATGAAGGGCTTCAACCGCTGGTCATCCATGAAGCGCGCATACTCACGCCCGAAGGTTCCCTCGGGAAACCGTCGCAGCGCATCGAGGTCGATCGACGGAAAGGGCTCCTCGAGCAGTTCCAGCTTCGCATCGAGTTCAGGGTAGGCCCTGCCACCCGTCGCCGCGCCTTTCAGGGCCGCCGCATCGCCAATCCGGCCCGCCCTCGCGCTCTGGACCGCTCGCCACAGCATGCGCCACTTCATGGTGTCTCCCCCCCGCTCTCTCCACTGGAGCCGAGCTGCTGGACTCGGGAGTCTACATGAAGTCCCCTCACAACTTGCGCAGGGCGCGGCCGAGCACGGGCAAGAGCGCCAGGACGAACACGTTGAGCCCGATGGACCAGGCCACCAATGTCTTCCACCACCGCGCTTCCACATGCCGGGTGCCCAGCGCCATCAGCACCCACAGCACCGGCAGGAAATCCAGGCTGAAGCGCTGCGCGTTCAACTGCACCCAGCCGTTGTTGTAGTAGTGCAGCATGTGGACGAGGCACAGGCCCACCATGGTCCAGGCCGCCCACCGCAAGCGGCGCTCCGGCCGCGCCGCCAGCGCCACGAAGAGGAAGGGACTGGCCAGGGTGAGCGACGTGCCCATGCCATCGATTCCCACGGGCGCCAGCAGCCGCTTCCCACCGAAGTGGAAGTGGGGCCCCTCCAGGAACATGTGGAAGAAGTTGAAGGGCACGTACGCGGGATGGAACAGGCCATAGCGCTCCACGCGCGCGGCCAGGAAATCGTCCAGGGGCATTCCCGCGTAGCCCGTGTTGAAGGGGTCCCCGAAACGCAAGGCATTGAGCAGCAGGTACACGCCGCCACAGACGCCCACCAGCACGAGCGCCCATGCCCCCTCGCGCACCTGCCGTCGGCGGCCCTCCTCCGCGTGACGCCACCAGACCACCCACAGGATGAAGGGAATCAAATAGACACACAGCTGGCGCGACAGGAAGGCCAGCCCCGCCCACAGCCCCGCCCGAGCCCCTCGCGCCGGTCCCAGCGCCTCCTCCAGGGCCAGCAGCGAGCACGTCACCGCCACCACGTGCGCCAGGAACCACACGCCCTCGCTCTGCACCACGCAGAACCAGAAGGCCGTCCCCGCCAGCAGCGCCGCCACCAGCCAGGGGCGATCCGCCTCGGGAATCTCCAACCGCCGCAACACCCGCCAGGCGAGCCACGCCACGAGGCCCGCGAGCACCAGCGCCACGGCCCGGTAGGGCACGTGCTCGTGCCCCGTGAGCGCCACCACCGGCAACACCACCAGGGTGGGGAACGGGGGAAAGGCCACGTAGTAGCGGTCCCCGTACAGGCTCAGGTCCTCCACCGGACCCGGCACATCCAGCCGCCCCGCCAACCAGCTCTGCGCCTGTAGCCCATAGAGGTTGGGTCCCCCGTAGTACGGCAGACGCAGGCTCAGGCCGAGCGCGATCAGGGCCAGGAGGACGAGGAGGACTTTGCGCGAGGAAGGCGGGAGGACCATGGGTGGAGGGCGCGGGTACTTACCACAGCCACCGTGCCCCATCGCCTTCAGGCATGACACGCGAGCGCGCGGCCTGCCTGTGTTATGGAGGCCCGCGACAGCCCCCCTCCCACCATGACCCCCAACACACTCCCCACGGCGGAGCCTCGTCTCCCTCCGCGCTCCCTGCTCCTGGCCACCTGCGCGCTGCTCCTCGGCGTGGTGCTCTGGCACGCATGGCTCAGTGACGACGCCTACATCCTGCTGCGCTCGGTGGACCACACGGTGCGAGGGTACGGTCCGCGCTGGAACATCGCCGAGCGGGTGCAAGCCTTCACCTGCCCGCTGTGGACGCTGCTCGTCACGGCCGTCTACGCCCTCACGCGCGAGGAGTTCTTCACCACCCTGGCCCTCTCCGTCACGGTGACCCTGGGGGCGCTCGCCCTGTGCCTGCGCGCGGCGCCCACGCGCACCCATGCACTGCTCGCGGTGCTGGCGCTCACCGGCTCGCGGGCCTTCGTGGACTACGCCACCTCCGGTCTCGAGAACCCGCTGTCGCACCTGCTGCTGGGCGCATTCCTGCTCGTGTTGGCTCGGCCGGAAGCCGGAGGCGCGTACCGGATGGGTCTGTTGTCGCTGCTGGCGTCCCTGCTCATCACCAACCGCATGGACCTGGGACTGGTGGTGGGGCCCGCGCTGCTCTGGGAGGCGTGGCACGCGCGGAGCTGGCGCACCGCGGGGCTGCTGGTGCTGGGCCAGGTGCCCTTCCTCGCGTGGGAGGTCTTCTCGTTCGTCTATTACGGCTTCCCCTTCCCCAACACGGCCTACGCCAAGCTCAACACCGGCGTGCCCTCGGGAGAGATCGCGATCCAGGGACTGCACTACCTGGACATCTCCACGCGCTATGACCCGCTCACCTCGGTGGCGCTGCTGGCGGGCTGCGCGACGGCGGTGCGCTCGCGCCGGCCGGTGCTGGTGGCGAGCGCGGTGGGTGTCGCCCTGTACCTGCTCTACGTGGTGCGGGTGGGCGGAGACTTCATGGCGGGCCGCTTCTTCACCGCGCCCCTCTACGCGTCGGTGATGATGGGGTTGCTCGCGCGACCCACCCTGTCCGCCCGTGGAGTGCGGCTGGCGCTCGGGGTGCTGGTGCTGGCACAGGTGCCCGGTCCGCTGGGCGCCGCCGTGGCCGAGGCGGCGGGCGTGAAGCCCCTGCGCTGGTACAACACGCGGCAGAGCGAGCCCCAGGGAATCACCGACGAGCGCGCCGTCTACGCGGAGGGCGCCGGCCTGCGCCACTGGCGCCCGGGACGGCCGTGGCCCGCCTACTACTTCTGCGACGAGGGACGCGCGGACCGCGCCAGCCACCCCGAGGGGGCGGTGCTCCCGGCCTACAGCATCGGCATGAAGGGCTTCTGCGCCGGGCCCGCCCTCCATTACGTGGACATCTACGCCCTGGCGGATCCACTGCTCGCGCGCACGGTGCGTCCGCGGCGCTACTGGCGCATCGGCCACTTCGATCGCGACGTGCCCGACGGCTACCTGGAGACGCTGAGCACCGGACGCAACGTCATGAAGGATCCCGCCCTCGCCGAGTACTTCGACAAGCTGAACCTCGTGGTGCGCGGTCCCCTCTTCACCCGGGAGCGCTGGCGCGCCATCTGGGAGCTCAACCGCCAGCGCACCGCGCCCTCGCCAGGGTCCGCGCGCTGAGCAGGGGCGCCGAGCCTCCGTTGCGTATCCATCCCCACCTCCTCGTCATGCGCCGCGGCCTGTGGTGGGGCGGCTAGGGTGATGGCGTACCCAAGCGGGAACGAGGAGGCACTCCGATGAAGGGACTCACGGGCAAGGTGGCACTGGTAACGGGGGGAAGCTCGGGAATCGGGCTGGCGACGGCGAGGGAACTGGGACAGGCCGGGGCGAAGGTGGCGCTGGTGAGCAGGGGGAAGGAGCGGGGCGAGGCGGCGGAGCGGGCCCTGCGAGAGGAGGGGCTGGAAGCGCTCTACGTGCCGGCGGACATGGGGCGAAGCGAGGACATCCGGCGGATGGTGGGCACGGTGGTGGAGAAGTGGGGGCGGCTGGATGTGGCGGTGAACAACGCGGCGCTGGGGGACATGATGCTGGTGCCGCTGACGGAGCTGCCAGAGGAGGAGTTCGACCGCATCCTCGGGGTGGACCTCAAGGGCGTGTGGCTGTGCATGAAGTACGAGATCCCCGAGATGTTGCGAGCGGGAGGCGGGGCGATCGTCAACGTGTCGTCCATCAACGGGCTGGCGGGGACACCGATGGGGTCGGCGTACACGGCGGCGAAGCACGGGATGCATGGGCTGAGCAAGACGGCGGCCATGGAGTTCGCACGGCAAGGCATCCGGGTGAACGTCGTGTGCCCGGGGGCGCACCGCACGCCCATGCTGGAGGGGCTGATGGAGAAGATGTCTCCGGGAGACCCGAGGAAGGCGGAGGAGCAGTACTACCTGGCGAGGATTCCCATGGGGCGCTTGGGAGCGCCCGAGGAGTGCGGCAGGGCCATCACCTGGCTGCTGTCGGAGGAGGCCTCGTACGTGAATGGCTGCGTGATGACGGTGGACGGCGGAGTCATGGCGGGAGTGTGAACCGCCACCGTCTCCATCGGGGGGGTGGGATGGCTCCCTTGCCGGACCGGGCGTTAAGCTGCCGGCCATGAGCCCTCCGCTCTCCGCCACCGCACGGGAAGACTCCACCCCGGTTCTCACCGAGGCCCGACCGGCTTCCTTTCCCCGATGGGCGGGAGCCGTGGTGCTATCGCCCCTGGGCGTGAGCTACCTGGGCCTGGACGACGAGGGCTTCGCCCACTTCCTTCGCGGCACCGGTGCGCCCTTCGCCTCGGTCGGCGCGCTCACCTTCCTGTTCGCGCTCCTCTCGCTGGGCCGCTGGGGCCTGCGGGTCATGCTCTCCCAGAAGCATCCGTATGAACCCTGGCTCTGGGACCACTCCTGGCGGCACGAGTTGCAAGACCAGCGGTTGACGCAGCTCCTGGTCTCCTGGCCCGTCAGCCTCGTCCTCCTGGCGGTCCTCGCCGTCGTTCATTGGCTGTTCTACAGCCGGGTCTTCAGCCAGGGGCATGTGTTGCCCGGTGCGCTCCTGGGCCTCGTCCTGCTCGGCTTCGACATCATCATCTTCACGAGGGTGCTCGGGCCCACGGTGCTTGGCACCCTCGCCCTGCTGCGCTTTGGCCGGATGCGCCTGCTCCTGCCCGGAGTGCCCCTGGAACTCGGCTCCCGGTGCCAGGTGCACCTGGAGGCCCGGAGCCTCGCCCGCATGTCGAACGTGAAGGTCGAGCTGCGGCGCATCCGGGAGTGGGCGGAGACGACGGGCTGCGGCGACGAGCGGCTCACCCAGTCGGTGACCCACATCGAGCACTCGCACACGTACACCGTGGACGCGGCGGCCCTGCACGAAGGCAAGGCGCTCGCCCTTCCCCTCGAGCTGCCCGAGGGCGGGCCCGAGCACTCGACGGCGCTCCACGCCTCACGCAGCTGCCACTGGGAGCTCAAGCTCTCCAGCGAGGTGTCCAGCGTGCACCTGGACACCACCTTCGTGCTCCCCGTCTATTACGTCGTGGGCGGGCACCCCGCGCGGGCATCCTGATCCTCAACCCAGCGCCATCGTCATGCGCACCAGGCGGTTCATGCGCAGCCCCTGCTCCAGGGGACCCACCCACTTCTCCTCCTGGAAGCCCATGCGCGCCCAGAAGCGGCGGCCCGCTTCATTCTGTTCCACCGCCGCCAGCCTGAGCAGTCGGCCGCCCTCGGCTCGCACCCAATCCGCATAGGCCCGGAGCACGGCCTCGCCCCGTCCCTGGCCTCGAGCCTCGGGCACGAGCAACAGCAACCCCAGGTACCACTCCCCGGGCGAGGGGTAGTCCCTCAATCCCTCGAGGACTCCGACGCTCCGCCCGTGCGCGTCGCGCAAGGCCAGCAGGTGCGGCTGCTCCGGCGTCAGGCCCGGGGGCCGTTCGGAGGGTATCCGGCGGGCTTCGTCCTCGGTGGCGGGCCGGCCATAGACGAGCTGGTGGTAGTCCTCGCAATGCTCGAGCAACGGCTGCAAGCACTCCACGTCGGCGTCGGCCACGCGCTCGGCGAGGAGGTCCGCGGCACGGAAGAGGCGGGTCATGCGTCCTTCCTAGCACGCCTCGCCTGGCGGCTCGGGTCAGCTCCCCTTCATGAAAGCCTGGAGGCGGGGGACCATGAAGTCGAGGAAGGCGCGTACCCGCCGGGGCACGCGCTGACCTCCGAGATGGAGCGCGTGGACTTCCTCCGCATCGCCCATGCCATCTCCGGCCAGCACCTCGACCAACCGGCCCGCGGCGAGGTCCGACGTCACATGGAAATCAGCGAGCCGGGCGAGCCCGACGCCCGCGATGGCCATCCGCCGCACCGTCTCGCCGTTGTTGGCGAGCAGGTTGCCCCCAACGGTCCGGTCGACGATGCGCCCGCCCTGCTTGAGGGGCCAGACGGGCGCGGACCGGCGGAAGTTGAAGCCCAGGCAGTTGTGGTGATCGAGATCGTCGCTCGTGCGGGGCACCCCGTGCCGCTGGAGATAGGCGGGTGAGGCCACGATCTTGCGTCGCGCGGTGCCAATCCTGCGCGCGATCAGGCTGGAGGACTCCAGTGCGCCCACGCGGAAGGCCACGTCGGTGCGGTCGAGATAGAGGTCGACGATTTCATCGGAGAGCGACAGGTCGACGCGGATGTGGGGATGCGCCGCCCAGAAGGCGGGCAACAGCGGCTCCACCCCGCGCGCGCCAAAGGCAACCGAGGCGTTGACCCGCACCGTCCCGCTCGCATGTTGCGCCCCGAGGGAGAGGTCCTTCTCGATGTCGTCGAGTTCGGTGAGCAGCGACGTGCTGCGCTCGTAGTAGACCTGCCCCTCGTTGGTGAGGGAAAGACGACGCGTGGAGCGCTCGATGAGCCGCACCCCCAGCCGCGTCTCGATGCGGCCAATGAGCTTGCTGACCGTGGAGGGGGTCATCATCATCTGCCGTGCCGCCTCGGAGAAGCTTCCCGCCTCCACGACGCGCACGAACACCTGCATCTCACCCGCACGATTGTCCATTCCACGTTCCCATCCGTGAACCGGCTTCACAGAAGCATGTGGTGCCGTGCCGGATTATCAAGCGCGGCGTGCACCCGCATCGAGAACCGAGCTGGGCTGGAAGCCCACGCATCGCTCGGTCACCGAGTGAATCGAGCGGGAGCTTGCCGGCTGACGCCAGAGCCGGAGACTCCGTGCGCGCCCCAGTTCCTCAGGACTCGGGGCGCATCCGCTCGCGGAGATAGGCGTCGTAGGCGTCCTTCATCGGAAGCTCCTGGTCCACGCGCAGCCTGCGGCGCGTGGAGCGCACCGTCTGGCCCGTGACGGGATTGATCCCCTCCTTCTCGTACTGCTCCCACACCACGCCCGAGCCCCGCCGCTGCCAGGGCGGCAGCTCGTTGAAGTTGATGCCGCGCTGGAAGAGCAGCTCGTTCTTGAAGCCCACGGACTGGCCGTGCAGGACCCGCGAGGCCTGCGCAGCGCTCTGGCCCTCCTTGCGCAGCGTCCAGTAGCACCAGCCATTGAGCGCGCACCGGGTCGCGTCCGCCTGACGCCAGCGGAAGTAGTCCAGCACCGCGTCCTCGTTCACGCCCAGCCACACCCGGCTGTCGAACACGGCCGGCACCCCCGCCGCGTGCGTGAAGGTGGCGCTGGCCAGGCCCGCGCTGAGCGACACCAGCTTCTCCACCTCCCGGTCGTAGAGCGACCACTCCGGCCGGAAGAGGACGGAGATCTCATCGCTCTCCGTATAGGCGTAGAGGCCCTGCAACTCCTCCAGCAGCGCCGAGGCCGTGCGCACCATCTGCTCGTGCATCCGGACGTCGAAGGGCTTGTCGTAGTGCGTCTCGGTGAAGCGCGAGAACCCCCGTCCATCCACTCGCAGCACGCACCACGCCCCGCGCAACAGCCGCAGGGAGTGGAAGAATTCGCCCTCGCGCATCCGGGACTCGAAGTCACTCGGGTCCATCTTCCACCCTCCATGGCCTGACGCGACAGTCTGACGACTCTACGGAACGAACTGGCGCACGTAGAAGCCTTTCTTCCCGACCACTGCCGCCCCCCCGCTCCACTTGCGGAGGAAGTGCCGGACTGGGGTACGGTCTGTCTCCGTGCTCCCGCCCCCCCTTCGCGCTCGGGTGTTCCGCCTCATCATGCTCGTGCTCGCCCTCCTGGGTGTGGGCTGGGCGGTCTCCGGCGCGCTGATGACGTGGCGGCTCACGCGCCGGGCCCGGCCCTACTTCCCCGAACCAGCTCCGGCGCTCGCCCAAGGTACCGTCGAGGAGCATCGTCTCATCGTGGCCGATGGCACGAAAGTCGGAACCTGGCTGGCGCGGGGGGAGCCCGGCGCGCCCTGCGTGCTGATGCTGCATGGCAACGGGGGCTCTCGCACCTCGCTGCGCTCTCTCCTCGAGGAGTTCTCTGGACGGGGGTACTGCGTGCTGGCCCTCAGCCTGCGCACCCATGGGGATTCCGAGGGTGAGGTGAATGACTTCGGCTGGAGTGCCCGTCAAGACGTGCTCGCCGGTATTGCCTTCCTCGAGCGTGAGGCGCCGGATCGCCCGAGAATCGTGTTCGGCACCTCGCTCGGGGCGGCGGCCGCCATCTTCGCCTCACGGGAGGTGGGCTCCCGCGTTCGGGGCTACGTGCTCGAGTCGCCCTACAGGGACCTGCGCACCGCCGTGAGCAACCGGCTGAAGAGCAACCTGCCACCGGGGCTCGACCGACTGGCGTTCCACGGCATGTGGCTCTTCGGAGACGCCTTCCTGCCCCTGCCCGCGGAGCAGCTCCGCCCGCTCGACCACGTGGCCGGCATTCCCCAGGAGGTTCCCGTGCTGTTCCTGGCCGGGGCCAGGGACCGCCACGCCCATCTAGACGAGGTGGAGGATCTCGCGGGACGCATCTCCTCCCATGCACGGCTGGAGGTGTTCCGCGAGGGCCGCCATGGAACGCTCCGGGACTCCGAGCCCGAGCGCTACCAACGGCTCCTGCTCGACTTCGTGAGCGCCTCCGTGCCCGGTGAGACCCGAGGAACGCGGCTCCACCCCGACCCACCTCGCCGGCTCAACCCGTGACGGGCACCATCGCCCCTTCCGGGTGCGAGCCCTCCACCATGAAGAGCATCCGCGTGGCGAACCGGAAGCCCACCCGCTCATAGATGCGGCCGGCCTCCTCGGTGATGGTGCTCAGGAACAGCAGGTCCACGCCCCCCGCGAAGGCCTCCTGGGCCAGGCGGGACGTCAGCGCGGTGCCAAGGCCCCGCTTGCGGAAGCGCTCGAGCGTCGCCACCCCGCCGAGCTCGGCGATGCCCTCGGAGGGCGGGGTGAACATGCCCACCACGGCGGGCTCTCCTTCCACCCGCCCCACCATCGCCCGGCCCCGCGCGAGCTCCTCCAGCGTCTTGGACACCTCCTCCTCGGAGGCCTCATAGGGCTCGTCCGGAGAGAAGCCCCGCCGCGCGGTGGTGCAGTACGCGCACACCTCCTCGCGCGAGGAGCTGGACGTGAGGACCGACAACGCGAGCCCCTCCGGCACCGCCACGGGCGTGAAGGTCCCGGGCGTGCAGACCATCACCCGGGCCTCGGCCTCCTGGCGGAAACCGGCGGCGAGCAGCGTGTCCGCCAGGCCCGGGGCCAGCTCGGAGACGTACTCGAAGCGCGGCACCCTCCCCCGTCGCTGGAACTCCTCCCGGAGCCGCCGCAAGGGCTCGCGCACGTCCCCGGTGAGGGGCCCGTCCGGAATGGCGTAGTTGAAGTAGATGAGCGGATCGAAGGCGTGGAGGAACACCGTGAAGGGCGGCACGGAGAGCGACTCGTAGCGCTGCGCGGCGGCGCGGCGCATGTACGACTGCAGGCGGTCGATGAGTGGGCTCATGGCGAATCCTCGGAGGGTGGGCGCCGGGTGTCTTACTTCCCGGGGCCGGGGAGAACGAAGAGTCGCGCGGAGCCCGGAAATCGATTAGAGCGCCAATCGCCATGCTCGTCTCCGTCGTCATCCCGGTCTACAACGAGATCTCCACGCTCGCCGAAATCATCCGCCGTGTCACCGCGGTGGACTTCCCGAAAGAGCTCGTCCTCGTGGACGACTGCTCGCGCGACGGCAGCCGCGAGCTGCTCCAGCGTCTGACCACCGAGGGCCTCTCGGTCGTGGGCGGCACCCCGAAGAACCGCAACGAGGTGCGCGTGCTCCTGCAGGAGAAGAACCAGGGCAAGGGCGCGGCCCTGCGGCGTGGCTTCGCCGAGTCCACCGGGGACATCATCATCGTGCAGGACGCGGACCTCGAGTACGACCCGCGCGACATCCCCCGCGTGCTCCAGCCCATCATCGATGGCGAGGCGGACGTCGTCTTCGGCAGCCGCTTCACCGGCACGCCCCGGCGCGTCCTCTACTACTGGCACTCGGTCATCAACAACCTGCTCACCACGTTGAGCAACATGACGAGCAACCTGAACCTCACCGACATGGAGACCTGCTACAAGGCCTTCCGCGCCGAGGTCATCCGCTCCGTCACCGTGGAAGAGGACCGCTTCGGCTTCGAGCCGGAGATCACCGCCAAGGTGGCTCGCGGCGGCTGGCGCGTCTTCGAGGTGCCCATCAGCTACCACGGGCGCACCTACGAGGAGGGCAAGAAGATCGGCTGGAAGGATGGCGTGCGAGCGCTCTACGTCATCGGGAAGTACGCCCTCAAGCGCTGAGCCGCCCACCGGGGCCACGGGCTTCACGACGGCCCGTCCCGCGGTCCCAGTGCCCGGCACGACGGGCATCCCCAACTTCGGGGCGTGCTACCTCGATACGTCCTCTATGGCTGCGCGGGTTGGGTGCTGGAGGTGTGCTTCACCGGCATGGAGAACGCCCTGAAGGGCGACCGGACCTGCACGGCGAAGACCTACCTGTGGATGCACCCCATCTACGGCGCCACGGCCCTGAGCCTGGAGTCCCTCCAGGAGCGGCTGCGCTTCCTGCCCCGGCTCCTGCGGGCGCTCGCCTACACCGCCGTCATCTTCGGAGCGGAGTTCACCAGCGGCTGGCTCCTGCGCAAGGCGCTCGGCCGCTGCCCCTGGGACTACGAGGACAAGGGTTGGAGCGTGAAGGGGCTCATCCGCCTGGACTACGCCCCCTTCTGGTACGCCACCGCCCTGCTCTTCGAGCCCATGCACGAGGCCTTCCTGCTCGTCACCCGCGAAGCCCTGCGCCACGCGCCCGGCGCCGCTCCCGCGCTCGAGGCCCCCGGCTCCCTCTCCGGCTCCACCGGCCAGGGCATCGGTGATGCCGCCCGCTCCAGCCGCCCCACCCACGAGACCGGCCAGCCCTCGCTGGCATGAATCCGTACGAAATACGACAAATAAGGAAAACTGGAGTAGAAGGTTCCGGGGTTGGACGCTCTGCGGCCGGGCCCCGGGCTTGACGTTGCCTTTTCTTTCTGCAACGGGGGCTGCGTAGTAGGTTGCCGCGCGATCCCACTGTTCCGTGGGAATTGACGACGTAGTCCGGAAAGTTCCCGCCCCCGTATGTTCGACTGGCTCCACACTCTCTTCTCGCGTGACCTCGCCATCGACCTGGGCACGGCCAACACGCTCATCTACATCCGCGGCCAGGGCATCGTGTCCAACGAGCCCTCCGTGGTGGCCGTCCAGCAGGACGCGCGCGGCGGCAAGAAGGTGCTCGCCGTCGGCAAGGAGGCCAAGGAGATGCTCGGTCGGACCCCGGGCAATATCGTGGCCATCCGCCCGATGAAGGACGGCGTCATCGCCGACTTCGAGATCACCGCGGCGATGTTGCGCTACTTCATCCAGACGGCGCACAACCGCAAGTCGCTCGTCTCCCCGCGCATCGTCATCGGCATTCCCTCGGGCATCACCGAGGTGGAGCGCCGCGCGGTGCGCGAGGCCGCCGCCAACGCCGGCGCCCGTGAGGTGTACCTCATCGAGCAGCCCATGGCGGCCGCCATCGGCGCGGGCCTGCCCGTCACCGAGCCCAGCGGCAACATGATCGTCGACATCGGCGGTGGCACCTCCGACGTGGCCGTCATCAGCCTCGCCGGCATCGTGTTCGCCAAGAGCGTGCGCATCGGCGGCGACAAGCTGGACGAGGCGATCATCCAGTACGTCAAGCGCAAGTACAACCTGCTCATCGGCGAGCGCACCGCGGAGCTCATCAAGATGGGCATCGGCACCGCGTACCCCACCGAGGAGGTCATGACCATGGAGATCAAGGGTCGCGACCTGGTGGCCGGCGTGCCGCGCACGCTCACGGTGAGCAGCGACGAGGTGCGTGACGCGCTCGCCGAGCCCGTCAACGGCATCGTCGAGGCGGTGAAGCTCACGCTCGAGCGCACGCCGCCGGAGCTCGCCGGCGACATCGCCGACCGCGGCATCGTGCTCGCCGGCGGTGGCGCGCTGCTCAAGAACCTCGACACGCTCCTGCGCGAGGAGACGGGTCTGCCGGTGTTCCTCGCCGAGGATCCGCTGTCCGCCGTGGTGATGGGCGCGGGCAAGGCGCTGGAGACGCTCGACATCCTCCGGCAGGTCTGCCAGCCAGGCTAGGCCGTCTCCCCTGCCCTCCGGCACCAGGCGGACGGGCAGGCGCCGTGGGTAGAGGGACTCCGCCGTGTTCATCTCATTGGGCAACGCAACACAACCCAAGAGAGGAGCGGAGGATGATCGACCCTGGAGAAATCCACGAGGGAATGACGGTGCGCGACGGGACCGGGCGCAAGCTCGGGACGGTGGAGAACGTGGGGACCACCCACTTCGAGCTGGGCCAAGGCTCGCCCGCCCGCCGGGAATACGCGGTGCAGTTCCACCGCGTCGCGCGCGTCCAGGGTGCGGACATCTACCTCACGCCGACGCACCCTCCGCTGCCCCCCGAGGAAGAGCCTCCGCCCCGCCGGGCGTGAGACCCCTCAGGGACCCTGAAGTGTCCGGTGTCCGCGCGCCCAGAAGAGCAGGGCCGCCGCCAGCGACGGAGCCATCACCGCCACGACCATGACCAGCCAGTCGCTCCAGCCCTCGGCGCGCGGCAGGTTGTAGAGCAGGGCCTCGAGCAGGGTGAGGCTCGCATCGCCGGTGATGACCCAGGCCAGCAGGGTGGCGAGCCCCCGGCGCCAGCGCCGCACGAGCGAGAAGAGCGCCACCGTCAGCCCCACGTCGAAGAGCACCCAGGCGGCCTGGATGTGCCAGGAGGGGAAGTGGCTGGTGGTGATGGGCAGCGCGAGCAGCACCGTCCAGGGCACCAGCAGCACCGCGGTCAGCCAGATGAGCAGCAGGGGATGCTCCAGCAGGCTCCTCGCGCCGAAGCGCAGCAGGCTGCCCTGGGCGAAGGCCTGGAGGGAGTCGAACACCGCGAGCACGGGGCCTCGCGTCCGGGGCCACGCCAGGAAGACGGGATCCCACGAATGGGGGCGCAACCGGGACTTGAAGGCCCGCAGGCCCTCGAAGTCATAGAGGGGCTTGCCCAGCCGGCGCGCCAGCCGCAGCACCCCGGCCACCTCGCCCGACAGCGGCGCCAGACCCAGCGTCAGGAAGCTCCGGCCCTCGGCCGCCGCGGCGCGCATCAGCCCGTCCACCAACAACTCCACGGTGCCATTGGGCGCCCGCTTGTCGCGCAGCAGGTGCTGCACGAACCAGCCCTCGCGCGCGTACACGGGAATGGCCGACAGGAAGGCCACCACCTCCCCGTCCCGCTCCGCCACGAGGCAGCGCCGCGCCTCGGGCCGATCGAAGGGCGACAACTGCACCAGGAAGCCCATGGGCGCCATCCGCCGCGACTCCAGCCAGCGCGCCATCAACCGCTCCATCCCCTCGCGCACCGGGCTCGTGGGCTCGCGCACCTCCGCCACGTCCACCGCCCGCACGCGCACACCCTTGGCCCTCGCGCGGCGCAGCTGCTCGCGCAGGTGGCGGCTGTCGCGCAGGCACTCCTCCCACCGCCGCGGATCCCACACCGGCTGCTCGCCGATGAGCAGGGACGCGAGCGGCGTGGCGTGTAACAGCCGTCTCTCGATGGCGAAGAAACACACCCGCCGGCCCTTCGCCGCCGCGTGCGCCGCGAAGCGCTCGGACACCGCGGCGAGCCGCTCCGTGGTGGCGATGGGCGCTCCGGCCACCACCCACGCGCTTCCCGTGTCCACGTAGGCCACGCACGCGTCGTCCCCGTCGAACCAGTACGCGTACCCGGGCTCCAGCACCTGGAAGGACGTGGTGTTCCAACCGTGACGCCGCAACAACTCCAGGACTCGAGACTTCTCCCCGCCTTCCCCGTTCATGGCCATGCCGTGCTCGCGTGTGGGTCCAGGTCCGAGCACGCCCCTGTCGGAGAACACCCACTCGGCCCCTCATTGAAGTGACACGGCGAGGAGCGGCGCGGTAGATAAATCCCTTCCCATCCCTGCAAGGAGTGAGTTGGGTTGACACCTCGACATGTATTCTCCGCTCTGCGCCGCCCGCTGGCGGCGGGGCTCGCGCTCTGGGCGCTCACCGCGCTCGTTCCCCTGAGCGAGGCCCGCGCCGATGAGGAGGAGGAGGACACGCGCCTCTTCCCCCACGCCGGCAACGCGCGCCTGCTGTCCAGCGATGAGGCCGCGCCCATCAAGCACCTCACCATTGGCCTGCAGCGCACGGCGCTGCCCCTGGCGCTGGGCATCGCCGTGGACACCTCGCTGCTCGCGGACATCGCCACCGCCGCCAACGTGGGCGTGCGCTGGGGCGCCGAGTGGGGCATCCACCGCTTCGTCATCGGCGGGCGCTACACGTGGTTCCTCGGCGGGGAGACGCTGTCCGGCGCCATCAACGAGCAGGTGCCTGAAATCCAGCGCGTCGACGTGAACTTCAGCGGGCCCAGCGTCTATGCGCTCTACGGCATCGTGCTCGGGCGCTTCCTGGTGCAGGGCGAGGTGCGCCACTACATCTACCAGAACACCGTCACCACGGCGACCGGCGCGGTGGTGTTCAACATCATCGGCAACCTGTCCGCCGTCGGTGAGCTCGGGGTGCGCTTCTCCGAGGGCATGCCCCTGCGCGGTGCGTTCGGCCTGCGCTACGGAGGCCCGACGCTCGGTGTGTCGCTCGGCCTCGCGTACGTCGACGTCGTCGAGCCCCTGCTGCCCTACAACGAGGGCCGCGTTCCCTTCCTCCCCGCCTTCGACCTGTCCCTGACCTTCTAATGAACCGCCTCGCTCCCGCCCTGCTCTGCTCCCTGCTGGTCACCGCGTGCTCCGCCGAGGTGGCCATCGACTCGGATCCCATCTCCACGACGGTTCCGGTCACCTCCATCTTCGAGCCCACCTATGCCGAGGTGGCCATCGACCTGCCCGCGGACACGCAGGATCTCGCGGTCCTCGTGAAGGAAGTGACCGCCACCCTCACCGTGGTCAATCCCTCGACCGTCTTCACGCTGAACGCGTCGGCGCGCCTGTCCCTCGAGGGCAACGCCACGCCGGATCAGCCCATCATCTACACCCCGCGCAACCTGCCCCCGTACTACGCCAAATCCCAGGAGCTGCTGTCGGCCAACTTCGGGCCCGCCTCGCGCACGGAAGCCACCATCCCCAGCTCGGAGACGTTCCTCAAGGCCGTGCGCCAGCCGCGCATCTGGTTCATCGTGACCAACACCATCTCCAATGCGACGCCCGGCACCGGCGGCCTGCCCGTGGAGATCCGCCTGGAGAACGCCATCCTCCACGTCGTCGTGGAGAAGAACTTCAGCGGCCTGGAGGGCGCGCTGGGCATCACCGGTCTCTAGCACCCGGCTCTCTCACCGCGCGCCCGCCGGACTCCTGGTGGGCAGCGCGAGTGAGCGGTACGCACGCGACTCGGCGAAGGTCGGCAAGTCGGTGGGACGCTGGTGCCACCAGTTCATCACCAGCGTCACCCGCAGGCGCGACGTCCCCGGCAGCTTCCCGTCGGGAATCTGGTTGCGCGCGTCGAGCACGCCGTGGGTGAGGTTGCCCCGAAAGCACGTGAAGCGGTTGGGCCGCGGCATCACCAGATCGAACTCGTCCGTGTCGGGCGCGAGCGAAGGGTTGTCCTCACACGGCAAAGCGCGCGTCACCGCGAGCGCCCCGCCCCGCACCCGGTTCATGAACAGCAGCGAGGTGAAGCGCGGATGCACGAGCGGCCCTCCCTTCAGGGCGAGCTTCTCGTCGCGATCCTGATGGAAGTCCACCTGCACGTCCGTCGTGTACATGCGCGACAACCACCACTCCACCCCCGCCAGCCCCCGGCGCACCGGCACGCGCGGGCGCAGCGCGAGGATGGCCTCCTCCACGAGGTTGGTGGGCTCGCCCAGGTCGAACCAGAAGGTCGTCTGGTAGGTCTGACGCAGCCGCTCGTTGCCCAGCGCGCGCACCCGCCGCCACAGGCGCTGGAAATGGGCCTCGGGAAGAGCGGAGTCCTGGAGGAAGACGAGCGGAGCGGGGGGCGCCATGGACATTCTTCTACACCACCGTCCCATTGCACGCCCGCGCGGGGATGACGAGCGTTGCCCTCTTCGCCAGCCCGTCCTCGCACGGGCCCGGGAGGACCGATGGCCGCCGCTCGACGCTCCAGGAGCGCTCCGTGGATGACGGGGCTGCTCGTCACGCTGGCCCTCCGCGCGAGCGCGGCGCCCGCCCCCGCCACCGCGCCGCCTCCTCCCGCCGCAGCTCATGCCGACGTGCGCGGCTACATCGCGCGCACCTGGGACGCGCTCACGCGCTCACTCGAGTCCTGTGAGGTGGTCGCGGATCCCAAGGTCGCGGGCCGCTCCGTGCTCTACCTGCCCCGGGAGCTCCCCGAGCCCGCCATCGCCCAGCGGCTGCGCCAGAAGTGTCCGAAGGTCGAAGTCCTCCGCCTGCCCCAGGAGATCACCGGGGCGGGACAGGTGGACGTGCGCGCGTTGAAGGCCCAGGGACTGCTCTACCTCGAGCACCCCTACGTGGTGCCCGGCGGCATGTTCAACGAGATGTATGGCTGGGACAGCTACTTCATCATCCGGGGACTCTTGCGCGACGGACGGCGGGAGCTGGCCCAGGGCATGGTGCGCAACTTCTTCTTCGAGATCCAACACTACGGCGCGCTGCTCAACGCCAACCGCACCTACCACCTGTCCCGCTCCCAGCCGCCCTTCCTCACCTCCATGGTGATGGAGATCCACCAGCGGCTCCCGGAGGAAGAGGGCCGCGCCTGGCTCACCGAGGCCTGGCCCTTCCTCGTGCGCGACCATGGGCTGTGGATGAGGGAGGAGCACCTGGCGGGCGACACGGGCCTGTCGCGCTACTTCGACTTCAACGAGGGGCCGGTGCCCGAGCTGGCGGTGGACCAGGGCCGCTACTACCGCGACGTGGTGAGCTACTTCACGCGCCACCCCGAAGAGGGACGGCCCTTCCTGCGCGAGGTGGACCGGGACGCCGTCTCCCCGAGCGCCACGGCCCCCGTGTTCCTCACCCAGGTGTGCCAGCGCGACCCCGGCACCACCCTCTGCACCACCCAGGGCGCCGTCACCCTCACCGAGGACTTCTACCGGGGCGACCGCGCCATGCGCGAGTCCGGCTTCGACATCTCCTTCCGCTTCGGGCCCTTCAGCGCGCGCACGCACCACTACGCCGCGGTGGACCTCAACAGCCTGCTGTACAAGGCGGAGACGGACCTGGAGCGCATCAGCACGCTGCTCGGCCGCGACGCCGAGGCCCGTGCCTGGCACGAGCGCGCCACGAAGCGCCGGGCCCTGGTGGACCGCTACCTGTGGGACGCCGAGCGGGGCATGTACTTCGACTACGACGTCGAGAAGCGCCAGCGCTCCACCTACGAGTACGCGACGACCTTCTACCCGCTCTGGGCGGGACTGGCCTCGCCCGAGCAGGCGCGCGCCGTGGCCGCCCACCTCCCGGACTTCGAGCAGGCCGGGGGACTCGCGATGAGCCGCCGGCGGACGTCCGCCCAGTGGGACCTGCCCTACGGCTGGGCCCCCCTCCAGCTCCTGGCCGTCGAGGGCCTGCGCCGCCATGGCCACGACGCCGACGCGGATCGCCTGTCCCGGAAGTTCCTCGACATGGTCGCCGAGAACTTCCACCGCGAGGGCAACCTGCGCGAGAAGTACGACGTGGTGAAGCGCACCACCGAGGTGCAGGTCACCGCGGGCTACGCGCACAACGTCGTCGGCTTCGGTTGGACCAACGGCGTCTTCCTGGAGCTGTGGCACGGCCTGCGCCGCGAGCCCACGCCCACGAAGCCGCCCGCTTCACCGTCCCAGACGCCACGGCCTCCGGCTCAGTGAGCCGACTGCGCCGCCAGGGGCTCGGGCTCGGGAGCGGATCGTGGCACGAACGGGCCGCAAGCACGCCTACATCGCGACCAAGGCTGGACACCGCCCGAACTCCATGTCGCCGAGGGCTATGACACCACTCATCTGACGGGCTTCGTCGCACGCTCATCCCACACGAGCCGGCTCGCTCCGCCGCAGTTCCACTGTTCACCGAGCGCGCTCAACACGCGGGACGCGACCGTTCGCCGCACTCGATGACATGGTGCGCCAACCCCAACCCCTCCGACTGGGGCTCCCAGGCTTTCTTCTGTGGAGAGTACGCTTTTCCACAGTTTTGCCAGGGCGCATCGCTTTTTCGGGAAGGCACGAACTTTATGACGCAGCAGTAAATACAGCTCCAATCCGTGCACGGTGCCACTGGCACGTCGCTTGTACACATGCGCTGGAACATAGTAGATAAGCAAGAGGATTGATTCGATGCTCAAAATATCGAAAGAGCAAATGCAAGCGCTGTCTCTCTCCAGGGAACTGGCATTCACACAGCGAATGGTCCAGCACTTGGTGAACAGCTTCACGGCGGAACTGAAAATCCATGATTTGAGTGAGCAAGACGTGGAACCGCTGGTACGGCGCGGCATGAAAGAAGCCAATTCATTCGGCGTGGTATCCGAGCGAGACGTGGAATTCTACATCGGATGCATGGTCGTTCTGCATCCAGACTTCGCACGCCATCCGCGCTTTCCATGGGCAGAGCAAGTGCTCAGGAGTCATGAACTCTCTGGCAGCGAAAAGATAGATCATCTCCATAACCATCTCATATGGCGCCCAGCACACAAAAACGTATAGCGCTCCCCATCAATCAGAATGCTGCGCAGGCAGCCAATGGCGTCCTCAAATCCGAGACAGGAGGCCGGCTACCCGACCCGGCTGCGCCAGAAGACTTCAGACTTCGGGAAAGATGGCTGAGCCTCTACGCGTTGTATGGAGGAAAGCTAGAGTCTGACCAATCCTCGACCTGCTCGGTTGGAGCGACGACCGCGCCCTGCGCGGTCATGAGCATCCGTCTAGAGTACCTGCATGCTGACGGCACACCCGTCAAGGGTGCCAGGTACATTGTCGAGTCACCAAAAGGTGAAGTCTGGTATACAGGCACGCTCGACAAGAACGGTCGCGCCCAGATCGACAACGTGCCGCCCGAGCGCAGTTCCTTCGTCTACTACTTCTTGGAAGACTTGGAGATCGAGGAACTGCATGTCAAGCCATCGGCCACTCCTGACAAGGAGGCGCCCAAGGCCGTTTATGAGTCAATGCTCGACTGGATCTGGGGCACTCTGCAAGGAGATTTCAACCCGGATCCTACCATCAGCCAGATAGCCGTCAACACCGCCTTGGGGCTATTCCCCGTAGTGGATCAGGCGTTGGATGTAAGAGACATCATCGCAGGCTTGAAGCACCTCATCGAGTATTACGCTGAAAGCAAGAGCGAGCAGTCGAAACACAAGCCCATTATCGGGCTCGACTATGAAGTCTACCTGTGGCTGAATCTGTTCATCATTGCGCTGGGGTGCATCCCCGAGATCGGCTCGCTTGTCAAAGGGGTACTCAAAGGGCTCATCACATTTATTCACAGGAAAGGGGCTCATGCAATCACGAAGCTTGCCCCAGAACTGTGGTGGTATCTGCTCAAGATCTTCAACTTCTTCGGCAAGTCCAATGCACACGAGTGGCTCAAGCGCCTGCCCGACAACATGGGCAAGTGGATGGACGAGGCAGCCGCCAAGATCAAGCAGAGCTTGGATACCATCCAGGAAGCCCTGAACAAGGGCAAGGAGCACGCCAACGGTTGGTTGGCCCGGACGTTTGCTAGCAAGCAACAAATCGCCGCCCTCATCGAAACCTGCAACCGGATCCAGGGGTCTATCCAGAAGACCTACTCAGCCTTGGATGCGATGAAGGCGAGAATCAATCAATGGCTGCGGGACCAGATAGGCCAACTGTTGCTTGGCAAGTCCCGTAGAAGCATGGTGGGCAGGGCAAGCACGAATGCAGAACCGCACTCGAACATTGTCCGGCAAGAGGCTCAGGAGCCGCCCCGATCCTTGCCAGAGGTGCCGCCACCCCATTCACTCAGACCCGTCCAGCCGCTTGATGTGAACTCCTATGGAAACCAGACGCAGCGCTCAATCAAGGGGGACAGACTAGAAAATGATCACATCCCTTCGTTTGCAGCAAGCAAGAAAGCAGCAGAAAAGCAACTGGGTCGTGAACTCACCAAGGACGAGGCCACCAAGCTGCGTAACCATCTGACGTCCATTACCGAACCTGAAGAGGTACACAAGAACTTCAGCCGCACTTATTTCAATAAGAACAACGCCGGAAAAGTCGCGGAGGATGCACAAGACTTGCAGAAGGCAGCACGGAACGATATGGAAGCACTGCGTGACGCGCTTGGCAGGTCTGGCACCAGTTCTCAAGTTGAAGAAGCCTTCAAGGCAATAGAAGCCAGAAACAAGAGTATTGGCCTCTACGACGACATGAACAAGCTCTTGAATTCCCTGGGCATCAAGAAATGAAGACCGTGTTCCAGGACACAGAGTGGAGATGATATGAGTTCGTTGAAACTGGGAGAGTTGGTTGGCAAGCCGTACGAGTCCGAGGAGGTTCAGGAATTCGTCGCCAGGATGGGAGAACCGGAGGTTGATGATGAGATCGGTGCTCCCGATACGATTTACTACACGTTCGAATCGCACGGCGTGGAGTTGACAACGAATAGCGAAACGAACCGGATCAAAAC
This sequence comes from Cystobacter fuscus DSM 2262, assembly GCF_000335475.2. Classification (NCBI taxonomy): domain Bacteria; kingdom Pseudomonadati; phylum Myxococcota; class Myxococcia; order Myxococcales; family Archangiaceae; genus Cystobacter; species Cystobacter fuscus. The sequence goes on along the minus strand of NZ_ANAH02000010.1, from coordinate 105,527 downwards.
CATTTTCTTGAAGGCTCCTCTTCAAGATCAATTTGGTTATAGAGGGGAACTGCCTGGTGGGCTAGATTTCTCCATGGGGCGCGCTCAGGTCCACAAGGCGCTGCGTGCGCCGGATGACTCCCGGTCGTTCTACGATGTCTGGGAAGAGGGATCCCACGTCCTGCGGGTAGAGTATTCAGATGAGAAGATCAAGATGATCGTCCTCATGGGAGGGTGAGCATGGAGGACGTCGAGCAGATCAGGTTGCAATTCTTGCTACCGGGCTCTCCGTGGGACTGGAAACAGGAACTGCTGGAGATAATGGAGCGAGGGCCTTTAGGGGAACCTACCCACTGGGGGGAAGCTGAGGGGCTGCGCAATCCCTACCAGCGCAAGGAGTTGATACGTTTCGGTGACGGAGCGCGTCGAGGAGAGGATTCACCCGTGCCAGTACTACTGCGGACGGTTCAGCCACGCTATGGTGTGACGTGGAACATGAGTGACAGTGTTCCTGGGTGGCTGTGCATCGATAGCCGTATGCGGTTGCGACCCGGGGATCCGAGACTCTTCTTTGAAACGGCACAGCAACTGGCCACCGTTCTGCCCGTGGAGTACGGATTGGTGGACATCCAGTTCCAGGGGGCAGCCTCTGAGTTGCTGCTGAAAGGGGGGACCTTGCAGCATCCTCGGGGCTACGTGCGTTGGGGACCAGATACACTCTTTGCGCGGACATTCTTCGGGCCGCGACTGGCGCGACTGATGGGAGAGACCAGTCTTTGGGGGTGTGGAGCCGTGGCGCACAAGCTCGACAACGGTGTGATCATGTTGGACCTGCTACAAGAGCCATGGAAGCAGGGAGCGGTACTGCTCAAACAACGGCAGCAGCAGGTACTGTCCCAGCTTGAACACACGGGCATCTTTTCTCGCTCGGAGGCAGGGTGGACGAAGCCGGGAGAGCGTTGGGTACCTCCGAACGGCGGCCCCAAACAGGGTTGACGCATGGGACATCGGCTTCGGCTGGACCAACGGCGTCTTCCTGGAGCTGTGGCACGGCCTGCACCGCGAGCCCACCTCCCCGGCACGGCCCGCTTCACCGTCCCAGACGCCACGGCCTCCGGCTCAGTGAGCCGACTGCGCCGCCAGGGGCTCGGGCTCGGGCGGCAGGGGCTCGCGCGCCGCCTTCTCCAGGTGGTCCACCCGCCGCAGCTCGGGGAAGCCCCAGGCCCACAGCGCCACCACCACCAGCGTGCCCACCGCTCCGGACACCACCGCCTTCTCCGCGCCCATGTGCTCGGCGAAGGAGCCGGCGCGGAACTCGCCCAGCTCGTTGGAGGCGCCCACGCAGATCATGTTCACCGCGCCCACCCGGCCGCGCATGTCGTCCGGCGTGGCCAGCATCTCGACCGTGCCGCGCACCACCACGCTCACCATGTCCGCCGCCCCCGCCACCGCCAGGGCCACCACGGACAGCGGCAGCGAGTGGCTCAGTCCGAAGACGAGCGTCGCCACGCCGAAGATGGCCACCGAGATGAACATCTTCCACCCCGCCCGGCCGCCCAGCGGACGCGAGGCCAGCAGGATCGCCACCACCGCCGCCCCCGCCGCGGGCGCGCTGCGCAACAGCCCCAGGCCCCAGGGCCCGGTGTGCAGCACGTCCTGCGCGTAGATGGGCAGCAGCGCCACCGCGCCACCCAGCAACACCGCGAACAGATCCAGCGTGACGCTGCCGAGCAGCAGCCGCTGACGGCGCACGAAGTGGAAGCCCGCCAGCAGCGTCGTCATCGAGAAGGGCTCGCTCGAGGAGCGGCCCGTGCGGACCTTCAGCGAGAGCATCCACACCACGGTGAGCGCGCACAGCGCGGCGGAGCCCATGTAGGCCCCCGAGGCCCCCGCCCAGCCATAGAGGACTCCCCCCACGGCGGGACCCGCGATGGTGGCCACCTGCCACGTCGTCGAGTTGATGGCCACCGCGCGGGTGAGATCCTCGGCGGGCACCAGGCGGGGCACGAGCGCCGCGCTCGCGGGCGCGTAGAAGGCCCGCGCCGTCCCGAAGAGCACCAGCACGCCATAGACGAAGCGCACGTCCCGGACGTGGCCCATCGTGAAGGACAGGAGCAGCAGGCTGCACAGCAGCATGACGCTCTGGCACACCACGAGGATGGCGCGCCGGTCCACGCGGTCCGCCACCTGTCCGCCCACCAGCGCGAAGGCCACGAAGGGCAGGAACTGCGCGAGGCCCGTGTAGCCCAGCGCCAGCGCGCTGCCCGTCAGCTCGTACACCTGCCACCCGATGGCCACCGATTCGATCTGCATCGCCAGCACCGCGCACAGGCGGGCGAGCTGGTACAGGCGGAAGTCACGGTGGCGGAAGACGGAGGGTCTGGGCGCGGGGGTGTCGGACGAAGGCATGAAGTCCGGGGGCTCTAACGCAAACCCCCTCTCCTCGCCACTCATCCCCGGCCGGGCGGGCAGGGCCCCGCTCGCGGCTTACCCTCCTCGCGGGGTGAGATGGACGACCACCACGCGGGCGGCTCCCACCCCGCGCACCCGTAGGCTCCCAGGGGCTTCCCAGCCGAGCAGCTCCTGCTCGGCCAGTGGCTCGCCCGACACCTTCGCCCTCCCCTCCAGCCCGTACAGCCACACGCTCCCCGCGCCCTCGATGGAGTGCTCGCCGCCCGCCGCCAGCTCCACCACGTCGAGCCGGGCCTCGGCGAGCTCCCGGTCCACCATGAGGTTGAAGTCGTGCACCGGCCCCCCGAGCAGCCGGCTCTCGAAGGGCACCTCTCCCGGAAAGCGGAACGGCGCACTGCCCCGCTCGAGGACCACCTCGGGAGCTTCCTCCCGGCGCAGCGCCATGCCCTCGCCCTCGAGGAAGAGCAGCGTCCGGTCCACCCCCGGGAACAGGGAGAATGGCCCCGACGAGGCCACCGTGGCGATCGACAGGCGCATGAGGAAGCGCTCCGGCTCCCTCGGGTGCGGCAGCCTCAGCAGCTCCCGGGTGACGCCGCCCCCGTTCTTCCAGGGCATGTCGCGGTAGTCCGTGGGTCCCCATCGTCTCATCGTCGTCCCTCGCGCGCCGCGGCCCATGACTTCACGCCACCCCGGCTCGAACAATGTAGTCTATCAACATACACTCCCTCGCGGGCGGGGAAACGAAGGGCCGGCAGGGGGTGGCGCGGGGAGCCGTTACCCGGTGGACGCCCGAGGGAAAAGGCACGCGCGTCCGGCCCGGCAAGCGCTCGCGCTCCCGCTAGAGTGCCGCCGCCTATGGCTCACCTGACTGAAGACAAGAACTTCCGACTTCCCCTCTCCGTTCGTCCGCGCCGGTACGCGGCGACCCTGACGCTCGACCTGGAGGCGCGCGCGTTCACGGGCGTGCAGACGATCGAGCTGGAGCTGGAGAAGCCCACGGATGAAATCATCCTGCACGCCATCGCGCTGAAGATTGGAGAGGTGCTGTTCCGAACGCAGGATGGCCGCATCTGCGTGTGCAACGACGTGCGCGTGGTGCCGGAGAGCGAGACGGTGGTGCTGCGCTTCCCCGAGCAACTGCCCGCGGGAGCCGGAGCGCTGGACGTGGCGTGGACGGGCCGCTTCACCGAGGGCCTGCGCGGCCTGTACATGGCGGGTAAGGTGGCGGCCACGCAGTTCGAGGCGGCGGATGCGCGGCGGCTCTTCCCGTGCTTCGACGAGCCGGCCTTCAAGGCGCGCTGGGCGCTCACGGTGCAGGTGCCCACGGGGCTCACGGCGCTGAGCAACGGCCGGCTCGAGCGCGAGGAGTCCGACGGCCACCTGCGCAAGCTGTACTTCCAGGAGACGGAGGTGCTCAGCTCGTACCTGGTGGCGCTCGTGGTGGGCCCGCTGGTGGGCACCATCGAGGAGACGGTGGAGGGGATTCCGGTGCGCACCTGGGCGCTGCCGGAGAAGGCGCACCTCACGCGCTTCGGCCAGGACGCGGCGCTCGCGGCCCTGCCCCGGCTCCAGGCGTACTTCGGCCTGCCCTACGCCTTCGGCAAGGTGGACCAGGTCGGCATCCCCGACTTCGAGGCCGGCGCCATGGAGAACGCGGGCCTCATCACCTACCGGGAGATCGCCCTCTTGCTCGACCCGGCCACCGCGCCGCTGTCGGTGCAGAAGCGCGTGGCCGAGGTGGTGACGCACGAGCTGGCGCACCAGTGGTTCGGCAACTGGGTGACGATGGTGTGGTGGGACGACCTCTGGCTCAACGAGGCCTTCGCCACGTGGATGGCGTACAAGATCGTCGACTCGTGGAAGCCCGAGTGGCGGGTGTGGCTGGACTTCGACGCGGGCAAGGCGGCGGCGCTGCACCTGGACGCGCTGCGCTCCACGCACCCCATCCGCGGGGAAGTGCGCAACGCGCACGAGGCCGGTGAGAGCTTCGATCTCATCACCTACGAGAAGGGCGGCGCGGTGCTGCGGATGATCGAGGGCTTCCTCGGCGAGGACGCCTTCCGCGAGGGCATGCGCCAGTACATGCGCAAGCACGCGCGCTCCAACGCGGTGGCGGATGACCTGTGGCGGGCGCTCGCCAACGCCTCGTCGCAGCCGGTGCTGGAGCTGGCCAACGCGTGGATTGGCCAGAACGGCTACCCGCTGGTGAGCGTGTCGCTGGAGGGCCGCACGGTGAAGCTCTCCCAGCAGCGCTACTACTCGGAGCCCGGGGTGAAGAGCAACGAGCGCTGGCCGGTGCCCATGGTGCTGCGCTACGCGGACGCGGGCGGGGTGCGCGAGCAGCGGGTGCTGCTGCGCGAGTCCCACGCCGAGGTGAAGCTGGAGGGCACGGGCGAGGTGAAGTGGCTCGTCGCCAACGCGAACTCCACGGGCTTCTACCGGGTGCAGTACGACGCGCGGGCGCTGGAGCGGCTGTCGGCGAGCGTGGACGCGCTGGCGCCCAGCGAGCGCATCTCGCTGCTCGCGGATCAGTGGGCGCTGGCGCGCAGCGGCCAGGCGACGCTGGCGGCGTTCCTGGACCTGGCGGGCCGCCTCGGCCACGAGGAGGACGACGCGGTGCTGGACGAGTTGGTGGGCCGGCTCGCGTACGTGGAGAGCCGACTGGTGGACGGCGAGGACCAGGAGCGCTTCCGCCGGTGGGTGGAGAAGCTGCTGGGCGCGGGGCTCGAGAAGCTCGGGTGGGAGCCGGCTCCGGGAGAGACGGACCGGGTGAAGCTGCGGCGCGCGGCGCTGGTGCGGGCCATTGGCGGCGTGGCGCGCAGCCGCAAGGCGCTGGCCGAGGCGCGGCCCCGGGTGGAGCGGGCGCTCAACGGGGACACGAGCGCGCTGGAGCCCAACTTGCTCGACGTGGCGGTGAGCATGGTGGCGCGAGAGGGCGACAAGGCGCTGTACGAGAAGCTGCTCGAGAAGATGCCGGTGGAGCCGGATCCGGCGACGCAGCGGCGCTACCTCATGGCCATCACCTCCTTCGAGGATCCGCAACTGGCGGCCGCCGCGCAGCAGCTCTTCTTCGGCGAGAAGGTGAAGATGCAGGACGTGGCGAGCTTCCTCACGGGGCTGATGGCCAACCGCACGGGCCGCGACGCGTGGTGGGCGGAGAAGCAGAAGCGCTGGAAGGACGTGCTGGCGCGCACGGGAGCGGCGCCCATGCTGCTGCGGCGGGTGGTGGAGTCGCTGGGCGCGCTGCGCGAGCGCAAGCAGCTCGACGAGGTGCGCAAGCTCCTGATGGCGCACCCGGTGGAGGAGGCGAAGCAGGCCATGAGCCAGACGATCGAGAAGCTGGAGCAGGACGTGATGCTGCGCGAGCGCGCCCTGCCCGAGGTGCGCGCCTGGCTCCAGAACCAGAAGTGACAGGCAGTCTTTCCTGATGCTTCCCCGAGCGCCCCGTGAGGCCCCGGCTTCACGAGGCGCTCTTCTCTTTCGTGCGGAACGGTTCAGGGACGCAGGGCTCAGCCCTGGAGATCCAGGTCCGAGGCCGACTCCTTCGCCTCCGGGGTGCGTTGCGGAATGAGGTGGCGCGCGACGACGATGACGAGCGTCAGCACGCCCGGCAGGAAGACCCACGGGCCCGGGCTGTGGGAGTTCTTCATCAAGAAGAACCACAGCATGAGCCACACGGACATGAGGGTGAGGAAGAGCGGGTGCATCCCCCCGAGCCCCCGGTGCTTCACCGCCGAGCACGCGAGGAACAGCAACGTGAACTGGGTGAGCGCCACCAGCGGCAACTCTCCACCCCGCGTGCCCGACGCCCACGTACTCGCCGGCGTCCACGGCAGCAGGAGCGAGACGCTGCACAGCACCACGCCCGCCAACACCCACGGGTGCGACGCGGACCCCGGCTCCCCCTCGGGCAAGCCGTCCTCGGGAGGGACGAAGTACCTCCGGCCCTGGTCGTAGCCGAGCAGCCCCGCGGCGAGCATCCACACCCACGAAATGGGCCCGTAGCCCAGCATCAACAAGGCATACGCGCAGACGAGCAACGCGAACGTCTGGCCAACCGCCGGATGCTCCATCTCCCGGGGCAGGTTCGCGAGCGCCGGAGGCAGGGGCGGCACGGGCCGACCCGGGTACTCGGGCGCCTCGTGCACCTGGCGCCACTCGTTCACCGCCGCGAGCGCTCCCCACAGGAGCACCACCCCCGAGCCCATCAGGCCAATGCCCGGGATGGGAGGCGCCACGGAGAGCACCAGCCCCACCCCCACGAGCCCCACGCCCACCAACGTCAGCGAGCCGCCCGGCAGGCGCGCCCGGAAGCGGGGATCATCCAGCAGCCCCTGGAACGTGCCGCCCACCTGCGTCACGGCGACGAACAGCGCGCCCGCGGCCTGGGAGAACCAGTCCCCCCAGGAGTCCGCGGGAGCGGGCCGGTCCCGCTCCTCGTAATCCGGCTCGGCGCCATCCGGATTGTCGTCCTCGGTGTCGGTGACGGCGGTCGCCTCGTCCTCGGCGGCGTAGCGCGACTGGGAGACCTCGGTCCGCTCGTCGTCCTCGTCCGCCTGGACGTTCAGGGGCTCGCCACACTCGGCGCAGTAGTCCAACGACGCATCGTCAATGACGTGACCGCATTTCGAGCAACGCATGAAGCCCCCGAGCGCAACCCGAGCATAGGCCACTCCCACTCCCACCGCAGCCACCCCCTCCCGCCGGGGCTGTTCACCAGAGCATGTCCTGGTCCTCGGTGACGCCGGGCACCGCGGACAGCACATGCGTGTGGCCGTCCACGCGCACCGTGCCCTCGAAGAGCCCCAGGGGCTGGGCGAAGTGGCTCACCACCACCTTGAAGTCATGGTCCTCGCGGTGCACGTGCAGGGGTTGGAAGCTCAGGTCCACCACCCCGTCGTCCGTGCGCAACCGCCAGGGCTTCATCAACTCCTGACGGTCGTACTCGAAGCTGGCGCGGCCCAGGGGGATGAGCCGGTTGCCGAGCCACAAGGCGTTCTCGTTGGTGTGGGAGCTCACGTTGAAGCCATCGACGAGGTTGAGGCCCACGGGGGTGCCATCCGCGAGCCGTCCCGCCAGGAAGGCCCAGCGCCACGCGGTGTGCCGCGCGAGGTAGCCCTGGGTGTAGTCCGTGCCCCCCACGCCCCCGTCGAGTTGGAAGCGCTTGCCCCCCGCCTCGATCGTGCCGAAGGCCAGCATCCCGCCGCGCTTCTGGGTGACATTGACGAAGCCGTCCCCCTCCACGGGGGCGATCACCGACAGCGCCGGAGCCCCCCCGGCCACCAACAGGCTCCCATCCCACTGGAAGGTCTGGAGGCTGCCGGTGCGCAAGCGGCTCACGTCCACGCGCAGCCGGTAGCGCTCGTCCTCCGCGCCGCGCTGCGCCGTCATCCTCCCGCCCAGCGTGCGGAACGACACGGACAGCCCCGCCCCGGGCCGGTTGCCCACCTCGGCCAGCGGACCCGGTGCCCCCAGGAAGCTCACGTCGCAGAGCACCCGCCGCTCCTTCAAGTCCAACGCCACCGCGAAGGCATTGGCCGAGTAGCCCACGTCCACCACCGCGAAGAGCGCCAGCACCTCGCGCGTGGCCGCCAGGGTGTAGTGCCAGCGCTTGCGCTTGAGCAGGCGATCCTTCGCCGCCGACGGGGCCCACCGGCCGCTGAGCTTCTGCAAATCCACCTCGGGCAGTTCGCCCTGGTAGGTGCCAAATCGGGGCTCTCCGGACGCCGTGGCCACGGAGGCCGGCGCCAACATCAGCGTGAGTTCTCTCTCCGGGGTCATGTCGGCTCCAAGTCAGCTCCAAGGTGGGCCCATGCCCGCCCACCGTCTGTTGTCCGTGGGTACGGCCGGAGCGTCGCGCACGGAAGATCCGGCCCCAGTGTGTACAAGTGGCTGAAGCCCACTCCTGCTGGCCAGGTGAAGTGATTGTACCTGAATGAACGGCGGGCGCCTGCCCGTTCCCCCGCCGTGGGAGCACGAGGCACCGATGACGCGGCGCACCTTCCCTGGTGACTTTTCCGGTAGATGTGTCAGACGTTGTTCGTAAGGTAGTGCGCGTGGGGAACAACGGCGGGTACGGGGAAAGAGGGGCTCCATGAGCATGAGCAGTCTGTCGGCGGGTGATTTCGTTGCCAACCTCCAGCGGAGCTTCCAGGAGGGCTCCTTGGAGTTCCTCGTGGGCGCGGGCGCGTCCATCGCGTCGGGATTGCCGTCCTGGAACGAGCTGAACCGCCGGCTGCTGAGTTCCTTCCTGGCCCAGGAGCACAGCGACCTCGAGTTCCAATCTGGCGACCTCGATGTGGCCGCCCGGATCTTCGTGGACAACTTCGGGCGGGAAGCCGTGGTGGACGTCGTGCGCGACAAGCTGCCCGCGGAGCGCTACCTCGACATGCTCCGCGACGCGCTGTACCGGGGCGTCCCCAAGGACGTGAGCAGCATCCACCTGGAACTGGCCGCCATCCTGGCCACCTCGATGGACACGCCCAGGAGGCGGCTGCACGGCCTCTACACCTTCAACTTCGATGATCTGCTGGAGCGCGCGGCGGAGCGCCTGCTGGGAAAGGCACCCGAGGTCATCGTGACCGGGGAGCGGCCCGCGGAGCCACACGTCGTGCACCTTCACGGCTACCTCCCCCCGGCTCCGGGGAAGACATCGTCGGGCACGGTGGTCCTCTCGGAGAAGGACTACCACGAGGCGCGGGGAGACTGGGCGAGCCGCAAACTCGACGATCTCTTCACGGAGGAGAAGAAGACGGTGTTGATGGTGGGTTTGAGCCTGGCCGATCCCCGGCTGCGTGGGTTGTTGCTGGAGCGCGTGAAGAGAGCCCAACGCCACCAGCCCGTGGCCCGCGTCTACGCGCTGCTGTCGAACAATCCGCCCTCGCCCGGTGCGGAACTCATGGAGCGGCTGGCGCGCAACTTCGTGCGGCGGCACCAGGAAGACTTCTGGGCGTCCTGGCAGATGCACGTGCTCAACGTCGAGAGCCACGACGCTCGAAGCGTCCGGGGACCCCCGGCTGCATGCCAACTTCACGGCATCCATGCTGGAGTCATGGACGCACGATCAGATCTTCTCCTCCATGGTCTGTGTGCCCATCCATGACTCGGTCAACTGGGTCCCCATCGGGGTCGTCTACCTCACATCGAATCGACTCAAACCCTTTTGGGCAGGGCTCGACACCGAGGACTACGAGCAACTGGAGACATTGCTCCGCAACACCTTCGCCGAGGTCTTGAAATACGCCCCCATCTAGATGAGAGGACTCCGCTCGGAAGGTGGAGGTGGACGATGGACAGGCCCATGCGAAGATGCACACAGGTGAAGGAGAAGTGGCCATGAAGAAGGTCCAACGGGTCGAAGTGGATGGATTCACGGTGGTGACGGTGGGCGACTCCTCGCTGCACGGACGAGCGAAGGCCCGAGCCCAGGTCAAGGCGATCGCCCAGAAGGCCCGCGAAGAGGAGAGGTTGAATCGACAGGCAAAGCAGTCGTCGACCCAGGAGGCGCTGACCTCGCCTGGAGCCCCGAAGGAGCAATGAGCACGCTCGTCCCGACCCGTCTCCTGTCGCGCCTTGGCCTCGGAGTGCTCGTCCTGGGGATGGCGGTGGGCGCGGGAGGCTGCGTCTTCGCCGCGCCCACCTGGAAGGGCCCCCCGAGCGACCACTTCGATGGCCGGCGCTTCTTCAACCTGGAGCCCCGCGAGCAGCGCATGGGCTTCATGGACTGGATGCGGACGCGCCGGCCCGGCCCGTGGAAGGACTGGCACGACGTGCCGCACGGCCCGCCTCCGCCCGAGCGCGTGGGCCGCGGCGCCCTGCGCGTGACGTTCATCAACCACGCCACGGTGCTCTTGCAGCTCGACGGGCTCAACATCCTCACGGATCCCATCTACAGCGAGCGGTGCAGCCCGGTGTCCTTCGCGGGGCCCAAGCGCGTGCGTCCGCCGGGCATCCGCTTCGAGGACCTGCCACCCATCGACGCGGTGGTGCTCAGCCACAACCACTATGACCACATGGACGTGGCCACGCTGCGGCGGCTCCAGGAGAAGTTCCCCGCGATGCGCCTGTTCGCGGGACTGGGCAACGGGGCGTTGCTCGAGGGCGAAGGTCTGCGCCATGTGACCGAGGTGGACTGGTGGAAGGAGTTCCCGCTCACCCCCGAGGTGACACTGGTGAGCGCGCGCACCCAACACTTCACCAACCGGGGCATGACCGACGGTGGGGGCACGCTGTGGACGGGCTACGTCTTCCGGGGGCCGCACGGAGCGACGTACTTCGCGGGGGACACGGGCTGGGGCCGGCAGTTCGCCGAGGCCCGGGAGCGCTACGGGCCGATGCGGCTGGCGGTGCTGCCCATCGGGGCCTACAAGCCCGAGGGCTTCATGTCACCGGTGCACATCTCGCCGCGCGAGGCCGTGCAGGCCAGCGTGGACCTGGGCGCGCGCCACAGCGTGCCCATGCACTACGGGACCTTCCGGCTCGCGGATGATGGTGAGACGGAGCCCCTGTGGGACCTGGCGGGGGCGCTGGTGGAGCGCGGCGCGGAGGCCCCCAAGTGGTGGGTGCTCGGCTTCGGCGAGGGCCGGGACGTGCCGCCCTGACTTCCGACGTCTGTACACGGGCCCGACATTCCAGGTAGGAAGGCTCCGACAGCGGGAGGCACGGACATGAGCGGCACCCCAGGCAAGAAGGGCGACAGGATCGGGCCGTATCGGCTGGGCAAACGCTACCGGGGCACCGACCCGGACGAGGGTTCCATCCACGAAGCGCACCATGTCGAGACGGGCGCCCCGGTACTGGTGGTGCTCCCGGGCACGAGCGAGGACGGAGGTCCGCGAAGCGCCTGGAGCGTCCGGGCCGAGGGCTCCATCCACCCGCCCTACCAGGCCGTGCACGTCGAGCAGTCCCCCCAGGGACGCGCCTCCCTGCACGACTTGACGCTGCTGCTCATCCGGCTCGCGGGCGCCACCGCGCACATCGAGAAACGCAAGGACGCGCACGACCACTTCAACCGCGTGCCCTCGCGCCTCCGGCGACAGGTGCTCCGCTGGGGACTCGCGGGGGCCGCGGCGGCGACGGTGGCGGGACTCGCCCTCGTCCTCTGGCCTCACGCACTCGAAGAGACGAGAACGCGAACCGTGAACGAGAACCCCGTCGTCTTCTCCGACGGACAGGACCTCGCGTTTCCCATCGCCTCCTACCCGATGCCGGAGAAGCCCTTCAAGGAACAGCGCAAGCCTCCATGCTTCGAGGAAACGGAGGTGGAAATCCGAGGAGGCTGCTGGATTGAACACACGAAGAGGGCCCCCTGCCCGCGCAGCACGGCCGAGTACCAGGGCAAGTGCTACATCCCCGTGAGGAAGCCGGATCCCCCCCCGACCTCCCTCCAGCCCTGACGCGCGGGGAGCGGCAGCCGAGCAGGCAACCCCTGTGTGGGGAATGGTCGCTCCTCGTTGGCATCCCCATCCTCGCTGACAGGCGAAGTGGTCTCAGCCACGAGGGGTGGACACATGAATCGAAGCGACATGATGACCGCGGCGGGGATGGGGGCGATGGCGGGGATGAGGGCGCTGAGTGCTCCGACCTTCCTGAGCCAACACCTGGCCGAAGAGGGAGCGAGCGCGAAGGCGAGTCCCGTGGAGCAGTTCCTCGCGTCGTCGACGACGGCGCGCGTCCTGCCGGTGCTCGCGCTGGGCGAGCTGGTGCTGGACAAGCTGCCAGGGATGCCCTCGCGCCTCGTGCCGCCGGTGCTCCTCATGCGGCTGGCCTCCGGGGCCCTGGTGGGAGCGGCCGTGGCACGGCAGAAGGAGCGGTCCGTACTGGGCTTCGCCGTGGTGGGCGCGGTGGCCGCGTTGGCCTCCTCGTGCGCGCTCTACGCGGTGCGTGAGTTCGCGACCCGCAAGCTGCGCATCCCCAACATCATCGCGGGCTTCATCGAGGACGCGCTCGTCGCGTCCGCGGGCCACCGGCTGACGTCCGCGATGGGATAGGCACGCAAGAGCGCCGCCCTACCTGAGTTCGAGGCGGGCGGCGCGCACGGCACGAACGCGCTCGGCGAGGTGGTCCAGGCCCGTGTCGGGAAGGCCCACCTCGGCGAGCTGTCGCACGGTCTCGTCGAGGTACTCGGCATTGGAGCCGTTCTCGCCCTCGCACCGGGCGAGTCGCTCGATCATCGCCGGCTCGCTCAGGGACGGCTCGTACAATGGGCTGTCGGGATCGGTACAGAACGTCAGCGCGGTGATGAGGCCTCGCGGCGTCCGGGCCTCGAGCCAACAGGGCACGTAGAAGGGCAACAGCATCTCGCGTTCCCAGACGCGCCGTAGATCCTCGCGCACGGTGCGCGCGGCGAGCCGGTAGGCCAGTCCGCGGCAGCGGTGCCCCCGGACGAGTCCCAGACAGAGCCCGGGACGCCGCCCGGTGCCGCGCATCTTCGGGTCGGCGAGGCAGAAGACGCGCTCCCAGCCCTCGAGGGTCGCGGGCCGCCGATCCTCGGGCGAGAACGGCGGCTCCTCGAGCATGGAGCCATAGACGAGCAACCAGGAGTCACTCCGGGTGACGTCATGGGGAGCGGCGGCGAGTACCTGGTCGAGCGAGGCGTCGAGTTCGGCCTGGGTGCGGAGGTGGTAGTTCACGGTTCATTCCCTCGCGCACCAATGCCCGTCAGAGTCCTCCACGCCCCCCACCGAGGAAATGATCCACGACGCCCAGATGCGTGGAGGGAAGGTAGGGCGTGGCGGGTGGGAGGAGAAGGGGCTCGCGGAGGGGAGACGGGAAGGAGCCCATGGCGGCGAGTCCAGGGGCTCATGACCCACCGCGGCGTGCCTTCCGGGAACTGTCCCCCCGTACGGGGCTGGATACATTGGGCGGCGCCATGAATGACGCGCGGCACGAGCCCGAGGGAAACGCCTCGCCGGAGAGGCGCCGCCGCCCGGTGATGGAGTCCCTGCGCGAGTACGGCCGGGGCATCGCGGGCGGGCTGCTCTTCAGCCTGCCGCTGCTCTACACGATGGAGGTGTGGTGGGCGGGCTTCATCACCCGGCCCGCGCACCTGCTGCTCTACCTGCTGGGCACCTTCGTGCTGCTGCTCGGCTACAACCGCTATGGCGGCTTCCGGCGGGACGTGAACTGGAGCGAGGTGTTCACGGACTCGGTGGAGGAGCTGGGGCTCGGGCTGCTGGTGTCCACGGCGGTGCTCTTCCTGATTGGCCGCCTCACCGCGAACAGCTCGTGGCCGGAGGTGGTGGGAATGGTGACGGTGGAAGCGGGCTCCGTGGCCATCGGGATCTCGGTGGGCAGCGCGCAGTTCGGAGGTGGGAGCGGAGGCGAGGGCGGCAAGCAAGGGGACGACGCGAGCAAACGCGACGCGGCCGATCACGTGCCCGGACAGCTCGTCATCGGCTTCTGCGGAGCGGTGCTCTTCGCGGCCAACGTGGCGCCCACCGAGGAGATCGTGATGATCGCCGTGGAGCTGACACCGTTGCGGCAGTTGGGGACGGCGCTGCTGTCGCTGCTGCTCGGAGGGCTCATCCTGTACCAGCTCGACTTCACGGGGGCGAGCCGCTTCACGAGGCGGGGTCACCTGTGGGACGTGCTGGCGGGCACGGTCATCACCTACGCGCTGGCGCTCGTCTCCGGGGCGCTGGTGCTGTGGTTCTTCGGGCGCTTCGACGGCAACGGGTTGTCCATCTGCGTGGCGCAGGTGGTGGTGCTCGGATTCGCGGGGACGCTCGGCGCGTCCGCGGGAAGGCTGCTCATCCAATCATGAAGGCGCATTGGAACTGGCTGGAGTGGGTCGTCTTCGGGGTCAGCTGCGCGCTCGTGGCGGCGGTGCTGGGTTACGTGGCGGTGGACGCATGGACGATGGGCGACACGCCGCCGGATCTGGTGGTCACCGTGGGCAAGCCTCTCCAGGGGAGTGGACACTGGCGGGTGCCCATCACGGTGGAGAACCGGGGGGAGGAGACGGCGGAGGAGGTCCGGGTGGGGGTGGAGCTGCGCCAGGGGGGCGAGGTCCGCGAGCGCTCCGAACTCTTCATCTCCTACGTGCCCCGGCACTCCCGGAGGGAGGGCTGGGTGACCTTCCTCCACGAGCCCTCTCTCGCGGGATTGGAAGCACGGGCGCTCGGTTACGCGAAGCCCTGACCGGTCGTGCGAAAACAGCCGGACCGGCACCTCACGCGCGCGGAAGCGTGGAGACAAACCTCTCGATGATCGCGGTGACGGCCTCTGGCGCATCCTGACTGACAAGGTGCCCCGCATTGGGGACGACATGTTCGGTGATTCCTTCCGCCGCGGCCCACCGAGGCATCGCGGTGGCGATGTTTCCCGTCTCGTCGGCAGCGCCCCTGATCAAACAGAGAGGGAGTGGAGTCCGGTACGAGGGCTCGGGCGTGACGAATCCGACCGTCGCCTTCCAGACCTCGATGAACCGCGGCTTGCTCATCTGCGCGAACGCGCGAACCGCGTCTTCCCGAGCGGCGGACGTCACCGCCGACGCGCGTGCCATGAGAAGCGGAAGTCTCGACTCTGGCACCAACGCGAGTGACGGAGCCGCCAGCTTGAGCAGGAAACGCTCGGTGGCGGTGAGCGGCCCTGTGTTCCAGGTGGCGCCCATCACGATGAGGGCCCTGTAGGACCCGGGGCTCCGCCGAACGGCCGCCTGGGAGAGATTGCCACCGAGCGAGAGCCCAGCCAGCACTGGCTTGAACAGTCGCAGGTGCTCGATGAGCGCGATGAGATCCCGGCACGCGCGCTCCCCGGTGAAGGGTTCACCATTCGGCCTGGATGCCCCGTGTCCGCGCATGTCCCATACCACCACCCGGTGTCCCGACATCGCGAGCCGATCGTACTGCGCGTCGAACATGTGATGGTCGGCGCCTGCCCCATGAGTGAACACGATCGGTGTTCCTTCTCCTCCGCTGTCCGCATAGCGGAGAAGGCACCCGTCGACACGAAGTCCCTGGCTCAGCGTCACCATGGGAGCGGCTCAGGAGCGGCCGAAGATGATGCGCTCGTCGCGCAGCAGGCGGGCCGTCCACGCGAGGAACACCAGCGCGAGCGCCGTGCAGCTCACGAGCCCCAGCACGAAGGGCATGGGGCCGAGGGGCTCGCCGCGCATCAACTCCTGCACGAGCATCTCCTGACCCAGCACCGGCACGGCGAACATCCACGTCTGGCTCTGCACGGGCGAGAGCACCAGCACCATGCCGGGCAGCGTGGGCAGGAGCGACAACATCTGCATGTACGTCTGCGCTTCCTTGAAGGAGCGCGCGAAGGTGGACAGGAGCATCTGTCCCGCCGAGGCCATGAGCGCCAGGGGCAGCACGCCCGCCCACAGGCCCAGCACCGCGAGCGCGTCCAACCGCACCTTCACGCCCAGGTCCTGCAGGGGCACCCGGTTCATCACCAGGAGGAAGGCCACGAGGCACAGCGTCGTCGCCGCGATGGCGAACACCACGGCGGCGAGCCACTTGCCCACCACCAGCGCCTCGCGCCGCACGGGATTGAGCAGCAGGGACTCCAGCGAGCCACGCTCGCGCTCGCCCGCCATGGCGTCGATGGCCACGTTCATCCCGCCCGAGAAGGCGGCGAACACGAGGAAGATGGGGATGATGGACAGCAGGCTCGCCGCCAGCCGCTCCGGCGTGGACAGGTCCACCTCCTCGATCTTGACGGGCGAGGCGAGCTCCGGCGCCACCCCGCGCGCGAGCAGCCGCTGCGCGCCCAGCAGGCCCGAGTACCCGTTGATCAACTGCTGCACCCGGCGGATGGTGGTGCGCGCCTGGTTGCGCGAGTTGTCCATGACGAGGTGCACCTTGGCGGTGCGGCCCGCGGCGAAGTCCTCGCCGTAGTCCTCGGGGATGATGAGCACCGTGTCCAGCTTGCCCGCCTGGATGCGCGCCTCGTAGTCCGCGGGAGGCTCGGTGAGCGTGGCGCCGGAGCGCTCCAGGTAGGCGACGAGGCTCGGGGCATGGGAGCGGCCCAGCACGGGCAGCTCCAGGGGCTTGTCCTTGTTGAGCCAGGAGGCCATGACCGTGAACATGACCCCGAAGAGGAGGGGCCCCAGCAGGGTCATGCCCACCGCGCTCCACACCGAGCGGTGGTCGCGCAGGTGGTCGCGCATCTCCTTGCGGAACACCGTGGACAGCAGCGACTTCATAGCATCAACCCCTGGTCACTGCCGATGATCGCCACGAACGCCTCCTCGAGGTTCTCCCTGCCCGTGCGCGCGCGCAGCTCGTCCGGGGTGCCGTCCGCCACCACGCGGCCGCGCGCCACCACCACGATGCGGTCGCACAGCGCGGCCACCTCCTGCATCACGTGGCTGGAGAACACGATGCAGTGGCCCTGCTCGCGCAGGCGGCGGATGAGCGTGCGCACCGCGCGCGTGCTCATCACGTCCAGGCCGTTGGTGGGCTCGTCCAGCAGCACGTTGCGCGGCCCGTGCACGAGCGCCCGCGCCAACGCCACCTTCATGCGCTCTCCCTGGCTGAAGCCCTCGGTGCGCCGGTCGGCGATGTCCTTCATGTCGAGCAGCTCCACCAGCTCGGCGATGCGCGAGTCGAGCGCCGCGCCGGACAGGCCGTGCAACTCCCCGGTGTAGCGCACGTGCTCGCGCGCGGTGAGGCGCGGGTAGAGGCCGCGGGCGTCGGGCAGCACGCCCAGGGCGCGGCGCACGTCCAGGGGGCGCTCGGCGACGTCCAGGCCGTCCACCTTCACGCTGCCCCGGTCCGGGCGGATGAGCGAGTAGAGCATGCGCAGGGTGGTCGTCTTGCCCGCGCCGTTGGGCCCGAGCAGCCCCGTCACCACGCCGTCCTCGGCGCGGAAGCTCACGTCCTCCACGGCCGTCACCGCGCCGAAGCGCTTGTGCAGGTTCGTCACGTCGATCATGGCACCGGCCCCGCGAAGGAGGTGAAGAAGGGAGGACGGGCCAGGCTCTCGCGGCACTTGGGCTCGAGTCCCTTCACGCTCCCGCGCGTCAGGAAGTCCGCCATGAGGGTGCGCGCGCACCCGACGGAGCTCGTCCCATGGCCCACGCCGGGCAGCACCACGTGCAGGCTGTTGGACAGCGTCTTCTTCGCGTCCTCGGCCCACTGGGGCGGCGTCACGGGATCCAGCTCCCCGGACAGGAGCAGCACCGGCACGTCCGACGTCACCGGCTCCCGGTAGCCCGCGGGCACGCTGCCCCGGGGCCACAGCTCACACGTCTTGAGCGTGTCGCGCAGCTCGCGCTCGCCCATCCAGGAGCCGCGCGTCTCGCGCACGAGGGCCTCCTCGGTGATGAGGGGCACGTCCTCGGAGCACACCACGGACAGGTACATGCCCCGGCTCATGTTCCGCTCGAGGTTGCCGTGCATGGTGACGTAGAGGGCGACGAAGGGGCCCCAGTCGCCCTGGGTGGCGCGGTCCACCACGAGCGGGAGCATGGCGGCCGTCTCGGGCATGTAGAGCAGGGAGTGCAGCGCGCCCACGAAGGCCGTGCGGGTGAGGGTCACGTCCTCGAGGGCGCCGGTGAGGGGGTGCTGCACGCGGGTCTTCAGGGGCTCACGCGCCAGGCTCTCCAGGAGCGTGGTGAAGCGGTCGCGCAGGTTCGGGTAGCGGTGCGAGCACACCGCGTCCTGCTCGCAGCTCGTGAGCAGCAAGTCCAACGAGCGCTGGCCGTCGCGCGCGACGTAGAGGGGGAGCACGAGCGACAGGGGCGCCACGCCATCGAGGATGACGGTGCGCACGTGCTCGGGGTGCTGGCGCAGGTACACGAGCGCGGCGCGGGTGCCGTAGGACACGCCCCAGAGGTTGAGCTTGTCGTAGCCGAGCGCCGCGCGCACCTCGTCCAGGTCATCCATGGCGATGGGTGTGGTGTACAGGCGCACGTCCGCGTCGTAGCTGGCCAGGCACGCGCGCACCTCCTTCTCGCGGAAGGTGTCGTCGAACTGCTCGGTGAGCGGCGCGGTGGGCGGGATGGGATCGCACTCGAGCGGCCGGGAGTCGCCGGTACCGCGCTGGTCCACGAAGACGAGATCCCTCTGGCGTTGGATGCGCTCGAGCAGCGGCATCACCTGCCCGGCCAGCTTCGCGGCGCCCTGTCCGGGGCCGCCGGCCAGGAGCACCAGCGGATCCGACAGGGGCGAGGAGGCGAGCGCGGGCACCACCACGACCTTCAAGGGCACCTTGCGCCCCTGCTTCGCCGCGCGGTCCTCCCACACCTCCAGGGTGCCGCACAGGGCCTGCCTTCCCACGCCCTCCAGGCGGCACGGAGCGAGCGGCAGCGTACGGTTGGACTCCCCGCCCGCGCTCCGGGAGCAGGCGGACAGCGACAACAAGGCGCCGAGCAGGACGGACAACCAGCGGAATTCGCGCGGTCTCAAGGTGCTCAAGACTTACCATCGCCCCCCACCCGGTGCACTGTCCCGGTGACGGCCCGCGCGAGGGGCGATTGAATGGCCCCGGCGCTCTTCCCGTCCGCCTCCCTACCCATGAAGACGAATCGAACCTTCCTCCTCCTCGCTGTCCTTGGCCTCTCGCTCGGCACCGGCTGCGCCGCGCTGCAGAAGATGGCCAAGAATGCCTTCAAGAAGCCCACCCTCACCTTCAAGACGGCGCGCCTGTCCCAGGCCTCGCTCTCCGACGCCACCGTCGACCTCGTCTACCAGCTCAACAACCCCAACCCGCTGGGCCTCAGCCTCGCGTCGATCAGCTACGCCTTCTTCGTCGAGGACAAGCAGGTGGTGGCGGGCACGCCCGCCAAGGGCCTCAACCTCAAGGCCAACGGCAAGTCGGAGCTCGTCTTCCCCGCCAACGTGCGCTTCGCGGACATCGCGCCGGTGGTGACGACGTTCCTCAACAAGGACAGCGCCCGCTACAAGGCCCAGGGCAGCCTCGGCGTGAAGACGCCGCTGGGCGTGCTCAGCTTCCCCCTGGAGCACGAGGGCACCTTCGAGGTCCCCAAGATTCCCCAGGTGCAGTTCCAGTCGCCGCGCATCACCAACGTCACCGTGCAGGGCGCCACGGTGGAGTTCCCCCTGGTGGTGAAGAACCGCAACAGCTTCGCCCTGCCGGTGGCGGGCATCGGCGGCGCGCTCAAGGTGGCGGGCGCCAACGTGGGCAACCTCGCCACGGGCAACCTCGGCATGCTCGAGCCCGGTGGCACCAAGGAGCTCACCCTGCCCCTGAAGATCAACTTCGCCAGCGCCCTGTCCGCGGCCAATGCCCTGCGCTCGGGGGGCAACGCCCAGGTGATGCTCGACGGCCAGTTGCAGTCCGGCTCCCAGAACGTGCCGATGGACATCTCCCAACTCCTGAATTTCCGGAAGTAGTTCGCGGCGGAGAGGAGGGCAGGCTGGCGGACGAGGTGTTGTCGGTTGTTCCCCGGCGCATCCCCCGTTACGGTTGCGCCGGAATTCCCCACGGACCCCGACATCCGCCATGCGCCGAATCCTCTTCAAGTCCAAAATCCACCGCGCGACCGTGACCCAGGCCGATCTGGATTACGAGGGCTCGGTCACGATCGACCGGAACCTCTTGCGCGCCGCCGACATCCTCCCCTTCGAGAAGGTGGCGGTGTGGAACGTGACGCAAGGCACCCGCCTGGAGACGTACGCCCTGGAGGGTGAGGCGGGCAGCGGCGTCATCTGCATCAATGGCGCCGCCGCGCACCTGAACAAGCCGGGGGACCTGGTCATCATCGCCACGTTCGCCGAGGTGGAGGAGAACGAGGCGAGGAACTGGAAGCCGACGGTGGTGTTCGTGGACGCCGCCAACCGCATCGTGCCCGGGGTGACGGAGGAGATTCCGGGCCCGGCGCGGCGCATCGCCTGAAGCACGTCCCGTCCGCCTCGCTCCGCTTTACGCTCCCGCGCGGGCTTGCCATGCTCGCGCGCGAGGGGCGCGCGGAGGCGCTTCGAGAGGCGAGGGACGAGATGAAGTGGACGTGGGCAGGCGCGGTCCTGGTGGGGATGCTCGTCGGCTGTGGGACGAGCCGCGAGGCGTTCCGTCCCAACCCCAACGACGATGATCCATTGGTGGGCTCGGTGAAGGTGGTGCGCGCGCCGCTGAAGGATCGCTGCGAGCAGCATGGGCGCTCGTCGGTGCGCGGCCCGTGTGACGAGGCCCGCTACCTGGCGACCGAGTACACGCGGCGGCTGGCCGTGGGCGACGAGGTGTGCCTGGAGGACGGCTATGGCGAGGAGCCGGGGCCGGCGTGCAAGGCCCGGGCGGTGGTCATCGACACGGCGCCCGACCAGGTGAAGCTCGAGGTGCGCTCGACGAAGCCGGACTCGCGCTGGTTCCAGGTGGAGATGCGGCATGCCTGGTACGAGGAAGCGGCGCTGGTGGACCTGTACCTCGAGGAGCAGGGTTATTGAGGGGAGGAGGGCAGCATGGCGTTCTATGATCCCATCGCCGACACGGTGAAGAAGCTCACCCCCGCGGAGCTGAAGAAGCTGGCGGACACGAAGCTCACGGACCTGGTGCAGCAGGAGGTGCCGCGCGCGCGCAAGCGGGTGCTGGAGCTGGAGCAGCGCTACCCGTCCGCGGGCGTGCGCGAGCGGGCCCAGCGGCTCATCGACGAGAAGAAGCACGTGGCGAGCATGACCGGGGGCATCTTCGGTGCCTTCGGGCTCATGGGGCTGCCCGTGGATTTGACGGTGATGGCGTGGCTGCAGCTCACGCTGCTCGTGGACGTGGCCACGCTGTACAAGGTGAACCTCAAGGGCACGCACGCGCTCAACGAGCTGTTGGACCTGTACGGCTACACGACGGGCGTGGGAACCATCCAGCGCTCGGGGCCGCGGGTGCTGGGCAAGGTGGCCGAGGTGCTGCTCAAGAAGGGGGGCATGCAGACGCTCGGACGGGCGATGCCCCTGGTGGCCGGGCCGGTGACGGCGTACCTCAACAACAAGCACATCCAAACGGTGGGCGACAACGCGGTGCGCTTCTACGAGGGCTTCCACAAGGCGCACGCGAAGACACGCGCCGCCTCGCACAAGTGAGAGCCGCCGATGAGCGAACGCGCCCCCCAGGTGTGTCCCCGGACGGGCGCCTACCTGCGGCCCTACTTCGAGGAGTTGCTGGCGCGCGCCGTGTCGGACGCGCACCTGGCGCGGCTGCCGCTCACGCTGCTGTGGGTGGACGTGGATGAGACCCAGGAGGGCAACGACGCGCACGGCCGCGAGGCGATGGACACGGCGTTGAGCGCGCTGGTGGACGAGCTCGCCGCGGAGCTGGACGGGCGCGGGCCCATCGGGCGCATGGAGGGGGACGCCTTCGCGGCGCTGCTCTACGCGGTGACCCCGGACATGGGCGAGCGGCTCGCGCAGCGCATGTGCCGCCGGTTCGCGGCGAGGCGATTCGGCCCGGAGCCGGGCGGCTTCCACCTCACGGTGTCGGTGGGCGTCGCGGCGATGCGGCCCCAGGAGCCGTATGGCAACCTGCTGGACGCGGCCGAGGCGTCCTGTCTCCAGGCGAAGCAGGCCGGGCGCAACCGGGTGGTGCGGCGCTAGCCCCCGCTCACGACATCCCCAACGCCTTCATCCGGGCCTTGAGCGTGTTGAGCGCGATGCCCAGGTCCGCCGCGGTCCGGGTCTTGTTGCCACCCTGCCGGGCCAGGGCCTCCTGGATGTCCTGGACGGTCAGGGCACTGGGTCGCTTGCGCACGGGCGCCAGGGACTCCACCGGGGAGGAGCCCGTCATCGGCAGGAGCAGCGGCGCCAGCGGCCCCAGCGCGCCTCCGAAGCCCAACGCGCGCTGCTCCAGATAGGAGCGCACCGCCTCGAGCGAGATGAGGGCCGGCGCGCTCGCGTTGCCCTCCAGGGACTGCTGGGCCGCCTCGCGCGCCACCACCGTGCGCACGGTGGACTCCAGCTCGCGGATCTGCCCGGGCCAGTTCGCCCGCGCGAGGAAGTCGAGCGCCTCGGGGGTGAGCTGGGCGTCGTACTGCTGCTCGACCTTGAGCCGGTGCAGGAAGGTGGCGACGAGGTGGGGGATGTCCTCGCGCCGCTCCTCGAGCGTGGGCAGGATGATGAAGTCGCCCGCGGCGAGCCGCTGCGCCAGGTCCGGCCGCAAGTCCGTCTGCCGCAGCGGCACCTTGGAGGCGGAGATGAGGCGGAAGCGGGGCGGGGGCTCGCGGAAGTCCGCCGGAGCGCCCAGCGGCGCGAGGCTCCCGGTGCCCTCCAGCACGTCCACGAGGAAGTCCTGGGCGATGCGCGGCAGGAACTCCACCTCGTCCAGGAAGAGCGTGCCGCCGTTGGCCCCATAGAGCTTGCCCACGCGCGCGAGCGAGGCGCCCGTGTACGCGCCCTTGAGATGCCCGAGCAATTCACTCGTGAGCGAGGCGGGATCCTGTGGCAGCCGCCCACAGTTGAGGATGACGAAGCTGCCCTCCAGACCGCCGCGGCGGTGGATTTCCCGCGCGATGAACGTCTTGCCCGTGCCCGAGTCGCCCCGGAGGAACACCGGCAGCGGGTGGCGCGCGCACCGGTCGATGGAGCGCTCGAGCTGCACCGTGGCCGAGGAGACACGCGGTGTGGTGTGGGGACGGGCCCCACCCTCCAGGGGCATCTCGGCCAGCAGGGTGAGGCGGCTCTTGCCGTTGCCCAAAAGCACCATGTCCCCCGCCTCGAGCACCCGATCCTTCGAGGGGGTGAGGCGCTGGAAGCGCACCCGGGTCTCCTTGCCGGGCACGTCCGGGCGGCCCACGTAGCTGCCATTCTTCGAGTCGAGGTCCCGGTACACCCAGCGGCGATCCTCGCGCAGCGACAGGCGCCCGTGCTGCCGGCTCACCGCCTCGTGGGAGAAGACCACGGTGGACTCCGGCGACCGCCCGAAGATGTAGGCCCGGTCTGGATACAGCGGGGACACCAGATCCTCGATGCCCTCGCGCTGCACGCGCAGCGCCTTGGGCTCGCGGTAGGGCGGATTCCACCCCGAAGACGTGTCCGGCTCGTTCTCCCGCCCCGCCCGCCCCGCGGCGCCCTCGCCTCCCCCCGCTGTGTCCTTGTGCCCGCCTGCCATTCTCACTCCGGGTACGAGACTGCCGTCAGGACTGATAGCAGTTTTGACGTCTGGCGACCGCCCGGAGCGGACTTCCCGGAAGCGATGGGATTAAAAGTCTCTGGTAGCACGGTAATAAATGAGCGAGGGTGCGCTGGCATGCGACGTGCTTGGAACTGGTGCCGGCAACCGGGCGTACGGGCCCTCCTCCCAGGAGCACGCGTGTTCAACATCACTGTCGGGTTCATTGGTGAGAACAGCACCCAGACGGGGATCCTCAAGCGGCGGGAAATCGCCATCGGGAGGGATCCCGCGAACGATCTCGTCCTCGATAACGGCAGCGTCTCACGCACCCACTGTCGACTGGTTGCCATTGAAGGAGCCACCATCGTGTTGGACGAGAACTCGAAGAACGGAACCTGGCTCAACGGCAAGCCCGTGGACCACCCCTCCGTGCTCAAATTCGAGGACGAACTGGTCATCGGACCCTACTCCCTGCGCGTCCAGTCCCTCGTGGGACAAGGCACCGCCCAGGATATCCCCGGGGGGGTCGTTTTGAACCCACGCCTTGGGCACACATCATCCTCCACCCCGGGACAGACGGCGCTGATCCAGGGGCTGTCCTCGCTGGAGAACCGGCGGCAGGAGCTGCGCTGGCTCATGCGCGAGCCGGCCGCCCACCCGCGGGTGGACGGGCTGTTGCGCGCGGCGCTGAGGGATGCCGACCTGGAGGTGCGTCTGACGGGCGCCCTGACGGCGGCCAGGCTGCGCGCCCGGGAGATGCTGCCCCTGTTGCAGTCCTCGGACACGCCCACGCTGCTGCAGGAGGTGGACGAGCCGCGCGAGCGCCGCTTCCTCGAGCAGCTCTGGTACGGGGTCATCCGCTACCTCCAGGAGCGCCGCAACCCAGGGGACACGGTGCCCGGGAGGGATCCGCTCCGGCCGCTGTGGCAGTTGCTGGCGGGGGAGCTCGAGGTGACGGACTCGGCCTCGCTGCTCTTGCACTCGCTGAGCACCCCCCTGGAGACGGGGCCCGGACCCACCGCCCTGCCCCCGGGCGTGCTGGAGGAAGGCGGCCTGTACTTCCTGCGCCGCTCGGGCGTGCCCCTGCAGTGGGTGGCCCCCATCGAACACTGGCTGGGCGCTCCCCCCGTGCGCCGCGTGCGCTCCGCGGGCTTCTTCGTGGCCCGCGTCCCCATGGATCGCCCCCTCGCCAAGTGGGTGGGTCAGCCGCAACCCGTCCGTGTCGTCTCTGACCACGAGCAGGTGTGGTTGGGCTCGTGCAAGGAGGCGGAAAAGCTGTGCGCCCAGCTGTCGGAGCTGGAAGGTGTCACCTTGCGTCTGCCCACGGCGGACGAGTGGGAGATGGCGGCGCGCGGCACGGATGGACGGCGCTACCCATGGGGCAACATGCCCCAGGAGGACTGGGAGGAGTGCTGCTCGCCGTGGGGGGTGGACCACCTGGTGGGGGACGTGCCGGAGTGGACGTTCGAGCCGGACAGCGGCACCCAGTTGCTGCGCGGAGGCGTGGAGGCGCGCACGTGGGTGCGCCATCCCGTCTACGAAGGCGAGGAGGAGTTCGCCGCCGCGCTCCGGTTCGTCATCGCCGGCGTCTGAGCCCCGGCTCACGGCGGCACGTCACGTTGGCCCGGGCAGAGCAGGAGCTGCCGGGCACGCGCCTGGGCCTCGGGGCTCGCGGTGAGCCACTCGCGCACCGCGGCCACCTGGTGAGCCATCGTGGCGCTGTCCGCGGCGCGCTGCAGCTGCGCCACATCGTGCGCCGACAGCGCCCAGCTCAAGGGCGCCGTCTGGCTGAACTCGAAGGGCTGGGTGGTGAAGAAGCACGGCTGTCCGGCGTTCAGCTCGTCCTGCACGAGGCTCAGCAGCTCGTCGTTGCGAAACGACATGCTCGACTCGCGCGCCTGGAGCACCGCCTCGATGGGGGACGTGAGCCCTCCCATCACCGCGCCCGCCCCGCTCTCGCTCAGCTTCGAGAGCCGGCCGTTGCGCAGGTGATCTCGAATCTGCAGCAGCACCACGCCCGAGGTGCACGCGCGGATCCACTGGCGATGCGCGTGCAACCACATGAGCGCCAGGTCCACCCCGTAGTTGTCGTAGTAGCCGGCGTCCACCACCCGCACGCGCGGCGCGGTGGGCAGCGCGCTCGCCGGGCTCATGTAGGGAAACGAGGCGCTCATGCGCGCCGCCGTGGCCACCGAGAAGACGGATTGCTTGCGGGGGAAGAGCTGGAAGAGCTGCACGCCCGACAGCGAGAGCAGGGCCCGGGAAGCCTCCTCGCGCGAGTCTCCACTCGGGTCCGCCACCAGGATGCTCGACTCGGACGAGGTGAGCGCCGACAGATCCAGGTTGCTCACCAGCAGCCGCCGCCCGTCCTCCACCAGCATGGGTGAATACACGAGCGAGGGCAGCCACCCGGAGGCCTCGCCCGGACGCAGCGCCTCGAAGGAGCGCCCCAACAGGCCCTCGGTGTTGCGCACCCAGGTGTGCTCCAGCGAGCGGCCCCGGTCCTCGCCTCCGGGCAGCAGCAGCGAGATGGCCGGAGAGGAGAGGCTGTCCTGCTGCATCACGGCCGGCAGGGAGAAGTCCCCGGGCAGGCCCTCGGCCCGCAGCGCCGTCACCCAGGTGCCCGCCGCCACCATGCCGCCCGAGGCGCCGGTGACCAGACGCACGTAGCGGTGGAAGCCCGGCACTCCCTCGGGCCCCTGGAGCTTGGAGAGCACGTGCGCCGTCCAGGCCGCCGCGCGGATGCCGCCGCCGCTCGTCGCCACCAGCGCCATGCGGGGCTTGGGGCCCGGCGCGCAGGGGCCCCAAGCCTCCTCGGACACGGGCGGCGTGTCCCCGGGAGCGAGCCACGAGGCCCCGGGGGGTGGCTCCGCCCGCATCCGCGCCAGCCACGCCTGGAGCGCCTCCTCGTCGCCGAGCAGGCCCGTGTCCCGGGGAGGGCCCGGACGCGCGCCCGTGTACGCGGGCGGCTGGGACAGGGACAGCTCGGCGTAGACGGAGTCGTCCGCGCACCCGCGCCCGCCGAACAACACCAGGGCTCCGGCGAGCAGGAAGGTGCCCATGTGGCGCGAGGGAAAGAAGAAGCGGACCGCGCCATAGACGGCCCCGCTCAGGCCCACCGCCACGCAGATGACCACCGCGGGAGACACCCAGTTGTGCACCCCCGTGAGCGCCACGTTCGCGGCCACCAGCAGGTAGCCCAGCACGAAGAGCAACAACAACCAGGCCTGCAGCACGTGCAGCACCAGCAGGTGGGTCGAGCGCCGGCGGAAGAACGTCGCCCCGATGCGCCGCAGCAAGCGGTGCCGGCGCCAGTCCGACTCGCTCCAGCGCCGCAACCACTCGGTGCCCCGGGTGAGCAGCACCATGACGCCCAGCGCGGCCAGCTCGCCGAAGAGGAAGGCGAAGTGCCGACGGATGAGGCACGGCACGCTGAGCACGCCCAACAGCAGCGGATAGGTGCCGGTGCGGAACAGGTACCAGCCGAGCGAAGGCGGCACCCCGCCGCGCTTGCCCCGCCGGGGCGCCAGGGCCCACCGCTCGTCCGCGTCCAGCAGGTAGCCGATGAAACACAACTGCCCGAGCAACATCGCCGCGATGAAGCCCGCGATGAACGTCACCCGGGGCACGTCATGGAAGAAGAGATTCGACAGACCCAGCGCGTCGAAGGCGCCCCACACCATGGACACGACGAGCGCCTGGAGCACGAGCAGCACGGGGCTGCGGCTCCACCATTCCAGGAGGGGACGCAGCGGTTGCGCCGTCCTGCCCCGCCACCAGTTGCGCACCCACGCCCAGGACATAGGCCCCGAGCCTGCCCCAGAACGCCTGCCCCGGGAACCCCCACCGCTCACGGGCCGCGGGGGGTGCCCCGCGCGCCCGGGCGCTCAGGCTTGCGGCTCCTTGGCCTTCTTGCTCGCCTCGATCTGCCGATGCACCTCGGCCATGTCGAGCGCGCGCACCTGCCGGATGAGATCCTCCAGGGCCGCCGCGGGCAGGGCGCCGGGCTGCTCGAAGAGCAACACCCCATCCCGGAACACCATCAGCGTGGGGATGGAGCGGATCTGGAAGCTGCCGGAGAGCTCCGGCTGCGCGTCCGTGTCGATCTTCCCGAAGACGATGTCCTCATGCTTCTCGGCGGTCTTGTCGTAGATGGGCGCGAAGGCGCGGCAGGGACCGCACCACGAGGCCCACCAGTCGAGCATGACGATGCCCGGCTTGGAGACCGTGTCCTTGAAATTGTCCTTGGTGATTTCGAGTGTGGCCATGGGAAAGCTCCTAACGGACCTCCAACAATTCCACCTCGAAAAGCAACGTGGAGTTGGGGGGAATGACGGGCGGGAAGCCCCGGGCGCCGTAGCCCATCTCCGGCGGGATGGTGAGCTTGCGAATGCCCCCGACCTTCATGCCCGCCACGCCCTTGTCCCAGCCCTGGATGACCTGACCCGCGCCCAGGCGGAAGGTGAAACCCTCCTTGCGGTCCCGGCTGCTGTCGAACTTCGAGCCGTTGGTGAGCGTCCCCACGTAATGCACCGTCACCGTCTTGCCCGCCACGGCCTCGGTGCCCGTGCCAACCTTCGTGTCCTCCACCTGCAAGCTCATGCGTCATCTCCCATTGGAAAGAATCCCACCTTAACGTCCCCCGTCCGCGCGCCGCACCCGGAAGGCTGCAAAAAGAGCGGCGCGGCGCCCGGAATCGCAGGGCACCGCGCCGTGACTGTCCTGACTTCGTCACTCTCGGGGGGACCTAGAACGTGCCACCCAGGTTGATGGTGCCGGTGTAGCGGCCCGTCCAGGTGTCGGCCTCCACGCCCGTGGAGAAGTCGTTGTTGAGCAGGAAGTTGTAGTTGATGCGCGCATCGGCGGTGAAATCACCGATGTGCGTGCGCAGACCCGCGCCCACCGGGATGTTGGCGTTGGTGTCGTCGCGGAAGCCAGTGTCACCGGCATTGCGGACGTTGTAGCGGTTGAGACCGAGGCCGCCGAGCACGTAGGGCTGCACGGGCGTCGCCGCGAGGCCGAAGGTCAGGGCCGCCTGGCCGCCGTTGCGGATGATGTCCGGACCACTGCCCGCGTTGCCCCGCAGCTCGTTCGCCGCGCCGGAGTAGCCGAGTTCCAGGCCAAACACCTTGCTGGGCTTGATGGCCGCGGTCACGCCCACGGCCGCGCCGGGCCGCACCTCGGGAGCCAGTCCGCCGGTGTAGCCTTCCACACCGCCGCCGACCATCACCGTCAGGCCGCGCATGTCCGCTTCCTTCTTGGGCTTCTCGTCCAGAGCCCTCAGCGCCTCGGCCTCCTTCACGTCGTAGCCGGAGCCGCCAATGGCCTCGGAGTCATGCACGTCGTAGTCGCGCTGCAGCGACGAGGGCTGCTCCCCGGGCAGCAGGCCCGCGTGCGGATCCTGCGCCGGCAGGCCCGCGCCGCCCGTGCCCGGCTGCAGCGGCGTGCAGTAGAGCGTCACCCCGCCCTGGCCTTGGATGATCTGCGAGTTCGGAGCCGAGGGTTGGATCGCGGAAGGTGCCGCCACCTGACCCGATCCTCCGAGCCCCTGCTCTTGGAGGTTCGCATCTCCGGCGCCGCCGATGCCCATGTTGGCCGGGGCTCCCTGATCATGCCCCTGATTCACATCCGTCTCGGCTTCCTGGGCCATCGCGGCGCCGCTCGAGAGCACCGCCGTCACAAGACCCGCCAAAATCTTCTTGTTCATCCGAACCTCCAACCGTCGTGTGGGTGACAGGAAGTTCGTTACCGGTGTGACGATCGGCAAGGAGTGGCCCCCGGGGGAGGGCCGTCCTCCCGCTCCGAGGGCACTCGACCAGACGGCCCTGGAGGACGGGTCAGCCGCGCGTCCAATCACTGCTCGTCACGACGGGCAGTTGCAGGGCGCGCTCGCGATCCAGGTCCAGGTTGCCGATGTGCAAGGACAGCGGGGCCTGCACCCACTTGTAGATGGACTGGAGGAAGAGCCGGATGAACTTCTCCACGTAGCCGCGCAGCCGCTCCGCCTCGACCTCGGGGAACATCGCCTCGAGCGCCAGCATCATCTCGGCGGGCACCAGCTTCTCCCCAGCGAACAGGTAGAAGCACGCGTCGAGGATGGGAAAGGGCATCAGCTCCTCCTCGCCCACCTGGTTGTGCGCCAGCTCCGGCCCGGCCGGCTTGGAGAGCACCTTGCGGATGCCCTCGTGGTTCGTCTGCTCCAGCAGATAGTCCAGGAGGTACATGACGACCGTCTTGGGCACGTTGGCGATGACGGCGAGCGCCCCCATCAAATCTCCACCCACGGTGGTGTAGCCCACCGCGCGCTCGCTCATGTTGCCCGTCTGCAGGAACAGGCCCCCGCTGGAGTTGGACCAGTTCCACATGCGCTGGGCGCGCAGGCGCGCCTGGATGTTCTGCTCGGTGAGGGCCGTGGGCTGGGCGCCGCCGAGCATCGTGCGGGTGACTTCCAGCTCCCGGTCGAACGCCTCCTCGATGGGGATCACCTCGAAGGGCACGCCCAGCTCGCGGGCGATCGTCTCCGCCGCGTCGCACGTGGCGTCACTCGAGTAGCGGCTGGGCATGTAGAAGGCGCGGATGAGGCTGCCCGGGTTGTCGGGCCGCACGCGCCTGGCGTAGCGGTGGGCGACGAGCAGGGTGAGCAGCGAGTCGCGCCCGCCGGACAGGGCGATGCCGAGCACCTTGAAGGCCCGCGTCTTCTCGAAGTAGTCGCCCACGCCGAGCGACAGCGCATCGAGGATGTCCTCGCACAGCGCCTCGCGTCCGGAGCGGCGGGTGTCGGGCCCGGGCAGGAAGAAGCTGCGGTGGGCGGGCACGGGGTAGCGCAGCTTGTCGCGCCGGGTGGTGACGACCTGCGTGCAGTCGATGGTGGGCACCAGCTTGCCGCCCTCGCGCAGCCACGTCTCCCGATCACTGCGCCAGGTGGTGTTCTCCGTGCGCAGGCGCAGCGTGCGGTCCAGGTCCACCACCGCCGCGGCGAAGCCCTGGCGGAAGCGGGGCTCCTCGGCCACGGGCTTGCCGTTCTGGTTGATGAAGCCGCCGCCATCGAAGATGAGGCCGTCGTTGCTGCCCAGCGCGTTGGAGTAGGCGATGGTGCACTGGAAGTCCGCGGCGCGCGTGGCGAGCTGCTCGCGCCGGGTGTCCACGTGGCCCAGCCGGAAGGGCGAGGCGGACAGGTTCACCACCAGCTCTCCGCCCGAATAGGTGCGCCGGCGGATGGGCCCCTCGGGGCTCCAGATGTCCTCGCACACCTCGGGGGAGATGATGCCGAAGTCGAAGCGGAAGAGATAATCGCCGAGCGGAATGCCCCGGAAGTGCTCGTGCATGCCGGGCACGCCGCGGGCGAAGGTGCGCCCCTCGTAGAAGATGCTGTAGGTGGGCAGCTTCTCCTTGGGGACGAGGCCCACCACCTTGCCGCCCGCCACGATGGCGGCGCAGTTGTAGCGCAGGCCCTGATGCGCCACCGCCACGCCGATGAGGAACACGGTCGGCAGCGAGGCCGTCTCCCGGGCGAAGCGCTCGAGCTGGGGCCACTGGTTGTCGACGAAGCCCTGCCACTGCACCAGGTCCTCGGGGGGATAGCCGCCGACGAGCGATTCCTGGAAGACGCCCACGGTGACGTCGTCGGCCGCCATCTGGCGTGCCAGCTCCAGCGCCGCGTCCACGTTGCGGGCGAAGGCACCCACGGTGACGTTGACGCTGGCGAGCCCAATCTTCACGAGCCGCATGGAAAGAGTGCCTCCTCGAACTCAGAACGGGATGAGGCGCGCGAGCAGACGCCCGGACGGCACGCCATGCAAGCGCCTAATTCAGCGGACCCGTCGGCTTGACCGGACTCAAACGCGCGACGAGCTCCGCCACCTCGTCCACCACCTCCAGCAGCCGCGTGCGCACGTCCAGCTCGCACAAGAGCTCCTGGCGCCGCTCGGGCTCCGGCACGATGGCGGCGGCCACCACGTCCGCCAACATGCCCCCCTGGGAGCGCGCCGCGAGCGGCAGGAGGTTCTCCGCGAAGGACACCGGCACGCGTCCGGCCAGGTCGAGCACCGCCTGCCGCAGCCGCTCCTCCTCGGGACCCTGGTAGACCGGGTCCGGCAACGGGTGCACCCGCACCTCCCGGTAGAGCTTGTCGGCGGGAAGCTCCGCGAGCAGCCGGGCGCGGCAGACGCCCTGCAGGAGGATGTTGTAGCGCCCGTCCGGCAGCTCCTCGTGCCAGATGATGAGCCCGGCGCACATCATGGGCTGCAGGGGGGGCCGCTCCGCGTACTGCCCTTCCCAGCCCGGCTCGAGCTGGGCGAGCGCCATCACCTTGTCCCCGGCGAGCGCATCGCGCACCAGGGCCCGATAGCGCGGCTCGAAGATGTGCAGGGGCAGAACGGCGTGCGGCAGGAGGACCGCGGAAGGCAGCGGAAAGACCTTGAGAGCCTGGGTGGTTCGCTCGATGCGTTCGAGGGCCGTCGTCATGGGGGCGCACCGTAGCCCGGTCCCCGGGCCCGGGTGAATGAGGGGGTGTCGCCAGCCGGCAGGCGGGCGTCTTCCGGGGGACGGAAGGCTGATAACGCGTCCACTTTCCGCTAGCGTGCGCGCCCTCGATGACCGAACCCGCTCCCGTGGCCGCCCCTTCCGAGAAACCCTCCTGGTACCGCCGACTCTACCTGCGCGTGGAGTCCCTCTCGTCCACCCCCCATGCCCTGGGCGCCATGATGTTGGTGTCCGTCGTGGACGCCTCGGTGTTTCCCATTCCGCCCTTCGCGCTGCTCGTGCCCATGGTGCTCGCCCAGCCGCGCAAGTGGGTGCGCTACGCGCTGCTCGGCACCGTGGCGAGCCTCCTCGGGGGCTTCATCGGCTACTACCTGGGGGTGCTCGTGCACCAGGGCGCCCTGAGCGCCCTGAACATCAACCTGGATGCGCGCATCGAGCGCTTCGGCATCAACGCCACCGTGGGCGAGCTGCTCGGCCAGAACTTCTGGGTGTTGGCGCTTTTGTGCTCGGTGCTGCCCACGCCCTTCAAGATCGTCGCCATCGGCAGCGGCATGGTGAGCGTGCCGTTGGAGCGCTTCTTCCTCGCGGCGCTCATCGGCCGCTCGGCGCGCTTCTTCGCCGTGTCCGGGGTGATGCGCTTCTTCGGACCCACGGCGCGCAAGTGGCTGCGCGTGTGAGCTGAGCCGCGCTAGGCCGCGGACGAGGTGGCGAGCGCCTCGTCGATGGTGGCCAGCAACTCGTTGGGCCGCACGGGCTTCTCCAGGACGCGGTTGCGCACCGTGCGCACGAAGTCGCGCATGGCCTGGGTGTAGGCCCCGCCGGAGATGAAGACGAGCCGCTCGAGCAGCTCCGGCGCGTGCGCGCGCAGGTGCGAGTAGACGTCCATCCCGGTCGTCCCCGGCATCTGCAAGTCACACAACACCAGATCGAAGCGCTGCCCCGCGCTCACCCACGCCAGGGCCTCGGCGCCGCGAGTGGTGATGACCACGTCGTGCGAGGGCTCGATGAGCATGCGCATGGATTGGGCCAGGCGGGGCTCGTCGTCGATGATGAGGATGCGTCGGCGCGGAGCGGACTCGGCCACGGCACCAGCCGGCTCGGGCTCGGAGGGCGTGGCGGACGTCTGCGTCGCGGCGGGCAGCACGAGCGTGAAGACACTGCCCTTGCCCAGCTCGCTGCGCACCCGCAGCTCGCCGCCATGGGACTGGACGATCTGCTGACAGATGGCGAGCCCCAGGCCCGTGCCCTCGCCGGAGGGCTTGGTGGTGAAGAACGGCTCGAAGATGCGCGAGAGCACGCTGGGAGACATCCCACAGCCCGTATCGGACACCTCCACCAGGGCGCGGCCGAGGCCGTCACCCCCCGTGCGCACGCGCACCTCGTGCCGCTCGGGATTGCCCTCGGGGATGGCCTGCAGCGCGTTGACGAGCAGGTTGAGCAGCACCTGCCCGAGCCGGGCCTCGCAGCCGAGCACCGGAGGAGGTGAGCCGAAGTCTTCCACCAACCGGGCCCGGGCTCGCACCGCGTGAGCCGCCATGCGCATCGCGGGAACCACTACCGCGTTGACGTCCAACATTTCCCGCTCCTCTCCTTCCTGCCGACTGAAGACCTTCAGGTCCCTCACGATGACGCGAATGCGCTCGGCGCCCTCGCGCACGGAGTCCAGTCGGGTGCGTGCCTCGGCGAGGTGCTCGGGCCCCTGCCGCAGGCTGCGCGCCACGCCTTCCAGGTTCAATAGAAGGTAAGCCAGTGGGTTGTTGATTTCATGGCCCACACCCGCCGCCAGGGTGCCGACCGCGGCGATCCGCCCCGCGGAGACGAGCTTCTCCTGCAACTGCCGTTGCGCGGTGAGATCATGGTGGGTGCCCACGACGTACGAGACCTGTCCGCCCCCGCTCGGGATGCGCGACAGGTGCATCTGGCTGAACAGCCGTGAGCCGTCCTTGTGCATCAGCACCACTTCACCACGAAAGTCACCCTCCTCACGCAAGGTGTCTTCCACCCGCTGCTGGATGTCCTGCGCCGCCGCGCAGAGCTCCCACGGGGAGCGGCCCGCCAGTTCCTCCTGCGTCCAACCGCACATCTCCTGGAAGAAGGGGTTGAGGAAGATGATCCGGGGCCCCTCTCCCGGGCGCTTCTCGCAGATGACCACTCCCTCGCGCACGTTGCGCACGGCGGTGGTCAACGCCTCCAGTTGCGTCCTGGCCGCGCCCTGTTCGCGGCGCACCTCCCTCCACAACAGCCCGACGCCGGTGGCGAGCGCCAGCAAGAGCTTGAACCCGAGCAGGCCCGCCACGCGCGCCCCCTCCGCCGACACGAAAACATCCGAGGCCACGAGCGCGTTGCCCATGGACACCGCCACGAGCAGCACCAGGCTGAGCGCCGCCCCCGGTGAGCCGAAGCGCAGGGCCGCCCACACCCCGAGCGGAAAGAGCACGAGCACCTGCGCGTAGACGAGCGAGGAGCCCCGCAGGCCCACGCTGAAGGACCACAGACACACGCCCAGCAACAGCCCCATGAGCGCCAGACCCTCGCGCCAGAGCGTCTCCGGCTTGCGCCGCGCGAGCAGCATCAAGGCCACCCCGGCCCCCAACATCCCCAGCAGGCTCTCCATCCAACCCCGCCAGACGAGCCCTCCCACGGCTTCCCAGGAGAGGGACGTCCGGGATGCGAGCGACAGCACGCCCGACGGGAGGCCCACCAGGGTGCCCGCCGTCGCGGCGCAGGCGAGCACGCCCACGTCCTGGAGACGTGCCTGCCTGGCGGAGAAGCCGAGGTGCCGCAGCAGCCACACCCCCAGCACCGCCTCCAGGGTGTGACCCGCCGCAAGCATCAGCGCCAGGCCGGGGGAGGCGGAGCCCGCGAGCAGCTGGACGCCCAGCGAGCCCAGGAAGACGGCGGGCCAGCGTGAGCGGCCCAACAGAAACAAGCCCGCGAGGGCCACGCCCAGGGAAGGCCACACCGGGTGGGTGATGCCCACGAGCGATGCCTGGGTCATCCCGAGCCAGGAAGACGCGAGATGCACGACCGCCAGCGCGAGCGTTTCGGCGAATCCTCTCGAACCTTCCACACGGAAATGCTCGAGGCGCTGTGATTGCGTCGGAATGGCGGTGCCCCCCACACACGTCCCGGCTCTCAGCGGCGTGGATGAGGCATGTTAACCGGCCCGCCGTGCAGCGGAAACGTCCACCGTCCTGGCTGTTCTCCTACCGAACAGACATTCCCGGGCGCGCTCCCTCAGGAAGCAAGGGCGCGAGGCAGGGCCAGCAGGTGCTGGAGCAGTTCCTCCACCGAGCGGGCGATCACCCGGGCCTGGTGGGTCCGCAGTTCCTCCTCGTCGCGGAAGCCCCATGTCACGCCCACGCCGTACATGCCCGCGGCCCGGGCGGTGTCCATGTCCACGGACGTGTCGCCGATGAAGGCGCACCCGCTCGGGTCCACGCCCAGCTCCGCCGCCACGCCGAGCGCGGCCGTGGGGTCCGGCTTGCGGGGCACCCCGGCGCGCTCACCATAGACGGCCGCGAAGCGCACACCGGGCAGGAGCTCCGTCACCAGCCGGCGGGTGGCCGCGTCGGGCTTGTTGCTGAGCACCGCCAGCTTCACGCCCTCGCCCACCAGGCACTCGAGCAGGGGGAGGATGCCTGGGAACGGCCGGGTCTCATCCAACATGTGCTCGGCGTAGAAGGCGCGGTAGGTGGCGAGCACGGCCTCCCGCGCGTGCGCGTGTGCCTCGGGGACGGCCCGGGCCACCAGCACCTGGGCCCCCTCACCCACGAAGTGCCGGTAGGCCGGCAGCGGATGGGGGGGCAGGCCGTGGGTGCTCAGGGCATGGTTCATCGCCGCGCCAATGTCGTGCAGCGAGTCCACCAGGGTTCCGTCCAGATCGAAGAGCGCGGCGCGAAGGGAGTGGGACATACCTTCCCGCAAACACCAACGCCCCGGTCCGGACAAGTCCGAGACGCGGGGCGCGGGTGGTTTCCAGGCCCGGGGGCCCGGAAGGGACGACGATTACGGCGTGGCGGCGGCGGAGGGCTCGCCAGCGGCGCCCGCCTCGCCCTTCTGCAGGGTGGCGAAGTTGATGTTGTTGTAGCCCGCGCTGGCGCAGCTGAACATCACCCGCTTGATGATGGCGAACTCCACTTCCTTGTGGGCCTGGATGTTCACGTCACCCTTGAAGGCGTTGGTGTTGCCCTCGGCCATGGCGTGGAGATCCTCGAACTGCTTCTTCATGTCCCGCAGCTTCTCCTCCAGGGCGGGAATGTTGAGGTACTCCTCTTTGACGAGATCCTGAACGCGGCCCACGACGTTGCCGGAGATGGAGACCTCTTCCCCGGACACCATCACCACCGGGTTCATCTCCACTTCCTTGACGTTGACCGCCTCGGGCAGCTGGATGTCCTTGGTCATCATCAGCACCTCGCCCGTCGCCGAGAAGTTGGCGATGAGGAAGAGCACGATGATCACGAACATGTCGACCAGGGGCGTGATGAGCACGTCGGCGTTGCCACTCTTGTGACCGTGCGTGCCGTGGCCGAACACCTTGGAGTGTTGCAGCCGTTTGCAGTAGCGCTTACCGGGAGCCTTGATGGCCATGGTGTGGATGCCTTCCTAACCCATGATGGCGGACACCGAGACCTGGGGCAGGCCGGCGCCGATACACTGGTCGATGATCCGCACCAGGTCTTCGTAGTGGACCTTGTCCTCGGTCTGCAGCGTGATGGCAGACTGGTCCGGGAACTGCGACTTGAGCTCCTTGAAACGAGCGAGCAGCGGCGCCAGGTCCAACTTGCCGTTGGCCCCGCGCTTGGCCTCGATCGACGGGAACTCACTCTGATCCGCCACCAGCTTCAGCTCGGTGGGCGTGACGAACAGCGTGAGCTGAACCGTCTTGGTCTGCTCTTCCTGCTTCTGTTCCTCGTCGGTGGAAGGCCCTCCGGCCTGTGCCACCTGGAGACGGCCGATCTGGGTCCAGACCGCCGTCATGATGAGGAAGCTGATGGTCACCGCCATCAGATCGATAAAGGGGGTGAGGTTGATGGCAACGTCGAGCGACTTCTTGCCTTTGCCTCCCCCCAGGTCCATTCCGCCGGCCATGGGGCTCTCCTTTCCTTTCCGGAGCGCGTCGCAGAGCTACCGACAACGCGCCCAGGGTTCAGGTTTCGTCAGGAACGAGGAATTACTCCTCGTCGTGGCCCGCGGACGCCGACACGGTGGCGTTCTTGAACTTGTCGCGATTGTTGACGATCAGGTTGAGCACCGCGACGCTCGTCTCGTTGATGTCGTTGACGATCGACGTGGCACGACCCGAGAGGATGGAGAAGGCGACGACGGCGGGGATGGCCGTGAGCAGCCCGAAGCCCGTGCAGTTCATGGCTTCCGAGATGCCGTTGGCGAGAATGGTCGCCTTGTCGGCCGGGTTCACGTTGGCCACCGCCTCGAAGCAGGCGATCAGACCGGACACCGTTCCGAGCAGACCGGCGAGCATCGCCGCGTTGCCGAGCATGGCCAGGTAGCCGGTGCGCGCCTCGATGCGGGGCGTCTCGCGCAGGCTGGCCTCGTCGAGCGCCGCCTGGACCTCCTCCTCGCCCTTGGGCACGTTCATCAGGCCGGCCTTGATGACCTGCGTGAGCGGCGTCTGCTTCTGGCCGGACACGTAGTTGATGGCCTTGTCCAGATCACCCGCGTAGATGTGCTTCTTGAGGCCGCGCAGGAAGGCCTCCTTGTTGATGGACGCCTTGCCGAACAGCACGAAGGCGCGCTCGACCATGATGGCCAGAGCGAACACCAGGCAGACGGCGATGGGGTACATACCCCACTGACCGGCCTCCCAGCGCTTGGCGACCTCCTCGAAGAAGGAGCGCTCAGCGCCATGGCCGCCGGCGTTGGCAAGAATGGTCAGATTCGTCACAAAGCCCAGGTTCATAGTTGCTTGTTGCCTCCAAAAAACATGCGGACCCGGCGTGACGGGCCTTGCCATTCCGAGCCCCTGATCCCCACCTCTACTTCCGCGTGGATCATTGGCCCGCCATTGGCATCAATTGGGGGCCGACTTTAAGAACGCCTCCTCAAGTGTGTCAAGACACGGCCTGCTCCCTTAGTTGCTGAAATCTCACGGGAATTTTGGCAGGGAACTTCGCCCGGACGGCTGGTCACATGGCGGACGGACGGTCTTTGATGCACCGCGTCGTCCCCTTGACTGGGTGGGTGAGGTGCGACTAAGGCGCCGCGCATGGCCCGAAAGCGGATCGGTGAGTTGCTCCTGGAGCGGGGGGCGATCAGCACGGCCCAACTGGACGCGGCGCTCCTGGCCCAACAGCGCACCCGGCAGCGGTTGGGCGCCACATTGGTGGCCCAAGGCGCGATCACCGAGAAGACCCTGGCGCACGCGCTGAGCGAGGCCCTGGGCGTGCCGGTGATGGATCTGACGGGCCGCGCCCCGGACTGGAGCGCCCTCCACCTGCTGCGCGCTCGCTTCTGCGAGCAGCACGACCTGTTCCCCATTTCCCTGGAAAACGTGGGCGGGCAGCGCGTGCTGATGGTGGCCATGGCGGATCCGCTCGACTCCGCGGCCCTGCAAGAAATGGAGTTCACCACGGGGATGAAGGTGAGCCCGCGCGTGGCGCCCCTGTCGGCCGTGCGCGCCTGCATCCAGCGCTACTACCACCCGGACGTCCCCGCTCGCACCACGTCCTCCACCGGCCTGCCCCTGGCGGACGAGGACGACGTGGAGGAGATCATCCTCGGCCAGGAGGAGATCACGGCGGAGGCCGACGAGATCATCGTTGGCGAGGAGGAGCTGCCCCCGGGGGAGATGACACGCCGCGTCTCGCTCGAGCAGCTCATCCAGGAGCGCGAGCAGAAGCGGCGCGGCACCCGGCGTGGCCCGGCCCGGCGCGCGCCCTCGGGGGACGTGAGCGCCGCGCTGGACTCGCTCTTCGGCGAGCCCCAGGCGCACGCCTCGGCGGTGGACCCGGTGGAGGAGCTGGAACGCAAGTTCTGGGCCCTCATGCGCATCATGGCGCGCAAGGGGCTGCTCACGAACGAGGAGTTCACCCGCGAGCTGGACGACGAGCCCGAGGGCTGAGAACAGGCGTTCAGTCCGGCAGGGGCAGGCGCACCGAGAAGGTGGTGCCCTGACCCAGCACGCTCTCCACGTCCAGCCGGCCGCCGTGCTTCTCCACGATGCGCTGCACGATGGACAGCCCCAGCCCCGTGCCGTGTCCCTCCGTCTTGGTGGTGAAGAAGGGCTCGAAGATGCGCGAGAGGTGTCCAGGCTCGATGCCGCTGCCGGTGTCCTTCACCCAGACCACCGCCTCGCGCCCCTCGCACCGCGAGCGCAGGGACAGCCGCCCTCCGGGACGCATCGCATGGCAGGCATTGGTGATGAGGTTGACGAACACCTGCTCCAGGTTGGCGGGCACCCCGGAGAGCTGCGGCACCTCCCCGAAGTCGCGCTCCACCTCCACCTGCGCCTTGACCACCACGTGCTCGCAGTAGCCCAGCGCCTTGTCCAGCAGCGCGTTGAGCCGCACCGGCTCCGGCTTGTTCTTCGACGGCCGCGCGTAGGACGTCAAATCCCTCGTGAAGCGCAGGATGCGCTGGCCGTTCTCCAGTATCTTGCGCAGCTTCTCCGCGTCCGGGCCTCCCGAGGCCCCCACGGGCACGCGCTGCAGGAGCGCGTCGGCGTACGTCACCACCGCGGTCATCGGGTTGTTGATTTCGTGCGCCACGCTCGCGGCGAGCTGCCCCAGCGAGGCGAGCTTCTCGGCGTGGATGATGCGCTGCTCGAGCTGCGCCACCACCGTGACGTCCTGCCCGATGGCCATGACGCCCTCCACCTCTCCCTGGGAGGAGAGCGACGTGGAGGTGGCGAACGAGGCACGCGCCTCGCCCGAGCGCGTGCGCAGCCGCAGCTCGAAGTTGGGCAGGTCCTCGCCCCTGAGGGCCGCGAGCAGCACGGGCATCAGCCGCAGGTGCTCGTCGCGGTGCACCAGCCACGCCACGTCCCGCCCCAGCACCTCTTCCTTGCTGAAGCCCGTGAGGCGGCTCATCGCCCGGTTGAAGACGACGATCTTGCCCTCGCGGTTGGCCACGACGATGAGGGCGTTGGCCTTCTCCAGCAGATCCTCGAGGTACTTGCGCACGAACGTCAGCTCGTCGATGAGCTTGGCGTTCTTCACCGCCACCGCGACCTGGTTGGCCAGCTGCACGAGCACCCGCTCGTCCTGGTAGGTGTTCATCTCCGCGCGCGAGGCGGGGTACTCCAGGTTGATGGCGCCATAGAGCTGGCCACTGGCCACCAGAGGCGCGCTCACGCCCGCGACGCTGCCCTCGAAGAGCAGCGGCACGCGGCCGGCCACCACCACCTTGCCCGCGGGCAGCGCCGACTCCACCAGGTGCATCTTCTCCGCCGCGCTGCGCTTGAGCACCAGCGGCTCGCGCGAGCCCTCCTTGAGGCGGCCCTCGGCGTAGAGGCTGGTGAGCGAGCCGGTGCGCGCGTCGGTGATGCGGATGCAGAAGGAGCGCCCGGGAAACAGCTCCTTGACGCCGCGCGCCACCGCCGCCACCAGCTCCTCCTCGCTGCCCGCCTCCGCCACGCTGCGCCCCAGGTCCAAGAGCACGCCCTCGGTGCGCGCCTGCTCGAGCAGCGCCTGCTCCACCACCACCAGATGGCCGCGCATGTGCTCCGACTCGCGCCGCCCCACCACCGACACCGAGTCGCCCCGCCGCGTCAGCTCCATCACCACCGCGCCGCCCTGGGGCAGCGCCACCTTCACCTCGCTCGAGCCCCAGTCCTCGGGCACGGGCGTGTCCGCGAGCGCCTCCATCATCTGGTCCACCGTGAGGCCATGGTCGAAGCAGAAGCGCTTGAAGGCGGCGTTGCCCCGCAGCAGCCGCAGCGACAGGTCGCAGAGCGCCGCGGGCACCTCCACCGCCTCGAAGAATGCCCGGAAGGCCTCGGCGGAAGGCTCCTCCAGCCCGGGTACACGGCGCGACTCAGTCGTCATTGGAGCTGGCCTTGTCGAGGTCCAGGATCTGCTGCGACCCCATGTAGGCTTTCGTCTCGAAGCGGGTGATGCGGCCTATCTTGCGGACGATCTCCGCCATGCGTTCCGCCTCGCGATAGATGATGTCCACCGGCTTGTACGCGGCGTCTTCCTCCTTGAGCTTGCGCTTGAGCAGCTCCGCGTAGCCCATCACCGAGGTGAGGGGCTGGTTGAGCTCGTGCGCCGTGGTGCCCGCCAGCGCGACGATGACGGCGTTCTTCTCGCTCTCCTCCAGGCGCGTCTCCACGTCCGACAGCTTGCGCTCGAGCGCCATGCGGTCGCGCAGGTCCGTGAAGATGCCCACGCTGGCCACCTCGCGGCCGCCTTCGTGGACGATGGAGGCCGTCATGTTCACCGGCACGAGCTGCCCGGTACGGCTGACGACCTCCTGGCGGCACACCTCCAGCCGGCCCCGCCCGCCGAAGTCCGGGCCGCGCAGCTGGCGCATGATGCGCCGCGACACCCCCTGCGGGTAGAGCTGGTCCACGTGGAGTCCTCCCAGGGCCTGCGCGGCGGTGTAGCCGAAGATGGCCTCGGCCCCCTTGTTGAAGAGGATGATGCGGCCCTGCATGTCCGCGGCGACGATGGCGTCCACTGAGGAGTCGATGAGCCGCTCCAGGAAGTCCTTGGTGTGGTGCAGCTCGTCGGCCAACAGGCGCGCCTGGGTGACGTCCCGGAAGGAGAGGATGATGGCCCGGCGCCCATCCTCCAGGGGCCCCGCGGAGAAGCACAGGGTGAGGCGACGACCCCCGGGCAGGCGCACCATCATGTCCACATCCGAGCGGGACTCGCCGCGCCGGGCCGCCGTCACCAGCTCCATCAGCACCGTCTCGTCCAACGGCTGGGTGATGTCCACCAGGTGACGGCCCATGGCGGCCTCCGAGGACGTCTCCAGGATGGTCTCGCCCGCGGGGTTGAGGCTGAGCACGCACGCCCGGTCATCGAGGATGGCCACGCCCTCGCGCACGTTGGCGAAGAAGAGGTGGTAGGTCTCCAGCGAGGCGGCCTTGGCCTCGGCGGCGATGCGCGCGGACATCTCGCGCTCCGTCTTGCCGCGCACCGACAAGAGCAGCGAGGCGTTGCGCAGGGCGACCGCCGTGGAGTGGGCCACCGTGTTGAGGAAGTCCATGTCGTGGGGAGCGAAGGTGCGCCGGTCGCTCCCCCGGGCGCGCAGCAGCAACACCCCGCGCACCTCGCCCGTGATGATGAGCGGCAGCGCCACGAGCGTGTGGATGTCGCGCACGGCCAGCTCCTCCTGCACGCCCTCGAACAGCGGATGGTGCGGCGCGTCCTCCACGACGACGGGCTCGCCCGTGCGT
Organism: Cystobacter fuscus DSM 2262; assembly: GCF_000335475.2. Lineage (NCBI taxonomy): Bacteria > Pseudomonadati > Myxococcota > Myxococcia > Myxococcales > Archangiaceae > Cystobacter > Cystobacter fuscus. The sequence continues at coordinate 63,280 of NZ_ANAH02000010.1, read as the reverse complement.
GCCGCCTCGCGCACCTCGGGGTAGCGCTCCAGATCGATGGGAACGTCCTGCGGGCCCGAGGCATCGCTGGCGGCCACCACGCGCGCGCCCTGGCCCTCCCGGTCCAACATCACCAGCGTGGCGCGCCCCACGCCAAGCCGCTCGGCGATCCGGCGGGTGACGTCGTGCAGCAGGGCCTCCACATCGAGGCTCTCGGCGTAGTCCGCGGTGAGCTCCACCAGGAGCGCCAGGTCCTGCTGCCTTCGCCGCACCTCCTCGCGCTTGTATTGGTGCTTCATCGCGCGCCGCAGCCGCCAGGCGACCTCATGGCAGCCCGCCCCGGAGGTCATCACCTCCTCGGGGTGGAACGAATCCACGGTGGAGAAGGCCTCCTCGCCCGGCGCCACCCACACCACGACGGAGAGCGCCGCCCCCACGGGCGTGGCGATCAGCGAGGTGAGGGCGGCGTGCGCCTCGGGCAGGGTGAGATCCGCCAGGACAAGGGAGGCCCGCTCGGGGGCCTCCACGCACTGGAAACCCGCCCGGGCCACCGCTTGCCTCAGCGGCTCGCGCGTGGCCAGGACCGCGGGCACCAGGATGACGCCAGGACTGGACTCGGGGACGGACACGCCCCCGACTCTACCCCGGCCGCCGGCTCAGGGGCAGTCGGACTCCCGCGCGCCCATGTCCGGAGCCCGGCCGCACCAGTCCTCGCCCACCGCCAGGCCGGCGTCACGGCCGGGCGAGGAAGAAGCCAACCAGAAGTCCCCCGCCTCGGCGTCCACGAATTCCGGAGCCTTCTCCACGGAATGGGCGTCCCAGCCCGTGCTCTCCTGCCAGGTGGAGAGATCCTGGTCGCGAGAGTCCTTGCGGAAGGTGGGCGCGTCCCCGAGCGGGGAGTAGAGGTTGCCGTCGAAGGACAGGCCGTTCCATTCCGTGCCGACCCGCACCGCCAGGGCCGCGCAGCCCCCGAGGATGTTGTTGCGCACCTCCACGTCCTCGCTCGCGCCCGACTCCCCCTTGCCCACGACCAGTCCATAGGTGGGCATGTTCCACACGGTGTTGTGCACCACCTTCACGTCGATGGCGGTGTCGATGCGGATGCCCGAGCCCTCGCTGCCGTCCGAGTTGACCCCGTCGAACACGCGGTTGCGCCGCAGGACGATGTGGGTGGGCGGAGCTCCCTCCCGGACGCCGCCAATCTGGATGCCCCGGCCGTTGTCGCGCACGTCGTTGTCCTCGAGCGTGACGTCGCGCGCGGACATGTGCACCACCACGCCCTCCCCGCCCGAGGTGGAGGAGCGGCGATGGCCCCAGATGCGGTTGCCCCGGAGCGCCACGCGGGTGCACGTCTTGATGTCCGCGCCGTTCTCCTTGTTCTCGTGCAGGTCATTGTCCTCGACGAGCAGGTTGTCGAACGGAGTGCCCTCCTCGGTGGAGCCTCCCTCGGAGCTCAGGCACTGCACACCATCGCCGGAGTTGTGGTGGATGTCATTGGCGCGCACGGTCACGTTCTTGGAGTTGGTCTGCACACACACGCCGTGGCTGTCCGCTCCGGAGCGCTGGAAGTTGGAGATGGTGTTGCCCTCGATGAGCACGTCCCGGGCCTTGCCGGCGACGAAGACGCCCGCCCCATCGGTCCCGTTCTTGAGCGTGCAGCCACGAAGAATGCCGTGGTGCGCGCCCTCGCCGTGCCAATACGCCGCGAAGGCCTTGTCCCCCGCCGCGTCGAAGGTGATGCCCTCGACACGCCAGTAGGCCCGGCTCACCTGCAACATCGGCGTGCGGCTCCCCGAGCCCCCCTTGAAGACGGGCTTGGCGCCGGGCGCGGCCTTGAGCGTGAGATAGCGCCCGGAGGAACCATCCCGGGCATCGAGCAGCAGCCGCTCCGTGTACGTGCCGGACTTGAGGAAGATGGCCTCACCCGGCTGCAGCAGCGACTGTGCCTTCTCCACCGTGCGCAAGGGCGCCGACTCCGTGCCCGCGGCGGAATCCTTGCCACTGGGGGACACCCACAGGATGCGGGAGAACTCCGGGGGAGGCGGCGGGGATGAAGCCGAATCCGTCGTGGGCGCGGAAGGAGCGGAGGGAGATGCCGGCGCCCCAGGCGTTGCCGGAGCGGTGGGCGCCGGCGTGGAGACGTCCCCGGAGGGCGCAGGAGAGGCCGTCGTCGAGGAGGATAGATCTGGAGCGGAAGGTTCCGTGACCGGAGCGGGTTCTCGTGAGCCACAAGCGACAACCCCCACCAGCACCACGCAAGAGACGACGGACTGCAGCCAGCGGACGCGCATCCACACTCCTTGTATGAGCCGCGATCCCAATGGGGACCCGGAAGACCCGCGCCGGACAGGTCGCCACATCCCGGCATTCCCCCCACCGCTCCTTCCGCTGCTCGTCCGTTCGCGCAGCAGAGGGGCAAGGGAAGTGATTTCAAGGGGTTGATGATCTGCCAGGAAAGGCGCTCCCCGCCCACCCCAGCCATCCAGGTCGCAGGTGGGCCCACCCGAGCAGGGAACGAGCCCCCACTCCTGGTGGAACCTCCTGGCGGGAGTGGGGAGCGCTCCGGTTCAGCCGCCCAACAGCAGTCGTGACGCGAACTCGCCGATCATCACGGACGGCGCGTGAGTCCCCGCCGAGGGAATCGTCGGCATGATCGACGCGTCCGAGATGCGCAGACCCTCGATGCCGTGGACGCGCAGTCGGGCATCCACCACCGCGTCCTCGCCCGAGCCCATGGCGCAGGTGCCCACGGGATGGAAATAGGGAGAGCACGCCTGGCGAAGGAAGGCCACCGACTCCTCCCGGCTCATCCGCTTCGTCGGGGCGACCCAGCTCCTGGTCAACTCACGGAACGCCGGCTGCGACGCGATGTCGAGCCCGAGCTCGAGTCCCGTCAGCAGGGCATCGACATCGGCCTGTTCCGACAGGAGGTTGGGTTGGATCTCGAGCGGGCCATCGTGCCGTGCGGTCTTCATGCGCAGGTAGCCCCGGCTCTGGACCCGGACCAGGCCCGGCGCGATGCAGAAGGAGTTCGCGGGAATCGGGTACCGGGCGCCGATCTCGGCCGAGACATAGGGGATTTGCACGGACACGAACATCAGGTCCGGCACGCGCAGCTCGGAGCGGCTCTTCCAATGAAAGGTGCTGCCCACGAGGTTGTTGTTCAGCGGCATCAGCGACTGCTTCGCCTCGAAGCAGAGCCCGGCCACGATGATGTGCTCCTGGAGGTTCTGCCCCACTCCCGGCAGCGCGGCCACGACCGGGATGCCGAGCCGCTCGAGTTCCTCCGCGGGGCCGATTCCCGACAGCAGGAGGAGGCGTGGGGTGTCGATCGCTCCGGCACAGAGGATCACCTCCCGGGAGGCGCCGACGGAACGCCGCTCGCCCTCACGCAGGAACTCGAGCCCGGTGCAGCGCGTGCCGGACAAGGTCAACGAGAGCACCTGCGCCCCGGTCAGCACCGTCAGCTTCTCGTCGTGCATCACCGGCCGCAGATAGGCGCGCGACGTACCGCAGCGCTCCCCCGCGCGAACGTTCATGTTGATGGGGCCCACGCCCTCGGGGTGGGGCACGTTCACGTCGTCGAGGTACGGCATCCCGTAGGAGCCACCGGCATCGATGAGCGCGGCGGCCACCGGGTGGAGATTCCTGGCGCGCTCGACCCGAATCGGACCGCCCGCGCCGCGCAGGTCGCTGGCCCCGTCCTCCCAGTCCTCCGACTTCTTGAACAGGGGCAGAACGGAGTCGTAGTCCCAGCCGACATTCCCGGCCTCCGCCCAGCCATCGTAGTCAGCCCTGTTCCCACGCGCCCAGATCAACGCATTGGTGCTGCCCGAACCACCCAGCACCCTGCCGCGCGACAAGAGGATGGAGCGGTGAGCGACGTGCGGGCTCGGCTCGTAGAAGTAGGTCTGGGCGTGGGGCGAGCCGATGTTCTCGATCCACCGCAGGGGATCCGAGAGGCTCGCGACACCTTCGTCCGACCCGCCCGCCTCGAGCAGGAGCACGGTCGCGTCGGTGCCTTCCACCAGGCGGCGCGCGAGGACACAGCCCGCCGTTCCCCCACCCACGATCACATAATCGAAATGCCTGGCGAGCACCTCGTGGTGCTCCGCCCCGCGGCGAGGCTCCCCCCCGGACGTGGGCGTGACCGACATGACCTTCCTCCTCTGGCTCGAGCGCCAATACCGGTCACGCACCGTGCCTCTTCGCGACGAAGAAGTCTCCGGAAACACGAACGCCCCGGCCCGAAGGCCGAGGCGTTCCCGGTGAAGCGTGGCGATGCGGCGAGGGCCTACCCGCGACCGTAGTGGCCCCGGCCGCGGGGGACCCAGACCCACTGCTGAGAGGTCTCGGTGTAACCCGGCACCCAGCGCCGCTCGTAGTGACCCGGCTCGCACGCGCGCACGTAGCGGCGGGTCCTCACGCACTGCTCCTCGACCCAGACGCGCTCGTAGTGACCCGGCACCTCCGTGCGCACCGTCTGAAGCTCGTAGCGGCCATCACGGCCCCGCGAATGCGCGGGAGGAGGAGGCGGCGGCGCCCGGTGCGAATCGCGGCTGGGAGCCCAGTTGCTGGCCACGGGAGACGCCGCGTGCCGGGTGTTGTCGGCGGCCGTGGCGGCCACGGGGGTGAACAGGAGAGCGGAGAGAGCCAGGGTGAAGAGTCCGTGCTGAAGAGCCATCGTCGTGTCCTCCCAAATCGTTCTTGCTCCTTCTGACGGGGACCCCGTGCGTTGATTCAAAGCCAGTGTGTTTTCCCCTCGGGCCCTCTTGTCGCCTTCCCCCCGGTTTGCCCGTTGACAGTCCCGAGCGGTGCCCGCTCACGCGCCGGGCGGGCGGACACACGGGCTTTATTCTCCGCCTCCTCCACGGACCACAGGAGCGGACACATGACGAAGCAAGCGAAGCTGACCACGGCGGATGGCGCGGAAGTCGCGGGCTACTTGAAGGCGGCCGAGGGAAGTGCCAGCCGGGGAGCGGTCATCCTCATCCACGAGTTCTGGGGCCTCACGGACCAGGTGCGCGGCGTGGCGGATCGTCTGGCGCGCGAGGGCTTCACCGTGTTCGCCCAGGACCTCTACGGAGGCAAGGTGACGAAGGATCCCGCCGAGGCCACGAAGCTGATGAACGCCCTGGACATGAAGCGGTCCGCCCAGGAGATCTCCCGCGCGGCGGAGGCCCTGCGCCATCGTGCTCCCGGCACCAAGGTGGCGGTGCTCGGCTTCTGCATGGGCGGCGCCCTGACACTCGCGGCCGCGGCGACGGATGGGCACCTCGCCGCCGCCGTCCCCTTCTATGGGATTCCCCCCGAATCGGCCGCCGACGTGAAGAAGATCCGCTGCCCGGTGCAGGGGCACTTCGCCAACCACGATGACTGGTGCTCGCCGGACCGGGTGAACGCGCTGGAGAAGACGTTGAAGGGCGCGGGCGTCTCCACCGAACTCCACCGCTACGACGCGAGCCACGCCTTCTGCAACGAGCAGCGGCCCGAGGTCTACTCGCCCAAGAACGCCGAGCTGGCCTGGAAGCGGTCCGTGGAATTCCTCCACGCCCACCTGGGCTGAGCCGCTCACGGCGCACGGGCTCCAGCCAGGCGGACATGGGCCGGCTGGAGCGCAAGCAGGGCCTCCAGCAGGGCTCCAGCCGCTGCCCCTCCCGGGATGCTGTCCCATCTTCAACAGGGCAGGTCGCACGTCGGGGGACTCCGCCCCCAACGGCCTCGGGAGGAAACGCATGTCCGACATCATCGATCCCAAGGGCTCCGTCCCCGTGAATCCACGCTCCGATGTCTTCGTGGACCAGACGCGCGGGCAAGAGTTGGAGGGAAGCCAGGTACGTGCCGCCGCCTACTCCCTCGACGATGGACCCGTGCTGGTGCGCTCCAGCGATCCCTCGCTGAAGCACCGGGGTCTCACCATAGGCGTGCTCACCATGGTGAGCGTCAGCCTCATCACCTTCTGGATGCCCGGACTCGGCTCGCTCATGGCCGGCTTCTTCGGAGGCTTCTTCGCCAAGCGCTGGAAGCGCTCCTTCATCGCGGCCGCGCTCGCCTCGGTGGCGGTCCCCCTGACGCTCCGCTTCCTCGACATCATGCGGCCCGCGCAGGGGCTCCACGACCTGTATGGCATCGGGATGGTGAACTGGACGATCGTGCACATCATCAGCCTGTTCATCGGTACGGCCATCGGCGTGTACTCGTGCCCCCTGGTGGAGCGCAGTGGCGGTCTGCGGCAAGAACTCCCCGAATAGCTCTCCCCGCGGCACCCGCGCCCGGCCGTGGGTGCCGCTCTTCGGGTGGCGAATGACATCTGGCCCGGAATCGCCGCAGCACCCGCCCTCGCGCGGGTTCTAGGATGGGCTTGTGAGCACACCCCGCATCGAGGCCGCCCTCGCCCTCGCCACTTCCGCCGCCCATCAGGGCCCCCGCTCGACGGCGCCCGATGGGCGAGCCCGCCGCCGCCACTTCGCCATCGGCGATCCCCAGGCGGACATCACCCGCTTCTTCGCCGTGCTGGATCGGCATGGACTGCTCGGCGCGGATGGCCAGCTGCTCCCCGACATCCAACTCATCTCGGTGGGGGATCACTTCGACTGGGGCAAGTCCCCCGAGCGCGACGCCGTGGCCACGAGCGCCGTCCGGCTGATCGCGTGGATGGCCGCGCACCCGGCGGATCAGGCGGTGCTGCTGCTGGGCAACCACGACCTGGGCCGAGTGGGTGAGTTGGCCAGCTTCACCGACGCGCGCTTCGCCACCGCCCAGGTGGAAGCGGACGGCATCTACCGGGGAGGAGACGTCGACGAGGCACGGGAGCGCGACTTCCTCGCCCGCCACCCCGAACTCCCCAACGTCGAGCTGGTGGCACGCGACTTCGGCACCTTCCGCGAGGAGCAACGCCGCTGGGTCGACTACCTGCTGCGCGCCCGGCGATTCCGGGTGGCCCATGCCGCCGCGGAGCGGATGATCGTTCTGCACGCGGGAGTGACTCGCGAGGATCTGCACGCGGTGGGGCTGTCCGAATCCCTCCATTCGCACGCCGCCTCCGTGGTGGAGACCCTCAACCAGGCACTCGACTCCGCCGTGTCCGCCTGGACGCGAGGACCCTTGCACATCCCCGGGCTGTACCGGCCTGGCGACGCCACGTACGGCGAGGGCCGGGGCATCTTCTACCACCGTCCAAGTCTGAGCCCCGAGGACACCCTCCACCGCGACGCCACCCCGCGCCGACGCTTCGATCCCCGCCGGCTGCCACTCGGCCTCACCCAGGTCGTGGGCCACACCCGGGACAAGCGCTGCCGGGAATTGCTCGTGCTGCCTCACGACACACCCCATGACGGCGTGCTGCGCTACCTCGTCACCGATGGCACCACCATCGACTACCGACCCGGCACACCACTTGCCTCCCACCCGGGCGAGGCCGTGCTCCTCTTCACCGATGGCGGGATGCGGGAGTCGCCGTTGGAGTCCTTCCAGCTACTCGACCTCGATACCCGGGGTCCAGCGACGCCCCTGCCGGGCACCGCGCCGGGAGAGCTCCCATGACGAGGGTCTGGCGGAAATCGATGCTGGTGCTCCTGGGGCTGCTGGGTCTCGGCGGATGCGCGGGGCCCTCCCGGACACAGAAGTCCTCTGCCCTCGAGGAAGCCCGGCGCGCCGAGGAACGGCTCGCGGAGCATGTGGAACTCCAGGAGTCCTCCGCCGACGGTGACGAGCGGGCGGAGCGCGAGTCCTTCGCTCAAAAGGCCATCGCGGCCCTGCGCGACGAGGGCGAGACGCTTCCCATCCGCTACGACGCCGAGGGCTTCCTGCTGGAAATTGGCGACAAGGACCCGAACACGGTGTTCCTCGGCAACTTCTTCGACGAGTACCGCGCCACGCCCCCCGAGCAGCGCCACGAGGTGCTCCGCCGCCTCACCCACGTGCGCTCGGCGCCCACGATGCCGGAAGCCTTCGCCGACATCAGACCCCACCTGATGCCCGTGGTGCGCGGCCGCACCTTCTTCGAGCGACTCCGGCTGGAGGTGAAGGGCCGGAAGGATCTCGCCACCCTCCTGTCCTGGAAGCCCCTGGGCGGATTTCTCGGCGTGGGCATCGCCTTCGATGGCCCGGACACCTTGCGCTACATCGGCACGGACGAGCTGCGGCGCTGGGGCATCTCCTTCGAGGAGGCGCTCGCGCTCGCGCTGGAGAACCTGCGCCGGCGCAGCTCCGAGTCCCTCGAACAACTCGCCCCCGGCACCTGCCAGGCGCCCTGGCAGGACACGTACGCGGCCTCGCGACTGCTGCTCGAGGAGGTGGTGCGCCGCTGCCCGGTGCGCGGAGAGCCGGTGGTGCTCGTGCCACACCGCGACCTGCTTCTCATCACGGGCTCCGACGACGAGGATGGCTTGAGCCGGGTGGCGAGCATGTCCCTGGACGCCCTGCTGGCCCCTCGCGCCGTGGATGGACGCGCCCTGCGTCTGACGTCCGGAACGTGGGTGCCCTTCATGCCCGAGCGGCTCAGCAATGCCTGGAAGGACTTCCGCCAGCTCGAGCTCTTCACCCGGGCCCGGGACTACGACGAGCAGACCCAGCAGCTCGACAAGCACTACCAGGACACGGGCGAGGACGTCTTCGTGGCCGCCTTCACGCCCTATCAGGACGAGCACGGGCGGAGCCTCAGCTACGCCGTCTGGCAGAAGGGCATGACCACCCTGCTGCCCCGCGCCGATTTGATCTTCTTCGTGGACCCCGATCAGGGAGAGCGGGCCCCCCCCGTGGGGGTCGCGCGGTGGGAGGACGTGGCGAAGGTGACCGGCGCACTGGGCGCCCCGGTCGAGGGGCTCTATCCAGAGCGCTACCGCGTCCGCGACTTCCCCACCGACCAGCAGCTCGCCCGGTGGCGTGCGGACCCGGGCGACCTCTTCGACGAGAACGAGCGCTGACGGCACGAGGGCGGCGACTACGGCGCGCGCTGCCCCTTCACCTCCGCCAGCTTCTTCTCCAGCGAGGCCACCGTGCGCGGCGAGGCCTGCACCGCGGAGAGCGACTTCGCATAGGCGAGCGCGTCCTCCAGCGTGCGGGCCGCCTCGTCGCGCTCTCCCCGGGCGAGGTGGATCTCCGCCCGCTCCGAGAGCACCCGCAGCCGCCGGCCTCCCTGCACCTTCGCCAGGGCCCGGGTGCTGGCGGCCAGCGCGTCGTCCAGCCGGTTCAGCCGCCGGTAGAGGTTGGCCAGGCGCGCGGGCGGGTTGTAGTCGTTGGGGAGATCCCGCTCGCTCTGCTCGATGGCCGGCACCGCGCGCATCGGCTCGCCCAGCACCAACGCCGCCGACATGCGGTGCGAGTCGAACACGGAGCGCGCATCGGGCGTGGGCGCGCGGGCGGCCTCGCCCTCGAGGAACGACAGCCACTGTCCGGCGAGCGCCTTCGCCCCGGCCTCATCCCCCGCGTGCTTGCGCGCCTCGACGAGCAGCTCGTACACCCCTGAGCGGTCATCCACCGGCATCGCGAGGTCCGGAGACAGCGCCTGACGCCCCTTCTCCTCCAGCGCGGCGATCAGCTCCTTGGCACCCGGAGTCTCCGGCGGCACCTGGAGGGCACACGACAGGCCCAGGCCCGCGGCATTCGCCCACGAGGCCGACGGAGGCACCCGGGGCAATTCCGCCAGCGCCGCGCGCGCGCACGCCTCATGACGTTTCGCCCCGTGCTGCGCGACGAGGAGCGACTCCAACGCGCGCCCACGACGGGACCAGTCCGCGGGGGCCTCGGCGAGCGCCTGGGCGAGCACATCCGCCGCCTCGGCCGATTTGCCCTCGCCATAGAGCGCGTCGCCTCGAGCGAGCAGGGCCTCGGGCCCCTGGGCCTCGCCCCGGTACGCGCGCTCCCCGTCCTCGAAGAGCTTCTCCAACTGCGCCACGGTGGCGCTGCCCGCGAAGCGCACCAGCGCCTTCTCCTCCTTGGGATCGAGGATGAAGAAGGTGGGCCAGAACTCCACGGGGTACTTCTCCAGGAAGGCCGCGCTGGAGGGCAGGTCCGTGTCCACCTCGAGCCAGACGAAGCGGCCCGCATGCCGCGCGAGCGCCGCGTCCGTGAAGACATAGGCACGCATCGAGCGGCAGGTGTGACACCACGGAGCCCAGGTATCGACGAACAGGGGCAGACCTCGCGCCCGGGCCTCCGCGAGGGCGCGTGGATAATCATTCTCGATGAACGGCAGGGCGGCTGAGGCGTGCGCGGCGGGCGACTCGGACACGGACGCGCCTCGCTCCGTGGCGCACCCCCATACCCCCACGGCGAGCAAACAGAAGATGGGCAGTCTCATGGGCCCGGCACCCTAGCCTGGAGCCGAGCGAGGGAGAAAGCAGAGGGGCCGCTTCCCTCTCACCCGCCGCTCCTCGTGCCCACCTTGGAGGGCAACGCGTGACCATCCCCCGCGAGCCCGGTGGTAGGCTGCATGTGCGCAACCCACCGGCGAGGGGACCCGCTTCACTCTCTTCCCGCCCCCATGAGGGACCTAATGAGCGGCCGAGTCCTCCTTGTCGATGACGACCCGAGCATGGTGGAGCTGCTGCAGACGCGCCTCACCCGCCGCGGCTTCTCCGTCACCTCCGTGACCCAGCCGGAAGCGGCCGTGCCCCTGGTGATGGAGCAGCCCTTCGACGTGGTGCTCACGGACCTGAACATGAAGGGAATGAGCGGCACGCAGTTGTGCGAGCGCGTGGTGGCCAACCTGCCAGATCTCCCCGTGGTGGTGGTGACGGCCTTTGGCAGCATGGAGACGGCCGTGGCCGCCATCCGCGCCGGCGCCTACGACTTCATCACCAAGCCCGTGGAGATGGACGCACTGGTGCACACCCTCACGCGCGCCGTGCAGCACTCCCAGCTCAAGGGCGAGGTGGTCCGGCTGAAGAAGGTGGTCACCGAGTCGCAGAGCCTGGGCGGCCTGCTCGGCTCCAGCCCGCCGATGCTCAAGGTGTACGATCTCCTCACCCGTGTCGCGGACTCGGACACCACCATCATCATTCACGGCGAGAGCGGTACGGGCAAGGAGCTGGTGGCGCGGGCACTGCACGACAAGAGCCGACGCGCCTCGGGCCCCTTCGTGGCCGTCAACTGCGCGGCCATGCCCGAGGCGCTGCTGGAGAGCGAGCTGTTCGGTCACGCCAAGGGCGCCTTCACCGACGCCAAGACGGCCCGCGCGGGCCTCTTCGCCCAGGCGCACGGGGGCACGCTCCTGCTCGACGAGGTGGGGGAGATGCCCCTGGGACTCCAGCCCAAGCTGCTGCGCGCCCTCCAGGAGCGCCGGGTGCGTCCGGTGGGCGGCAACCACGAGGTGCCCTTCGACGTGCGCGTGGTGGCCGCCACCCACCGGGACCTCGAGGGCATGGTGGAGGAGCAGCGCTTCCGCGAGGACCTCTACTACCGCCTCAACGTCGTGCAGTTGGAGCTGCCGCCCCTGCGCGCGCGCGGCGGCGACTGCCTGCTGCTGGCCCAGCACTTCATCGAGCACTTCGCCGCGCGCGCGAACAAGCGCGTGACGGGCCTCGGCGAGGCCGTGGCCGAGCGGTTGATGAGCTACAGCTGGCCCGGCAACGTGCGCGAGCTGCGCAACTGCATCGAGCGCGCCGTGGCCGTCACCCTCACCGAGCGTCTCGCCGTGGACGACCTGCCGGAGAAGATCCGCGCCTACCGCGCCTCGCAGGTGGTGGTGGCGAGCCTGGACCCCTCCGAGCTGACCACGCTGGAGGAGGTCGAGCGCCGCTACATCCTGCGCGTCATGGAGGAGGTGAAGGGCAACAAGTCACTCGCGGCACAGATTCTCGGCCTGGACCGCAAGACGCTCTATCGCAAGCTCGACCGTTTCAAGGAGGGTACGGGAGAGTAGTCCCCCCGCACCGCTTTCCATGGGCATCCCGCCCAGCGCGTGCTGTCCTCCGGGAACTGGATGAACGACCTCGCCCCCCTGCGCACCGCGCTCGAGTCCGCCCTCGCCCTCCTCCCCTCCCCCGATCACTTCGTCGAAGAGGGCGACGCGGACACCGCCCGCCGCCTCCATGAGCGCCTGAGGCGCGACCTGCTGCCCCGGCTGGGAGGCACGGACGCGCCCCTCCTGCTCGTGGCCATCGCCGGACCGAACAACGTGGGCAAGTCCACGCTCTTCAACGCACTGGTGGGCACGCCCCTGTCCCCGGCCCGGCCCGAGGGTGGCCTCACCAAGCAGTGCCTCGCCGCCGCCCACCCGGACACCTGGACGGGCTCGCTCCGGGACTTCCTCACGCGCCGCTACGACATCGTCCTCGTGGCGCCGGGCGAGACGGCCCCGGTGGATCAACCCGGGCCGGCGGGACGGCTCTATCTCGTCCTCGCCGACGCCGTGCCCCGAGGCCTCGTGGTGATGGACACGCCGGACTTCGACAGCGTCTACCGCGACAACCGCGAGCGCGCCGAGGCCCTGCTGGTCACCGTGGACGTGCTCGTCTTCGTCGTCAGCCGGCAGACGTACCAGAACGCCGCCCTGGTGGACTTCCTGCGCACGGCGGTGGGCCACGGGCACCCCTATCTCCTCGTCTACAACGAGGCCACTCGCGAGGAGACGGCCCGGGGCCACCTGGAGAAGCTGGCCGAGGACGTGGGCCACCCCGCCCTGGCGCGCTACCTCGCGCCCCACCAACCCGAGGTGGAGGCCGGCGAGAAGCCGCTCGCGACGCACCCGCTCGACGGCGGCCCCCCGCTGTCCTCGCTCCTGGGAGAGCCCGAGCACACCCGCGCCCTCAAGGCCCGCGCCCTGGAGGCCTCGCTCCGGGACGCGCGCGCGGACATGGAGCGGCTGGCCGAGGCCTCCACCCGGGCCGCGCGGGAGCCCGAACGGTTGCGGCAGCGGCTGCGCCACGAGCTGCTCGGAGTGGGCCGGGCCGCGGCGCTCAAGGCGGTGCCGGCGGATGTGCTGGTGGAGGCCTTCCGTGACGAGCTCGACGCGCGCAGTGCCTTCCACCGCTACGTGCGCCTGCCCTTCCGGGGCCTGGCCACGGCCCTCACGTTCCTCTCGCGCCAGGTGCGCCGCTCGTTCACCGGCCCCGAGCCCACCGCCGCCCCGGTGCCGCAGGCGACCGAGGACACCCTGCGCGATGGCGTGCGCCGGCTGGTGGAGGGCTTCGCCCCGGAGGTGGCCGCCTGGCGGGGAGAGGCCGCCACGCGCGAGCTGCTCGCCCAGGCCTTTGGTCCCGCGACCCTCGCGCGCCTGGAGGAGCCGTTGGGCGTCGAGGGGCTCCACTCGCGACCCGAGGAACGTGAGGGCCTGTACGGCTTCTGCCGTGGACTGGTGGCCCAGGAGCTCCACGGCGGCGCGCGCGAGGAGTTGCTGCAGACGCTCGCCACGCTCGTCTACTCGGTGCCCTCGGGCGCCGCCGCCGCGGTGACGGTGGCCACGGGGGGCCTCGGCCACGACGCGGTCATCTGGGCCGGCACGCTCCTGTCCACCCCGCTGCTGGAGCGTTTCGTGGACCTGCTGGGCGCGGACCTGCGCGAGCGCGTCACCCAGCGCTGGGCCGACTCCCATGGCGCCCTCCTCGCCCAGGCCCTGGAACAGCGCTTCTTCGCGCCGCTCCTGGGCTCCCTGGACACCCAGGTGGCCGGGTGGGAGCGCACCGCGAAAACCCTGTCCGAGACAACCTCGCGAATCTCCCTCACAAGAGCAGTCGTGTCAGACCCCTCCCGCATGATGTAGTTCACCGCGACACGCGGACCACGAGGTGGGTGGGAGTTCGTCGTACATGGGTTGGAATCTGGCTCGGTGCGGAGTGGAGAAGCAGGTTGGGGACAGCGAAGTGGGGGTGGGCGAGGGGGTTCGGGGTGACTTCGGAAATAGGGTCGCGGAAGTGACCTTTGCAGTCCTGTTCCAACAACCTGATGCGTCGTATTCCGCCGTGCCTACACTGTAGGGTGGGTTCAGGTATGGATAAGAAACTGGCGAAGACGATTGGAGAGGCCGCGCGTTCGGCCCGTCTGCGTGCGCAACTCACCCAGGCGGATGTAGCGGAGATGGTGGACCTGGTGACGGAGGTGTACGGACGAATCGAGCGCGGCGGCATGGTGCCGAGCGTGCCGACGTTGTTGAGGCTGTGCCGGGCGCTGCGGATCTCCGCGGACGAGTTGCTGGGGCTATCGGGTCCCGACGGAGCGCTCAAGCTGAGCGAGCCACCCAACGAGCAGGGCGAGAAGCCCGAGGTGAGGGCAGTGCTCAGGGTGCTGCGCCAGTTGGACTCCGGGCAGATCAAGCTTCTGGGGCGGCTCGCGGTGGCCCTCAAGAAGGAGTAGAGCGTCCACGAGTGTCAGGTGGGATCGTATGCCGGGCAGGCTTCCGTGCCCCCTCCTACAGTGAACCCCGGGGCATTGCTTGACCGGGGAGGTTGGCCGGGGAATTCTGCGCCCCGTGCTCGTGGACCACATACGAAGAATGGCCGCCTTGGTGGTGATGCTGCTGGTGGCTGTGGGCGTCGAGGCCCACGCCGAGCAGCTCCCCACGGTGGTCATCACCGGCGAACCCGTCGCCCCGTCGCCCGCTCAAGACGGAACTGGCTTGTGCGCCGCGTCACGGGTGTCGACGAATCCGGCCGCGGACTTCCCCACGAGTAACTCCGCCTTCAACTTCGGGGTGAACACCTTCCTGGACACCCCGCCGGACGCCGCCAATCCGAACGCGCGCGTCAGCTTGGTGCTCCGGACGTTGTTCGATCTGTCGAACAACAACGACTCCGGGTTGAGGCTGAGTTACGGCGACTTCGAGAACGCCGCCCCTGGGTGCCGCAGCGGCGGTTGTGACTTCATCGTCAACGACACCTACACCTCATTCGCGACCCGGCTCCGCGGTTACTTCCACGTCACCTCGGCCATGGTGGGTCTGCCGGTTCATTTCGGCTTCTACGCCGACGACGCGGTCGCCTTCACCATCTACGACAAACAGTCCCAGGCCTATCGGGTCATCAACCGGCCCCCGCAGCTCGGAGCGCCCACCTGGCGCACCACCAACAGCGTGACCTTCCTGAAGGACGGCCTCTACGCCGTGGAGATCCTCTACACGGAGGTCACGGAGCACGCCGCGTTGGAAATGTCGGTGTTCGTGGGAACCTTCTCCGACTTCGAACGTCCGGCGAATCAATCCCCCGTCGTCAAACTGAAGGACGCGGGCTTCGCTCTCGTCTCGCCCGTCTCGCTCTACCAGACGGAGACCGGGCGCCCGTCCTACCCGCAGGACCCCAACAAGTGCCAGCAGTGCAACCGCCAGTACGCGAACACCTCGGGCAACAACGGCTGCGACCCCAGCTACTACTGCAACGGAGCGGCCCTCTGCGCCCCCTGTGACTCGGCCTTCTTCTGTGGTCCGAGTTGCTCTCCCTGTGGCGGAAACACGCCCCTGTGCGTCAATCGCAACGGGACCTTCACCTGCGGCCAGTGCACGGATGACTCCCAGTGCAACGGCCTCCGCTGTGACCCGCTCACCAACCAGTGCGGTGGCTGCAACACCGACGCGCAGTGCCCCAGCGGTCAGCACTGCGATACCGAGCAGCACGAGTGCCGTGAGTGCATCACCGACGAGCACTGCGGCCGCGGCCAGTCCTGCACCAACAACACCTGCCAGGCCTGCTCCACCAACGACAGCTGCGCGGGCACCTCCTGCAACTGCTGCCCGGACGGTCTCCAGTGCGCGTCGCCCACCCCCGGTGCGCCCCCCTCCTGCGTCGAGTGCACCAACGACACCCAGTGCTCCGACGGCAAGCGCTGCGACACCGCCAATGGCCGCTGCGTCGCGCAGGTCCCCGAGTGCAACACCTCGGAGCGCTGCGGCTCCCAGTGCGCCAAGTGCCCCACGGATCGCCCCTACTGCCTCGACGGACAGGTCTGCGTCACCTGCCGCACGGACCTCGAGTGCGGTGACGGCAAGTTCTGCCTCAGCGGGGAGTGCGCCTCCTGCACCACCAACAACCGCTGCGGCTCGCGCTGCGAGGCCTGCCCCTCGGAGACCCCCATCTGCCTCACCGACGGCACCTCCGCTGGCAGTTCCTGCGTCGGCTGCACCGAGGACTCCCACTGCGGCCCCGGCGGCACCTGCGACCCCGTCTCGCGCACCTGCTCCACTCCCACGTGCTCGGTGACCTGCGCCGAGGGCGCCCTCTGCAATGGCGACTCCTGCGTCGAGTGCTTCGTCGACGCCCACTGCCCCTGCGGCGGCACCTGCGACACCGCCACCAACCAGTGCACCAGCTCCTGCAAGACGAGCAACGACTGCCTCGGGGTCGAGTACTGCTCGGCCGTCACCCTCGAGTGTGAGCGCGGCCGGCGCAAGCCCGGCACCGAAACCCAGGGCGGCGCTCCCTGCTGCGGCGCCACCGGCGAAACGCCCCCCAGCGGCCTCGCCCTGCTGCTCATCGCGGCCGCCCTGCTCATGCGGCGCGCCCGGGGCGCCGCATGAGCCGTCTCGCGCCCCTCCTGCTCGTCCTCCTGCTCACCCGCATCGCCTCGGCCCAGGACGCACGCTTCGACGTCCAGGCCTTCCGCCCCTCGGGAGCACCCCAGGACCTGGTCGGCGTCGGACAATCGCGGCCCCTGTCCCACCTCTCCATCTCCGGCGGCGCCTACCTCAACTTCATGTTGGATCCGCTGGTGCTCGTCGCCGCGGGCACCAACTCCAAGTCCGTCAGCCTCGTGGGCAACCGCCTCCAACTGGATGTCATGGCCTCCGTGGGCCTGTACAACTGGGTCGAGGTCGGCGTGGACATGCCCCTCGTCCTCTTCCAGGGCTCGGACAACCTGGAGGCCATCGGCACCGAGGGCTTCATCCAGTCCTTCACCCCCGCGGACCTGCGCCTCACCGCCAAGGTCGCCATCCCCAGCCTGCGCCGCTCCGCCGAGGGCAACGGCTTCGGCGGCGCCCTCACCCTCGGCATGAGTCTGCCCACCGGCCTCCAGGACGCGTTCGCCAGTGATGGCTCCGTCACCTGGTCTCCCGGCCTGGTGACGGACTACCGCTTCGAGTCGGGCGTCCTCCTGGCCTTCAACGCCGGATTCTGGCTGCGGCCCGCCCGCCAGTTCGCCGACACCCTCTGGGGCAACTCGCTCACCTTCGGGCTCGGCGCCGAGGTCCCCATCCTGCGCGCCAACGGCATCACCGCCATGGGCATGCTCACCGGCAGCACTGCCCTGGAGAAGCTGCTCAACCAGCCGCAGGCCCTGCCCACCGAGCTCCTCTTCGGCCTGCGCTGGTACACCGGCCTCGGCCTCACCTTCACCGTCGGTGGAGGCGGCGGCTGCGGCTGCTCTCCCACCTCCCCCACCCTGCGCCTCTTCACCTCCATCATCTGGGTGCCCGCGAAGACCCGGGAGTGGGAGGCCATCCAGCGCTTCAAGGAGCCCCCGGAGCCACCCCTTCCCCCGCCTCCTCCCGTGGATCCCGACGGCGACTCCGTCATCGGCGAGGGCGACCGCTGCCCCAACGCCCCCGGCCCCGTGGAGAACGGCGGCTGCCCCGACACCGACCGCGACGGCGACGCCGTGGTGGACCGGCTCGACCCCTGCCCCGTGCTCGCCGCGGGCCCGCGGGGCCGCAACGGCTGCCCGCTCGCGCGCATCGAGGGCAACAAGATCGTCATCCTCGACCAGGTCCACTTCGCCACCGACCAGGACGTCATCCTCCCCGAGTCCTTCCCCATCCTCGAGGAGGTGGCCCAGGAGCTGCTCGCGCACGAGGAAATCCAGCGCGTGCTCGTCGAGGCCCACACCGACGCCCGCGCCAACGACGCCTACAACTACGACCTGTCGCGCCGCCGCGCCGTGAGCGTGCAGAACTTCCTGCTCGACAGCGGCATCGCCGTGGAGCGGGTGTGCTCGGCGGGCTTCGGCCGCAGCCGCCCCCTCACCGCCAATGACTCCGAGGCCAACATGGCCCTCAACCGCCGGGTGGAATTCACCATCCTCCCGCCCGCGGAGGGGGCAGCCCTCCCCCCCTGTCCGCCGGATCCCGCCGCGGGCTGGCAGGTGCCCCCGACGAAGAAGGGCGGCAAGCGCTCCGCGCCCCAGGGCGCGCGTTGAGGAGGCAGGACGCAGGCCCCTCGGAGCCCGGGGCCGCCCCTCGGTGACGAGGGGCTCCACGCACGGGCCACTTCGAGGCAGCGGGAAAGGAAGGCTCGAGGGGGAAGGCACTCCCCGGGGACTCCGCCCGGGACGACCCGGGGCGGGCCCTCACGGGGAGAGGACTAGCGGCTGGCCGTCTTGACCTCGAAGACGACCTCGGCCGCGGCCTTGCGCCGACCGGCGGTGGCCGTCACCACCGTGCGCCCGGGCCCCACCGCCGTCACCTGCCCCGTGGAGGACACCGTCGCCACCGACCAGTCCGAGCTGTACCAGGTGACGGGCACGTCGCTCAGCGCGATGCTCCGGTTGTTGAACGTCCGGGCGCGCATCTGCTGCGTCTGCCCGGGCTTGGCGAAGATGACGTGGGTGGGCTCCACCTCCATGCGCGCGAAGTCCGAGCGCACCACCTGAACCGGCAGGCGGCGGCTGAGCGGCGGCACCGTCACGGTGATGGTGGCATGGCCCGGAGACACGCCGATGAGCCGCCCGTTCTCCACCCGCGCCACCGTCTCGTCACTCGACTCCCACTGGGGCGGCACGTCCACCAGGGGCTTGCCCAGCTCGTTCTTCACCACGGCGGAGATGGCGATGGAGTTGCCCGCCAGGAGGAAGTCCGCTCCCGCCACCCGGATGTCGAGCTGGCTGGGAATGGACACCTGCACCTCCACCGAGGCGCGCACCTTGCCGGCCGCCGCGGCGATGGTCGCCCGCCCGGACTTGCGCGCCACCACCACCCCGTCCACCACCGAGGCCACCTCCGGTGCCGAGCTCACCCAGCGCAGGTCCGCGTCCTCCACCGGCTTGCCCGTTGCATCGAGCGCGATGGCCTCGAGCACGACGGACTCGCCCTGCTTGTGGAGCGGGCGGCTCTCCGGCATGGCGAGGGACAGGGTCGCCGGAGCGGAGCGGCAGCCCCCCAACACGAGAGAAGACAGCAAGAGCAGGGAGCGAGCGGACATCGAGCGATTCACGGGGGCAGGGGGGCGGGCGGTCGTCAAGACGACGTGTCGAACGGCGGCGAAAGGGATTGTATTTCGTTACGCCCATCACGCCATTCTTTGCAAGCCCTCCCCCCTCTCTCTGCTCGCTCGAGCGAGCCTCCCTTCATGCGCGGAGGAAAGTTCCGCGGTTCACGCCTCCGCGGCCCACGCCAGGCGGTAGGTGGCCCCCGGCGGGGCCAGGCTCACCGGAGGCAGATAGAGGCCGGTGTGCTCCCGCGTCCACCACGCGCCCGTACGCCGCCGGGTCTCCCGATCCGTCATCCGGTAATCGTAGAGCACCGCTCGAATGAAGCGCGGGGGCTGTCCCGGAAAGGGGTTGCCCGCGAAGAGCCCTTCCACCTCGGGAGCGCCCTCCAAAAGCCTCACTACCAGTGCGAGCAACCAGGCAGGCGGTGAACCCAGCGCCGCGAACCACATCTGCCAGTCCAGGCGGGGCTGGTGCGGCGCCACCCACCGGGGCGCCTCCTCCAGCGCGCCCACCTTGTAGCGAAAGGGGTACTCGCGCCACGTCCGCCCATCCTCGGAGCCCTCCAGGGAAATCTCCGGCCGCCGCACCGTCATCACCGCGAAGAGCCCATACCCATTCACCGCGCGCAGGGGACGCGCCCGCCGCTCCAGCCACGCGAGCCAGTCCGGCACCCGGCGCGGGCGGTCGAAGCGGCCCAGGACGTCGAGCGCGCCCAGGGCGAGCGGCGGCGCCACGCACAGCGCCCCCACCGCCGTGCGCCAGAGGGCCCGAGGCCGGGCGGGCGGGGGCTCGGGCAGCACCCGCCCCAGGGCCGCGTCGTCCAGCAGCCACAGGCCCAGGGCCAGCGACTGCACGTTGAAGAAGCCGTAGTTGCCCGTCATCAGGATGACGCCCTGCAACCCCGCCAGGAGCCAGAAGGTCAGCAGCCGCAGCGGCCTCGGGGCGAAGACGAGGAAGGGAAACACCGTCTCCAACGCCAGCACGGACAGGGTGGAATAGCGCTGGACCCGGCGGGGCAGCTGGTGCGCGGCCCACCCGCCCCGCGTGGGCAGCGGCGCCGTCTCGTAATACACGTCGCACGCGGTGAGCTCCCGCCACGTCCGGTCACCCGACTGAATCTTCGACAGCCCCGAGCCCAGGTAGAGGCGGAAGACGAGCATCCGCCACGCGAACACCTCCAGGGCGGTGGGCTCCCGGAGCCCCGCCCCCGGCCTCAACCCCGCCGGAGCGGTCAGCACCGCCAGCAGCCCCATCTCCAGCAACAGCGCGTCCCACTGGAAGGAGAGGAACTCCCGCCCCACGGACACGTAGGACAGGTAGAGCGCCCACAGCCCCACCAGCGACGCCTGGGGCGCCACGCCCAGCATCACCGCCAGGGACAGAGCCTGCCCGGCGCGAATGCCCCGCACCAGGGCCGCGTCGGACGCATCCCGCCAGAACACCGTGGGCGCCTTCAGGTAGCGCTCGCGGCCCAAGGCGACCAGCCGGGGCGAGCCGAGCAGATCCTTCACGGGCAGGATGCCCCGCGAGCCATGCAGCCCCAACACCTGCCGGCCCAGGGAGGTGAAGGCGATGAAGTAGATGCCCCCCAGGGCCACCAGGAACGCCTGCCTCACGCGGCGGTGCTGGGGCGGCGCCACGGACCGCTCCACGAACCGCGCCAGCACCCCTCCCCCACGCGCCCGCGGGCGCCGCCGCCCCTCCCAGAGGGGCAGGGAGCCGAGCATCCGGCAGAACACCTGGGCATCACGGGGACTGACAGCACGCATGGGGGCCTCCTCCGTCCTCCACCAAACCTGGGAGCGGCGCTCCCCGGTGCCACCCTCGCGAGTCCCCCGCTCCCGAAGGGCCCAGGCGGCCGAGCCGGACTCCACTGCGCGCGCGGGTGCCTAGCTTCTCCCCATGAGCCAGCCCAAGAAACGAGCCAGGCGGACCGAGCAGGTGGTTCCCGGAATCCACCGCTGGAGTGTCGAGGATGACCGGATCGGCGGCGTGCACAGCGACGCCTACGCCGTGGTCGCCGAGGACGGCGCCGTCACCCTCATCGATCCCCTCCCCATCGCCGCGGACGCCCTGAGCGCCCTGGGCCGGGTGGAGGCCATCGTGCTCACCGCGGGCAACCACCAGCGCGCGGCGTGGTCCCTGCGCAAGACCTTTGGCGCTCCGGTCTGGGCCCCGGTGAACGCCCATGGCCTGGAGGACTCGCCCGATGCCAGCTACACCAACGGGGACAACCTCCCCGGAGGTCTCGTGGCCTACCACACGCCCGGCCCCGCCGAGGTCATGTTCACCCTCTGGCTGGAGCGGCCCCGGGGAATCGTCTTCCTCTCCGACCTGCTCACCCATGACGAGGAGGGCACGCCCCGCTTCGTCGACAGCCAGTACCAGGACGACCCGGCGCGCACCCGCGCGAGCGTGCGGCGCATCCTCGAGCACCTGCCGGTGGAGGTGCTCTGCTTCGCCCACGGCCGCCCCATCCTCCAGGACGGAGCGGCCGCGCTGCGCCAGGCCCTGAGCGAGGACTCCGAGTTCCCCGCCCCCGCCGGGGCCTGAAACGAAGAAGGCCCGCGAGCCACCCCGCGGGCCTCCCCTTCAGCTCGAGTTCAGCTCAAGGCGCCGACGTCAGGGCCGGCGGCAGACCGTCCAACACGCACAGGTTGGTGGTCTGCTCGCAATAGATGGGGAACGCCGGATCCAACGTCGAGCCCTGCCGCACCGCCCGGCAGAGGCTCTCATCGCGCACGGGGGGCGTGCCCGCTTCGCACTTGATGGCGGGGAACACGCCCACCGCCTCGTACGAGGCCGTGCAATCCCCTTCCGAGTAGACCAGGTCCGCCACCCACTGCGTGCCGGGAATGGCCGCCCGGCCCTGAACGCGCACGTTGCTCCACCGGTAGACGCGCTCCACGCCGTCCACCACCTGCCGCGCCTCGCTCATCTCCGGCACGGTGCAGACGTTGTCGTCGGACGGATACTCGGTGGTGAACGGCCCCGAGGCCGACGTCGCCACCGGCGCACCGGGGGTGCCCGTCACCAGGGAGGCGGCGTTGAAGTAGACGGTGGGCGGGGTGCCGGAGTTGGGGATGCGGAAGGCCTGCGCCCCCACGATCTCCGCCTTCTTCTGGGCGCAGGTGCCCGAGCCCGTCTTCAACACATAGCGCACGGCGTGGTCGCCACGGCCCACGGTGCACTGGGGCGCGGGCTGTCCGGTGTCACAGGCGCCCAACAGGGCCACGCATCCAGCGGAGAACATCCAGGTGGCGAGGAGTCGTTGTGTCTTCATGATGTCTGGCTCCGGACTCAGAACGCCACGCGCGCGCCGATGCGGACGCTGCGCGGAGGCTGGTAGGAAAGGGGCTTGCCGTAGTTGGGATTGAGGGTCGCCGGCTGGCCCGAGCGGTTCTTCAGCTCCGCCAGGGGCGAGCCATTCGTGATCGCCTCGACGTTGTCGAAGGTGTAGTTCTGATCCTGGTTCGTGACGGCCTGGAAGTTGAACAGGTTGAAGGCGTCCAGGGTGATGGTGCCAGTGAGGCCCCGACCGAGCTTGTAGTTGAAGCCCACGTGCGCATCCACGTTGTGCACCCAGGGCAGCCGGCCACCGCTGCCGCGCGGCAGGATGTACGTGAAGCCCGGGCCGTAGATGTACTGCGAGCCCGTCACGTTGAGCGGCGTGCCCGACTGGGCGCGGTACGACAGGCCCACGTCCAGGCTCGAGCTGTTCGACAGGAGGAACTCGCGCGAGCCGAACAGCTTGAGGTTGTGGGTGCGGTCCGAGGCGAGCGGGCCCACCTTGTTCTGCGTCATGGAGACCAGGTCGAACTCCGAGGTGACGTTGGGCGCGAGCTGGCCGTTGTCCGGGCGGTAGAGGCCCGGGTAGTTGCCGCGCAGAGAGGACCAGGTGTAGCTGGCCTGCGCGAGCCACAGGTCCGCGAACGCCTTGGTGAGGTAGACGGACACCGCGTCGTAGTCGCGAATGGCCTCGGGGAACGCGGCGCCGATGCCCCGGCCCGGGTTGCCGATGAAGTAGTTGGTCGCCTCGTTGATGGACATGTCCTCGATGACGTCGTTCATCGTGCGCCGCACGTAGCTGACGCCCAGCGTCGCGCGCGGGAGCACCTCGTACTCACCGCCCAGGGTGATTTCGTCCGAGGACTGGGGCCGCAGCTCGGGGTCCACCGGGCTGTTGATGGCGAAGGTCTGCCCGTTGTAGCGCGTCACCGCGGTGGACGGCGCGCCCGACACCGTCGACAGGTTGTTCGGGTCGCGGCACTCCGAGTACGGCGCGGCCTGGGTGAGCGGATCGCACCCGGGGCCTCCCCTCGCCGTGGGAGTACGGCTGCGCGTGGCGGTCAGGCGCGTCACGTTGGAGAACTGGGAGTTGATCATCGCCAGCACGCCGTTCTGGTAGTAGCGCGCGTAGGTGGCGAACAGCTTGGAGCGGCCCGTGCGGGTGAAGTCATAGATGAGCCCCACGCGCGGAGACACCTGGTTGGGCAGCGCGAAGGCCACGTTGCCCCCGTTGCCATAGATGGTCTGGGTGTCGTAGCGCAGGCCCGCGTTGAGGGTGACCCGGTCCAGGATGCTCCAGCTGTCCTGCAGGAAGACGCCCAGGGCGTCGGCGCGCGTGAAGGTGGGCACGCTCGGCTGGACGACCGGCTGGTCCGGACCCCGGAGGTAGCCGAAGGAGCGGAAGTCCGAGAAGCTCGAGCCGTCGTTCGACTCGTTGTAGAGCACGCCGCCCGAGTAGGCGCGCTCGTCCTGGTTCGTCATCACCTCCACGTCGGCGCCCGCCTTGATGACGTGGTGGCCGAGCGCGGTGAGCAGCAGGGTGCCCACGGCGTTGGCCTGATAGCGCTCCACCGAGCGGTCCAGCAGGAAGCCGGGGCCGCCCAGGAAGTAGCGCGACACGGGGCAGCGCACGGCGTTGGTCGTGCCCGCGGGGTCACACACGGAGGGGTCCGGCAGCGTCTCGAAGTCGTTGATGGAGTGGTAGCTCGGCGCGGTGTTGGTGCCGGTGCGGCGCATGTCGAACTGGGGGATGCCCGACAGGCCCGTGGTCTGGCCAATGCCACTGCCATCCACCGGCAGCGTGGTGTCACGCTGATGGTGCCA
Organism: Cystobacter fuscus DSM 2262; assembly: GCF_000335475.2. Lineage (NCBI taxonomy): Bacteria > Pseudomonadati > Myxococcota > Myxococcia > Myxococcales > Archangiaceae > Cystobacter > Cystobacter fuscus. The sequence goes on along the minus strand of NZ_ANAH02000010.1, from coordinate 39,118 downwards.
GCCCACGTTGGCATCCAGGAGCACGCGCTTGTCCAGGAAGGACGAGGACAGCTTCAGCGCGATGTCGCGCGTGTCCTGCGTGTAGATGTGAGCGAGCGTGTCGTAGCTGCCGTTGATGATGTTGCCGGAGGGGCCATCCGTCTCCACGAGCCCGCTGTCCAGGTTGTAGCCGAAGCGGCCGTTGCCTCCCGAGCCGCTCGGCGTTCCCGTCACCGACAGGGTGAGCCCGTGGTCGGGATGCACCTGCCAGGTGAGCTTGCCGATGTACTGCACCGAGCGCTGATCGGCGAAGTAGCGCTGGAAGGTGCCGGGAATGGGCTCCGTCTGGGAGAAGCCCTCGGCGTTCTTCACCGGCTTGCCATCCTCGCCGAGCACGAAGACGTTGAGGTTGCGATTGAGCGCGCGGCGGGTGAAGGACGGCGCCACGCCCGCGAAGAACCACAGCTTGTCCTGGACGATGGGGCCGCCCAGGGTGGCGCCAAAGTCTCCCAGGTTCCACAGCCGCTGCGTCGTGGTGATGACGCTGCCCTCGGCCGCCACGCGCGTGGGCGTGCCCTCGAAAACGCCCGGGGTGAGGTTGCCGAACACCGAGCCATGGAATTCATTGGAGCCGGACTTGGTGACGGCCGTCATCACGCCACCCGTGGAGCGGCCGAACTCCGGCATGAACCCGCCGGTGATGACGTTCACCTCCTGGATGAACTCGACCGACAGGGGCGAGCCCAGCGTGCCGAGCGCGGGGTTGTTCGTGGAGAGGCCATCCACCTGGAAGCCGTTCTCCGGCGAGCTGGTGCCATTGAGCGACACGCCATAGGAGTCCGTGCTGGAGCCCGGGGCGAACTCGGCGAGGCTCTCGAAGGAGCGCGACGCGGAGCCCTTGCTGCCGGGGCGCACCGTGGCCAGCCGGTTGATGAGCTCCGAGTCCACGCTCACGCCCGTGCGCGCCGAGCCCACGTCCACCGAGGGCGGCGTGCCCGACACCTCCACCACCGTGGAGAAGTTGTCCGGCAGCAGCTCCGCGTTGAGGCGGATGGTGCGGTTGAGGCGCAGGGTGATGTCCGTGCGCGAGTAGGGCTGGAAGCCCTCGCTGTCGAAGCGCAGGGTGTACACACCCGGAGGCAGTTGCGGAATGAGGTAGAGACCCGTCTTGTCGGTGACGACGACCTGTTCTCCCTGGAGGCTGGGAGAGGTCGCGGTGACCACCACGTCGGCAACGGGTTGCTTGTTGCTGGCATCCACCACCGTGCCGGTCAGCACGGATGTGTTTTGCTGTGCCTCGGCGCGCGGCATCCACATGCACGCGCCCAGCAGCAGCGTCGCCACGAGGACACGCGCCTGTTTGGACTCGAGATGAAGGTTCAAAGAACTGGCCTCTCCGTGCGGCGCCAGCGCGCCCCATGCCCGCTGGTGCCGCGGTGCGTCGTCACCTAACGGGAAATCCAGACAAAAACAAGAGAGGGCCGGCGGATCCCACCCCATTGCCCGGCTTCCCGGCCGCGTGACATGAAGCGAGGCAATGTCCTTCCTGCATCAGGCCTTGATCTTCCTGACCGCCGCGGTGGTGTTCGTCCCTCTCTTCAAGCGGCTCGGATTGGGCTCGGTGCTGGGCTACCTGGCGGCGGGACTCGTCATCGGACCCTGGGGCATCAAGCTCGTCTCCGACGTGGAGAGCATTCTCCATTTCTCGGAGCTGGGCGTGGTGCTGTTGCTCTTTCTCATCGGACTGGAATTGCGGCCCGCGCGCCTGTGGGAGTTGCGCCGCTCGGTGTTCGGCCTGGGCGGAGCGCAGGTGGTGGGCACGGGCGCGCTGCTCGCGGCGGTGGGCTGGGGGCTCGGGCTGCCACTGCCCACCGCGCTCATCGCCGGGCTCGGGCTGAGCCTGTCCTCCACCGCCTTCGCCCTGCAATTGCTGGCGGAGAAGAACGAGCTGACCACGGACCATGGACAGGCCGCCTTCGGCATCCTGCTGTTCCAGGACCTGGCCGTCATCCCCCTGCTGGCGCTCTTGCCCTTCCTCGGCGAGGCCCCGGAGCCCCGGGCCCCGGGCGCCTCCGGATGGCTGCATGCCGTGCAGGTGGTGGGCGTGTTGGCCGCCGTCGTCCTCGGGGGCCGCTACGTGCTGCGGCCCGTGTTGCGCCGCGTGGCCGCCACCCATACCCAGGAGCTCTTCACCGCCACGGCGCTGCTCGTGGTGGTGGGCACCGCGCTGCTGGTGAGCCAGGTGGGACTGTCCATGGCGCTCGGCGCCTTCCTCGCGGGCGTGCTGCTCGCCGACTCGGAGTTCCGCCACGAGCTGGAAGCGGACATCGAGCCCTTCAAGGGTCTGCTGCTCGGACTCTTCTTCATCGCCGTGGGCATGTCGGTGAACCTGGGGCTGCTGGTGCGCTCGCCCCTGCTCGTGGGAGGGTTGGTGCTCGGGCTGGTGCTGCTCAAGGCCCTGGTGCTCTTCGCGCTGGGCCGGCGCGTCTTCCACGACACCGCGCCCTCGCTGAGCCTCGCCATCTGCATCTCCCAGGGGGGCGAGTTCGCCTTCGTCCTGTTCAGCCTCGCGGTGGGCTTCCAGGTGATGGAGCGCGAGCTGGCGGAGCTGCTCGTGGTGGTGGTGAGCCTGTCCATGGCCGTCACCCCCGTGCTGCTCATGCTCTACGACAAGGCCCTGCGCCCCCGTCTGCGCCGCGCGAACACGCGCGCCTTCGACGTGTCACCCGAGGAGGACCAGCCCGTCATCATCGCGGGGCTCGGACGCGTGGGACAGGTGGTGGCGCGCGTGCTGCGCGCCCGGCGCATCGGCTTCACCGCCCTGGACATCGACGCCGAGCACATCGACTTCCTCAAGAAGTTCGGCAACACCTTCATCCACTATGGCGATGCGTCGCGGTTGGATCTGCTCCGGGCCGCGCGCGCACACAAGGCGCGCGTCTTCGTGCTGGCCATTGATGACGTGGAGGCCTCGGTGCGCACGGCGGAGACGGTGCGCCAGCACTTCCCCCACCTCACCCTCTTCGCGCGCGCCCGCAACCGCCAACATGCCTACCGGCTGCTCGGCGCGGGCGTCACCCACGTCATGCGCGAGACCTTCGCGGGCAGTCTCGAGATGACGGAGGACGTGCTCCAGGCGCTCGGGCTGTCCTTCTCCCAGAGCAAGGACACCGTGGAGCGCTTCCGCGCGCATGACGAGGAGCTGTTGCGCTCGACGTACGAGCACCAGGGCGACGACCAGAAGCTCAAGGCCATGGCGGCCCAGGCGCGCAAGGAGCTGGAGCAGCTCTTCGACAAGGACGAGCAGGAAAAGCCCGTCTGAAGCGGGCTCAGTCCTTGGGCGGGGTGTTCATCGCCGTCTGGAAGGCCTCGCGGTCGAGCGCCCCCTCCCAGCGCGACACCACCACCGTGGCCACGGCGTTGCCGATGAAGTTCGTCAGCGAGCGGCACTCGGACATGAAGCGGTCCACGCCGAGGATGAGCGTCATGCCCGCCACGGGCACGTCGGGCACCACGGACAGCGTCGCCGCGAGCGTGATGAAGCCCGCGCCGGTGACGCCCGCCGCGCCCTTGGAGCTGAGCATGGCCACCAGCAGCAGCAGCACCTGCTGGGACAGGGACAGGTGCGTGTTGGTCGCCTGGGCGATGAACAGCGCCGCCAGCGTCATGTAGATGTTCGTCCCGTCGAGGTTGAAGGAGTAGCCCGTGGGCACCACCAGGCCCACGACGGGCTTGGCGCACCCCGCGCGTTCCATCTTGTCGATGAGGTTGGGCAGGGCGGACTCGGACGAGCTGGTGCCGAGCACGAGCAGCAGCTCCGCCTTGAGGTAGCGGATGAGCTTCAGGATGTTGAAGCCGTTGAAGAACGCCACCAGCCCCAGCACCCCGAGCACGAAGACGAGCGAGGTGATGTAGAAGGTGAGCACCAGCTTGGCCAGGTTGTAGATGGAGGCAATCCCATACTTGCCGATGGTGAAGGCGAACGCGCCGAAGGCACCCACGGGCGCCGCCTTCATGAGGATGCTCACCAGCCGGAAGAACACGCTGCTGAGCGACTGGAGCAGCTCCAGCACCAGCCGGCCCCGCTCCCCCACCATCGCCAGGGAGACGCCGAACAGGATGGCGACGAACAACACCTGGAGGATCTCCCCCTCGGCGAAGGCGCTCACCACCGTCTTGGGGATGATGTTGAGCAGGAAGCCGGTGACGCTCTGCTCATGGGCCTTGGCGGTGTAGGAGGACACCTGGCCCACGTTGAGCGAGGCCGGATCGATGTTCATCCCCGCGCCCGGCTGCACCACGTGCGCGATGACCATGCCCACCACCAGCGCGAGCGTGGAGAAGGTGAGGAAGTACGCGAACGCCTTGAGGGCGATGCGGCCCACCTTGCTCAAGTCCTGCGAGCCCGCGATGCCCGTGGTCACCGTCAGGAAGATGATGGGGGAGATGACCATCTTCACCAGGTTGATGAAGCCATCCCCCAGCGGCTTCATGGACGCGCCGAGCGCCGGGTAGAAGTGGCCGAGCAGCGCTCCGACCGAGATGGCCACCAGGACCTGGACATACAGGTGCTGGTGAACCTTCCGGGGAGCGGCGTCCTTCTTGATGTCCTGAACATCCATGGTGCGTGAACCCCCTTGGGGGGACCGAGGCGAGGCGCGCAGCCTAGGGTCCGTGTTCCGCGCCCGCCACCGGACAGACGGGTTTCGGAGTTGCTTGGAGCACGGAGTGCATGACGCGCAACGTCAGCGCGGGCCCCGCCTCACTCCGGGCTGGGCAGGGACGCCCGCCTTGGCGAGGCTGGGCGCGTGGACACCTCCCTGCCCGACCCCGAGCACCTCGAGCGCCTGCTCTCCGCCGCGAGCACCCTGCCCGCCCTCGCCCCCCATGCCGCCCGCCTGGAGCGGCTGCGCCAGGACTACGCGCGCGGCCTCGAGCGGCGCGACGCCCCCCTCACCGTGGCCCTGGTGGGCGCCACCGGCGCGGGCAAGTCCACCCTGCTCAACGCCCTGGCCGGACAGGCCCTCGCGCGCGAGGGGGAGGACCGGCCCACGAGCACCGCCGCCACCGTGTTCGCCCCCGAGTCGCTCGCCCTGGAGGAGCTCGCCGGGGTGGGCGCGCGGGTGGTGCGCTACACCCCGGGCCCGCGCGGGTTGTGGAGCGGCCAGGTGTTCATCGACACGCCGGACCTCAACAGCGTGGCCACCGTGCACCGCGAGGTGGCGCGCGCCGCCCTGGAGCGCGCGGACGTGGCGCTGGTGGTGATGCACCGGGGCAGCGTGGCCGAGGCCACCCAGGCCGAGTTCCTCGCGGAGTTCGCCCGGCGCCGCGCGCTCGTGTTCCTCGTCAACTTCGCGGATGAGCTGTCGGCCGAGTCGCGCGAGGCCCTCAAGTCCCAGGCGCGCCGGCTCGCCGTGGAGCGCTACGGAATGGAAGCGGAGTCCGTGCCCGTCTTCGCCATCAGCGGCCGCGCCGCGCAGCGGGGGGAGGACCCGTCCGGCGAGTTCGGCGCCCTGCTCTTCCACCTCCAGTCGCTCGCCACGCGGGCGGTGGCCGAGCGGGTGCGGCGCACCAACGCCGAGGGCGCCCTGGCGGAGCTCTCCTCGCGGGTGGAGGGCGCGCTGAAGGAGACGGAGGACACGCTCGCGCGGACGCGCTCGGCGCTCCAGGAGGGGCTCGGCCGGGCCGCCACGGGGTTGAAGGAGGACTTCGGCGCGAGGCTGCTGCTCGCGCAAGGCCACCTCGCCACGGAGGTGCGCGGACAGGCGGCGGGACGCTTCTGGGGCCCGGCGGCCTGGGGCATGCGGCTGTCGTCGGTGGGCGTGGGGGGCCTCGGCGCGGCGACGCTGGTGGCGCGGCGCAGCCTGCCCGTGGGCCTGGCAGTGGCGGCCACCTCCACCGTGCTGGACGCCGTCCGGGAGCGCGCGCGCGCGCGCGCGGCGGAGACGGCGGTGGTGGAGCCCTTCGAGGACGACTTCGCCGTGGAGGCCGCCGCCCGCGCCTCGCTGACCCAGGCCCGCGCCCTCGCGCACGCGGGCGGACTGACTCCCGAGTCCCTCGGCCTGCCCGACGTGGAGACGCTGCTCGCGGAGCTGAAGTCCGCGCGCGCGAGCGCCTGGCGCTACACCGTCACCACCGCGGTGGCCGAGGCGGTGGCCGGCTGGTGGCGCACCGCGCGCTGGTTGGTGCTACCGCTCATCAACCTGCCCCTGCTCGCGCTCCTCGGCCATGTGGGCTACCGCGTGGTGCGCGCCTATGTCGAGGGCCCCCTGCTGGGCGTGGACTACTTCCTCAACGCGGGGGCCCTGCTCGCGCTGCTGGCGGGAGCCGGCGCGCTCATCTCCTCCGCGAGCCTGGCGGGCACCACCCGCGCCGTGCGCCGCGCGGGCCAGGAGCGCTTCACCGTGCTCCTGGAAGCGCTGGGCGTCCGGCTCGGGGAGGCGGTCCAGGACAGCCTGCGCCCCGGACGCGAGGCCGCCCGGGCCCTGCTCCAGAGACGCTGACTGCTCGACACCCACCCCGTACCCCGGTCCCCGTGGGCGTGGCGGCCCCTCGTGCGCATCCTGGTGGCCGATGACACCGGCCCCCTCGACGATCCCCTCGTCCGTCCAACCCGGGCTGCGCCTCCAGCACTACGAACTCATCCGCGAGCTGAGCGGCCACGGCCTGGGCCAGAGCTTCCTCGCGCGCGACACACGGCTGGGGCGCCGCGTGACCCTCAAGCTGCTGCCTACCCGGGACGACGGCTTCACCCAACGCATCCTCACCGAGGCCCGCGCCGCCGCGCGCTGCGCCCACGAGAACATCGCCACCCTCCACGAGGCCGGCCAGTACGAGGACGGCCCCTTCCTGGTGTTGGAGCACCTCCAGGGCCAGTCCCTGCGGGAGCATTCCCAGGGGCAACGGCTGCCCTCGGTGCGCGCCATCGAGCTGATGGTGCCGGTGATCAGGGCCCTGGCGTGCGCGCACGAGCAGGGCCTCGTCCACCACGCGCTCACCCCGGACAACATCGTCGTCACGGACTCGGGCGGCATCAAGGTGCTCGACCTCGGCATCGCCCGGGTGTTCCAGACGGGCGAGCCCTGGGGGGACACCGCCCAGGAGGCGCTCTCCGGCGGGCTGCTCGATGACGACGGGAAGGATCTCACGAGCCGGGGCACGCTGCCCCGCACCCTGGAGTACCTGTCCCCGGAGCAGTGGGGCCAGGGCGGCCCGGTGGATCACCTCACGGACATCTGGGCCGTGGGCATCATCCTCTTCGAGCTGCTCGTCGGCCAGCACCCCCTGGGCCCGCTCCGGGGTCCGGAGCTGGCGGTGACGGCCCGGCTCGACCTGCGCATGCCCCCGCTGCGCACGCTCGCCCCGGGGCTGCCGCGCGAGCTGGCCGCCGCCGTGGATCGCTGCCTGCTCAAGTCCAGGGACCAGCGCTGTCCCGACGCGGGAATCCTGCTGCGCGCCCTGGAGCCCTTCCTCCCCAAGCGCTTCCGCCCCGAGCCGCGTCCGGACACGTCCCCCTACGTGGGCCTCGCCCCCTTCCAGGAGGCCGACGCGGACCGTTTCTTCGGCCGCACGCGGGAGATCGCCACGCTCGTGCACCGGCTCCACTACCAGCCGCTGGTGACGGTGGCGGGCCCCGCCGGCGCGGGAAAGACGTCCCTGGTGCGCGCGGGCCTCCTCCCCACCCTCGAGCGCTCGGGTACCCCGTGGGAGACGTTCACCCTCCGCCCGGGCGCGGCGCCGCTGGCCGCCCTGGCCCAGGTGGTGGAGCCCCTGGTGGGCTCGTCCCAGTCCATCGAGCAGGACATCCAGGAGCAATTCCAGCGCGAGGAGCGCCTGCGCGCCGAGCCGGGCTACGTGGGCAGCGTGCTGCGCGACAGGGCCCGGCGCCAGCGCCGGAAGATCCTGCTCTTCGTCGATCAATTCGAGGAGCTGTACACGCGGGTGCCGGATGCACGTGAGCGCGCGGCCTTCACCGCGTGCCTGGCGGACCTCGCGGACGATGCCACCTCGCCCATCCGCGTGGTGCTCTGCGTGCGCTCGAACTTCCTGGACCGGGTGCCCGAGGACGAGCGCTTCATGGCGGAGCTGGCCCAGGGCATCTTCTTCCTCGGCGCGCCGACGCGGGACGGCCTGAGGGACGCGCTGGTGCGGCCGGCGGAGCTGGCGGGCTACCGGTTCGAGACGCCCTCGCTGGTGGACGACCTGCTGGCGCACCTGGAAACGACTCCGGGCGCGCTCCCGCTGTTGCAGTTCGCCGCCACCTGGCTGTGGGAGTCCCGGGACACGCGCGACAAGCTGCTGACGCGGGATGCCCACGAGGCGATGGGCGGCATCCCCCACGCGCTCGCGAGCCATGCGGACCGGGTGCTCGCGGGCCTGTCCACCCGGGAGCGGGCGCTGACGCGGCTGTTGAGCACGCGCCTGGTGACGCCCGAGCGCACGCGGGCCCTGGTGATGGTGCAGGAGCTGTGCGAGCTGACGGACGACACGGCGGAGCTGCGGCGGCTCCTCGAGCACCTGGTGCGCGCGCGGCTGCTCGTGATGCACAGCGCGGGGGACGAGCCGGACACGGCGGTGGAGCTGGTGCACGAGTCGCTCATCCACGACTGGCCCACGCTGCGGCACTGGTTGAACGAGGGCCAGGAGGACGCGGCGTTCCTGAAGCACCTGGGCCAGGCGGCCCGGCAGTGGCAGGAGGGTGGCCGCGATCGGCGCCTGTTGTGGCGCGGCGAGTGGGTGGAGGAAGCCCGGCGCTTCCAGCGGCGCGCGCACGGGGTGCTACCGGCGCTCCAGCGCGACTTCCTGGAGGCCGTCTTCACCCACGAGCAGCGTCGTCTGCGCCGCGAACGGGCGCTGCTGGTGGGGGGCGTGGCGGTGCTGGGGCTGGTGCTCCTGGCGCTGGCGCTGATGTTCCTGCGCGAGGCGAGGACGGAGGCCGAGTACCAGGCCGCGGCGGCACGGGCGGCCGAGGAGATGGCGCACGGCGCGGAGACACTGGCGCGGGACGCCCAGGTCCAGGCCCACGCGGCGGAGAAACGGGCGCTGAGCGAGCTCGCCGAGCGTCAGGCCCGGGAGCTGGAGCGGAGCAAGGAGCAGTCCGCCCAGGAGGAAGCCCACCGGAGGATGGAGCGCGCCCACGAGGCGCTGCGCCTCGTGCATGAGGAGTGGGTGGCCGCGGTGCGGCGCGAGCGGACGGCGCTCGAGACCATCGAGCGGATGCGCGGTCCTCGCGGCTCGGCGCGGATGCGCGAGGCACGGCGGGAGGCCGTGCGCGCGGGGAGGAAGCTCGATGCGCTGCTGCGCCAGGAGCAGGCGCGCTCGACGCCCCTGGTGCAACGGGAGAAGGGGCGCTGACAGCGGGGGGACGCGCGGACTAGCGCGAGCCGCCCGAGCCGTCGTCGGACGCCTGGGCCTGGGGAGGAATGCGCGAGGAGTCGAAGGCCGACTTGGACACGCGGTCCATGATGGCCTTGGCGCCCGTGGGGATACCGCCCGCGGCCTGCTCGCCGTCACGCGCGGGGGTCTCGGGCGCCAGCGGCTGCTGGGCGCGCGTCGCGTCGTTGGCGGCCATCACCGACAGATCCGACGTATTGCCACACCCGGGAGCGGCGATGAGGGTGTCGCGCACCGGATCTCCATAGCCGGCGATGAGCGCGGGCACGGAGGGGTTGTTCCACCCGGGGCTCACCGTGTTGGCCACCTTGAAGTGCAGGTGGGGGCCGCACGACCAGCCGGTGTTGCCCGAGTAGCCGATGAGCTGCCCCTTGCGCACCGTATCGCCGGGCTTCACCACCACGGCGCTGAAGTGCAGGTACTGGGTCTCCAGGCCACCGGCGTGATTGATGACGACGTAGTTGGCGTACGGCGCCATCTTGGGATCACACGCGCCCTGGGTGCTGTCCCCGCGCGCCATGCGCACCTTGCCATCCTGGGCCGCCACGATGGGCGTGCCAATGGGCATGCGGAAGTCCCAGGCGTAGGTGTCGTTCTGCAGGTGGCTCCCCGTGTCGTGGCCCTGACTCACCGGGAACACGCGACCACAAGCGAAGGGAACACCCACCTCGGGGACCACCGTGTTGCGGGTGGGCTTAACTGCCGGGGCGGAAGCGAGCAGGAAGAGTGTGGAGATGAGCATGGGGGAGCCGCGCGAGAACGGCCTGCTCCCTTTTTACTATTCCGCAACCCCCCGCGTCTCCCTCCCCCCCCGAGCCCGCCAAGGGGGTAGGCAGCCAGGCATCATGGCGTATGAAGGGGGCGACGGAGGCAGTCCCATGGCACGCCAGAACAGTTACGTGGAGTACACGCTGGAGCTGCTCGAGCCGCTCGGGCCCGTCCAGGCGCGAGCCATGTTCGGTGGCTGGGGCGTGTACCTGGGGGGGAGGATGTTCGGGCTCATCATCGAGGAGCGGCTGTACCTCAAGACGGATGAGCTCACGCGCCCCCGCTTCGAGGAAGCCGGGGGCGAGCCCTTCGTGTACGACGCGGGCAAGGGACGCAAGCCCGTCACCCTGTCCTACTGGACGCCGCCGTCGGACGCGGCGGACGACGCCCTGGCGCTGCTGCCCTGGGCCCGCCGGGCCGTGGAGGCCTCCCTGCGGGCCCCGCCCGTCAAGCGGCGCGCGTCTCGCCCTTCTTCTCCGCCTCGACGTAGAGCTTCTCCACGTCCTCGCCGTACTTCTTGAGCACGCTGCGCCGCTTGAGCTTGAGCGAGGGCGTGAGCATGTCGTTGGCGGTGGTGAAGTCCTCGGCGACGAGCAGGAAGTGCTGGGGCTTCTCGTAGTTCTTGATGCCGGGGGTGAACTCGATGATCTGCTCGCGGTAGAGCTGCCGCACCTCGGGCAGCTTGAGCAGCGCGGGCATCGAGGTGTCCAGGCCCTTGTCCTTGGCCCACTGGGTGAGCGCGGCCATGTCCGGGACGATGATGGCGGTGTTGAAGGGCTTGTTCTGCCCGTGGAGCATGACGTTGGTGATGAAGGGCGAGAGCTGCAGCGCCTGCTCGATGGGCGCGGGCGACACGTACTTGCCGTTCTCCAGCTTGTACTGCTCCTTGATGCGGCCGGTGATCCACAGGAAGCCGTCGTCGTCCAGGAAGCCCATGTCGCCGGTGCGGAAGCCGCGCTCGGTGGAGGGCACCTGGGGCTCCTTGCCGGTGAAGACCTTCTCGTTCTCCTCGGGCAGGTTGTAGTAGCCGAGCATCACGTTGTGGCCGAAGACGACGATCTCCCCCTGCTTGGGGTCCCCCGTCTCGGTGCGATCGATCTCCACGCGGATGCCGGGCAGGGCCGTGCCCACCGAGCCGATCTTCCGGCGGTTGGGGTAGTTGGCGGTGGCGATGGGAGACGTCTCGGTGAGGCCGTAGCCCTCGTAGACGGTGATGCCGAGGTTGTCGATGAACTCCGCCACCTCGCGCGAGATGGCCGCGCCGCCGCTGAAGGCGTACTTCATCCGGCCGCCGAAGCGCGCGCGCACCTTGGAGAAGACGACCTTGTCGAAGAAGGAGTGCTGCAGGTCCAACAGCACGCTGGAGCGCTTCTGCTCGGCGAGCGTCTTGCGCTGGCGCGCGACCTCCAGGCCGCGCATGAAGAGAGCGCGCTTGAGGGGCGACTCCGTGGCCATGCGCTTCTGCAGCGAGTCATAGATGCGGTTGAAGATGCGCGGCACGGAGAAGATGAGCGTGGGCTGCACCTCGCTCAGGTTCTCGATGATCTTCTCGGTCGACTCGGCGAGGCCCATGCAGGCGCCCATGGAGAACAGGGCGTGCAGTTCCACCGTCTGGCCGAAGACGTGCGCCCAGGGCAGGAAGCACAGCGAGCGATCCGCCTGCGACATGGGGAAGATCTGGTGGATGGCGCTCACGTTGTTGGCGATGTTGCCGTGGCTGAGCATCACGCCCTTGGGGTTGCCCGTGGTGCCCGAGGTGTAGATGAGGCCGGAGAGATCCTCGGGTCCGGGCGAGGCGCTGGGCGAGGCCGCCTCGGCACCGCGACGCAGCAGGGACGCGAAGGTGTCGGGCTCCTGCTCGGTGCCCGAGAAACGGATGATGTGCTGGAGCGCGGGCAGCTCCGCCTTGGCCGCCGCGAGCTTCTTGGCGATGGCGTCCGTGGCGGCGAACACCAGCGTGGCGCCACAGTCCTTGAGGATGTACTGCCACTCCTTCTCCTGCTGCTGCTCGTACATGGGCACGTAGGCGGCCCCGAGCGTGTAGGCCGCGTAGGCGCCCACCGCCCACTCGTGACGGTTGTTGGAGATGACCGCCACGCGATCTCCCGGCTTCACGCCGAGCTGCACGAGCCCACCGCGCAGGTCGTCCACCTTCTGACCGAACTGGATGTACGTCATCTCCACCCACTGGCCGTTCTTCTTCTCGAGGAAGAGCGGACGCGGACCGAAGGTGGCGATGCTCTTGAGGTAGATGTCGACCAGCGTCTCGAACCGAGGACTCGTCATGAGGTGTGGGCTCCTGGAATGGGCGGTGTCACGAGACGCCCCCCCTTGAATCTCCGTGACCGCAAACTATCGCAAAACATGGCCCTACTGGATGAGTCCCAAAAGGTGACGCAGGGCGTCAGAAGAAAAACGAAAAACGGCGCCCCCCTGGGTGGAGAGCGCCGCCTCACGATGTGACGGTTTTTCAGGCGCGGGCTTCTTGCTGCATGAGGTGCAGACCCATGCGCTTGTTCCCCTGCTTGCCAGGCTGGGCCTCGGACGAGGGCACCAGTGTCGCCACGGCGTTCTTCGCCAGCGCCGAGGCGAGCGCGGAGCCGAAGATGAACACGAGCTTGCGGCCCAGCTCGAGCGCCAGGGGCTGCTTCTTGGAGGCGGAGGCCACCTGATCCGGATGTTCCCAGGCGCGCCGCAGGGCCCGGCCGCGCCGCTCCCACACGATGCGCGACTGGCGGCGCTCGTTCCACCAGGAGAAGCCCGCCCCCACGACGACCATCGCCACCGCGACGCCGCCCGCCGCGAGGAGCGTCTCGCGGTTGCGCGCGAGGAGCTGACGCACCTGGTACTTCACGTCGAGGGCCCGCTCGCGGCGCCGGTCCAGCTCCTCGAGGGTGAGCAGCAGCTCGTCGCGCAGACGATCCGCGGTGCGCTCCACCTGCTCACGATCGCTCATGCTCGAGGTGATGGAGCCGCTGGGTTTGTTCTGGTCACTCATTGCAGTGTCTCCCGGGTGCGCACGACATCGGTCTTCAACCGCTCCTGGGTGTGCGGCAGGGGCTGGGTCGGCAGGCGCTTCTTGCCGGCGAACGCGAGCCCTCCGGCCACCAGCACCAGGAAGACGCCCACCAGGAGCACGCCCAACCATTGCGCCAGGGGAAGCGCGAGCCCCACGGCCACCAGCATCGCCGCCAGCCCCACGAGACCCAGCACCGCACCCGCGCCCAGGAGGATGCCCGCCGAACGGGCCGCCTTCACTTCCTCCTTGAGCTCCTTCTTCGCGTGCAGGATCTCGGCCCGCGCGAGCAACCGTGCCTCGTCGATGGCATGGCGGATGAGTTCCGCCGTGGACAACGACTCCAGCTGCCTGCGCTCCAGCTGTTCCGATTCGATTTCCACGCCACTGCCTCCCGAAGCGTCCAGGACCGCACCAGGTGGTGCCAGGTGTGTCCCGCTCTCTCCCAGTAAGCTGGAAGCGGGGAAGCGTGGGCGGAAGTCAGACAGGACGAGGCGGGGCTTGCCCGCATGCTCGCCGAGCCTTCAGCGGCGGCGGCGCTGCTGTGCCAGGGCGGTGGCGAGCGTCTCGCGCACCTGGCGAGCCTGGAAGAGGCGATCCGCGGCGTCCACGAGGGTCTCCCCGTACAGCACGCTCTTGCGCAGCCGGGCGGGGATGGCGGCGGTGCCCAGGTGGCAGCCCATCAGGGCGCCGGTGCAGGCGGCCGCGGCGTCGGCCTCGCCCCCGCAGCGCAGGGTGAGTTCCACGGCCTGGCGGAAGTCGTTGGGGGCCTTGAGCGTGGCGTAGAGCGCCATGAGCAGCACGGGCACCACGTGCGGGGGCAGGCCGTCCACGCCCTTGAGCTGACTGGGTGGCACGCTCACCTTGCGCAGCTGGGCCATGGCGCGCGCGGGATCCCACGTGAGCAGACGGGGCAGGTGGCGCAGCTCCTCGGCCAGCTCCTGATCATGCGCGGCGGCCGCCAGGGCCAGCTCCTCGCAGAACGCGGCGGGCGTGGGCGGCTCCTTGGTGGTGAGCCCCAGGGCCACCGCCTGCGCGAAGGCGGCCGCGGCCGCGGCGCACGTCGGATCCTTGTGCGTGAGGACGGACAGCACGCCCGCGTCGTGGCGGATGCGCACGCGGCTCTTGCTCTCGAAGAGGCCCACCACGAGCGCGCGGCTGAGCACCGAGTGGCACTTGACGCCCAGGGGGGCGCCCGCGCTCATCCACGGCGTGCCCTGCGCGAGCTTCTGCAGGGCCTCGGCGAGCGCCTTGGGAGGCTGGAGGATGATGCCCTCCTGCCACAGCCACGCCAGGTGCGCCGCGGCGCTGCGCCCATCCACCTTGCCCTCGCGGATGACGCTCTCGGCGGTGGCGAGCATGAGCTGCGTGTCGTCGGAGAACTGGCCCTTGGCGTACTTGCCCCCGCGAGGACGGGGCGCGAAGTCATCCGCGAGTCCCGACACGCGCATGAGATTGGACGGCGGGACGCCACGCAGGGGAAAACCCAGGGCATCTCCGATGGCGAGTCCCAGAAACGCCGCTTGAAACCTGTCCTGGCGCTCGGCGGGAGTCATCGACATGGGGAGGGGCAAGATAACCAAAACGCGAGGCATGACCAGCCCCGACTTTCATCTCTCGCGACTTCGTCACGACTCCCGTAGGGATTGCGTGAAGGGGCCGCTCCCACCACAAGCCACTAGGCATCGCGACCCAGGTTGACAACGGCCTGCAGTCGAGCCACGACCGCCTCGGCGCCCTGGTGCAGGTGCACACCATCCCAGAGCGCGGGCGTGAGTTGTCCACCCAGTTCTCGCCACGCTGTCTCCGCCTCGGCGAAGGCGACGTTGCGAAAGCGCACGCGATCCTCCAGCGCGTAGTCCACCACGTAGCGGCGAGCCACCGCCGAGGGGGGATCCGCGATGCGGTGGAAGAGCACCAACACGGGTGAAGTCACCGGAGGCTCCAACGAGCACCGCCCCCGGCCCCATCAACCAGACAGGGAACGGGGGCGGAGGGCAGACGTGAATCCCTAAAGACAGACTCGGCTCCGGGAAGGAGCGCGGGAGGAGCGCTCAGCGGGAGGAGGCCGCGATGCGGGCCGTCTCGCGGCGCACGACGGCCTGCTCGACGGCGAAGCGCGCGTCGTCCGAGGACAGGCCCCGCAGGCGATCCATCGACTCGCTCAGGCGCCGGCGCGCGCCCTCCACGTCGATGCCCGAGATGGGCTCGGCCACGTCCGCGAGCACGAGCACCTTGTCGTTGGTCACCTCGACGAAGCCACCGGCCACGAAGTAGTTGTCGGTGTGGCCGCCCTCGCCCTTGAGCGTGAGCGTGCCCGCGTCCATCAGGGACAGGAAGGGGGTGTGGCCCGGCCTCACGCCGAACAGGCCCTTGGCGCCCGGGACGATCGCCTCGTCCGCCTGCACCGACAGGATGCGCTTCTCGGGGGTCACGATCTCGACCGTCAGCTTGGCCATGGGGCTCGCCACTCCGTGGGGACTGCTTGTGTCAGAAGGTCAGTCGGTGGGTCTTGTCGCCGCCCACCACCTCGAACTCGATGTTTCCGGCATCCGTCAGGCGCGGGCTCCTGCCCGGCACGCCGACCATGCCTTCCAACCACTTGATGTGCTGCGACATCTGCCGCACCTGGGGCAGGGCGCGCGTCGGCACGAACTCCAGCAGGCGCCGCTCCTGCAACCGCGTGCCCTTGCGGTCGACCTCCACCGCCACCTGGGTGTTGGCCCACGCGGGAACCTTCTTGTACTTCCTGCCCGCGAGCTTCTTCTGGCCCTTGGGCGCCAGCGGGTACACCACCCAGACCCGCTGGCCGTCGTTGGAGACGAAGTAGAGATCGTCCGCCCCGCCCACGCACTGCTCGAGCGTCCACACCGGGCCACTCTCCTGGGAAACCTCCAGGGAGCACTGGCCCGGGCCCCGCTCCACCAGGCGCACGGAGAAGTCTCCGTTGGCGCTCACCCGGGGTCGGCTGGCGCGCTCGTCGGCCAGACCAGGAAGTGCCCACAACATCATTCCCAAGCAGATGGAACGCAGCATGTGGAAAACCTCCTGGCCCGGGCGAGGAAGCGGCGGAAGGGCTCAGCTCGCCGCGAGCTTGCGCGCCTTCTCGACCGCCTCGTCGATGCCGCCCACCATGTAGAAGGAGGACTCGGGCAGGTCGTCGTGCTTGCCCTCGGCGATCTCCTTGAAGCCCTGGATGGTGTCCTGGAGCTTCACGTACTTGCCCTTGGCGCCGGTGAAGACCTCCGCCACGTGGAAGGGCTGCGACAGGAATTTCTGGATCTTCCGCGCGCGCGCCACGAGCATCTTGTCGTCCTCGGACAGCTCGTCCATGCCGAGGATGGCGATGATGTCCTGCAGCTCCTTGTAGCGCTGGAGGATGCCCTGGACGCGGCGGGCCACGGTGTAGTGCTCCTGGCCCACGACGTCCGGCGACAGGATGCGGCTGGTCGAGTCGAGCGGATCCACCGCGGGGTAGATGCCCAGCTCGGAGATGGCGCGGTTGAGCACCGTGGTGGCGTCCAGGTGGGCGAACGTGGTGGCCGGCGCCGGATCCGTCAGGTCGTCGGCGGGCACGTAGATGGCCTGCACGGAGGTGACGGAGCCCTTGGTGGTGGAGGTGATGCGCTCCTGCAGACTGCCCATCTCCGTGGCCAGCGTGGGCTGGTAACCCACGGCGCTGGGGATGCGGCCGAGGAGCGCCGACACCTCGGAGCCCGCCTGGGTGAAGCGGAAGATGTTGTCCACGAAGAGCAGCACGTCACGGCCCTCCACGTCGCGGAAGTACTCCGCGATGGTGAGCGCGGTGAGGGCCACGCGGGCGCGGGCGCCGGGCGGCTCGTTCATCTGGCCGTACACCAGCACCACCTGGCTCTCCTCCAGGTTGTCGACCTTGATGACGTTGCTCTCCTGCATCTCGTGATACAGGTCGTTGCCCTCGCGGGTGCGCTCGCCCACGCCGGCGAACACGGAGAAGCCGCCGCGCTCCACCGCCACGTTGCGGATGAGCTCCTGCAGGAGCACCGTCTTGCCCACGCCGGCGCCGCCGAACAGGCCGATCTTCCCGCCACGGGTGTAGGGGGCGAGCAGGTCGATGACCTTGATGCCCGTCTCGAACATCTGCACGCGCACGTCCTGCTCGGTGAACGGCGGCGGCGCGCGGTGGATGGACCAGCTCTCCTTGGCGGCGACGGGGCCCTTCTCGTCCACGGGGTCACCCGTGACGTTCAGGATGCGGCCGAGCGTGGCCTTGCCCACGGGCGCCTGGATGGGCGCGCCCGTGTTGGTGACGGGCTGGCCGCGGCCCAGACCCTCGGTGGAGTCCATGGAGATGCAGCGCACGGTGTTCTCACCCAGGTGCTGGGCGACCTCGAGCGTGAGGTTGTTCTGCTCCGCGCTGATGTTGGGGTTGGTCAGCTTGAGGGCGGTGTACACCTCCGGGAGCCCACCGGGCGGGAACTCCACGTCGACCACAGGACCGAGAACCTGGGTCACCTTGCCTACCGTCGGAACTTGAGCGCTCATGGACTGTCTACCGTCTCGTCGAAAGGGTTGCCCGGGGGATGGGCGCGCCCCCTCTACAGGTGGGCGCCCCCGGGGGTCAAGCCTGGAGGCCGTCTGGCCAGAAGCACTGCTTCTACTTCAACGCCTCCGCGCCCGACACGATCTCCATCAGCTCGTTGGTGATGACGGCCTGGCGGGTGCGGTTGTAGGTCAGCGAGAGGCTGGCGATCATGTCCGTGGCGTTGCTGGTGGCGTTCTCCATCGCCGACATGCGCGCGCCGTGCTCGCTGGCGATGCTCTCCAGGAGCGAGCGGTAGAGCTTGATCGCCACGGCCTGGGGCACCAGGCGATCCAACACCTCCTGGCGGCCCGGCTCGTACTTGAAGTCCACCAGGGCGGTCGTGGCCGCGGGGGCCTCGGGAGCCGTGGTGGCGGCGCCGGCCGTCAGCGTCTGCAGGGGCAAGAGCTGGGAGACCGTCACCTTCTGGTTAATGGCGGAGAGGAACTCGTTGTAGATGACGTAGACGGCGTCCACCTCGCCCCGGAGGAAGCGCGCGCTCATCTCCTCGGCGACCTGGGAGGCCTGGGCGTAGTCCGGCTTCTGGGACAGGTGGCCGAAGTCCTTGCGCATCTTCTGGCCGCGCTGGCGGAAGAAGTCGTTGCCCTTGCGGCCCACGGTGGAGATCTCCAGCTCCACGCCCGTGCCCTTCTCGTACAGGAAGCGGCTGGCGCGCCGGATGACGTTGGAGTTGAAGCCGCCGGCGAGGCCGCGGTCCGAGGTGAGCAGCAGCACCTCCACCCGGCGCTCGGGGCGCACGGTGAGCAGCGGATGCGCCAGCTCCTCGCCCTGGGAGCGCGCCACCAGGTCGGAGATGATCTGATCGAGCATCTGCGCGTAGGGGCGCGCCGCGGTGATCGCGTCCTGTGCCTTGCGGAGCTTGGCGGCGGCGACCATCTTCATCGCCTTGGTGATCTGCCGCGTGTTCTTCACCGAGCGGATGCGCTTGCGGATGTCGCGAAGGGACGCCATGGGGCCAGCAGCTCCTCTGGAAACTCGGGTATGACAGCGGAACCCGGACGCGGCCCCCTATATAGGCTGGTGTGGTGGCCGGTCAACCTTGGCCTTGCACACCCGGCGGATCACTCCGGAGCGAGCAAGCCGCTTCCCCACGCCCTCGCGAGGGACGAGAATGATTCCCCCGGCGGTTGAGCCGGAATCGCATGCGAAGGGGCCGTCAAACGATGCGCCGGGCACGCCGGTGGCCGAGGGCGTTGCTCGTACTGGGGCTGGGAGTCGCCCTGGGCGTGGCGACCGCCTCGCTGTACGTGGAACACCGGTATGTGGACCGGATCGTCCCCCGGGCCCAGGCGCCCCATGCTCCGGTGGCGCTCGTCTATGGGGCGGGGCTCGCGCCAGGCGGTGTCCCCTCCCCCGTGCTCGCCCAGCGACTGGACGCTGCCCTGGCCCTCTACCATGGGGGCAAGGTGGAAGCGCTGCTGCTCAGTGGGGACAACTCGGACCGCTTCCATGTCGAGACGCACGCCATGGCCCAGTACGTGCGCGACCGGGGCGTGCCGGACTCCGCCATCCAGCAGGACACCGCGGGCCTGTCCACCTACGACAGCTCCGTACGGGCCCGGAGCATCTTCGGCGTGCGGCGGGCACTGCTCGTCACCCAACGCTTCCACCTGACGCGCGCGCTCTACATCGCCAACTCGGTGGGCATCGACGCCTGGGGCGTGGCGGCGGACGAGAGCAGCCCCCGGACGCGCCGCTATGCCCTGCGCGAGACGCTCTCGCGGGTGCTGGCGCTCGGCATGGTGTGGGCGGACGCGCCCCCCCGCTACCCCTCCGGACAAGTCCCAACTCCCTCGCGCTGAGCGACCCGGCAGGCGGGCAAGCACGGCCGCGTTGCGAGGAATCCCCCGGGTCCGCACCGTTGGGCCAGAGCAGCCATCCCGGCGTGCTTGCCTGGAGAGAGCGTCATGCGATTCAAGAAGCTCGGAGCCGAAGACGTGGGTGAGTCCGAGTCCCTGCGCCACCGGGACCCGGTCACCGGCCGCGAGGAAATCAACTTCACCGATGCGGAGCTCAGCGCGAGTCCGCCCCTGGAGGACGAGCCCGACTTCCGGGACATCCTTCCGGATCAGATCCAAGCGTTCGGGGAAGTCGACGAGGACGCCGAGGATACGATCACCGCGCGGCCGAGCCAGCCGGTGCGTCCGTATGCGCCGGATGAGCTTCCCGAAGGCTAGCCGACGGGCCCGCTCATGACCCAGCGCCCCCGTTCCCACTCGCAGGTGACGCCTCGCACGGTGTGGACGGTGGGTCTGCACTCCCTGGCGATCCTCGCCGTGTTGTGGATGCTGGTCATGAGCTGGACCGTGCTGTCCTGGGCCCTGGTGGCGATCTTCCTCGCGCTGGCGGCACACCCGCTGGTGAGCGCGCTGGAGAAGCGGGGGATGCGCCGGGGCGTGGCGGTCATGGGCGTGGGCCTGCTCGGACTCGGCCTGCTGGCGGCGTTGGTGGTGACGCTGGTGCCCATGCTCCTGGATCAGGGACGCGGCCTGGCGCAGGCGGCTCCGGACTTCATCGCCCGACTGCGCCACCATCCCTGGGTCGAGCGGATGGACGAACGCTACGATCTCATCTCCCAGGCGTCCGAGGAGCTTCGCCGCCACATCTCGATGGCCCCGGGGCCCCTGCTCGGCGTGGTGACGGACGTGCTGCGCCACGTGCTGGCCGGAGTGACGATCTTCGTCCTGACCATCTTCTTCCTGCTGTTCGGCTCCGACCTGTTCAACACCGCGCTGCAGTGGGTGGAGCCCTCCCGACGCGAGCACTACTGGCGCATGGGACGGAGGATGAACCAGGCGGTGGGCGGCTATGTGGCCGGCTCGTTCCTCGTGGCCCTCATCGGAGGCGTCTTCACGTCGGTGATGACCCTGCTGCTCGGCGTGCCCTACTTCCTGCCCCTGGGCCTGGCCATGGCGGTGCTGGGACTCGTCCCGTTCGTGGGCTCCTTCCTCGGAGGACTGTTGGTGGCCGGGACCACGGCCGCCTCGGTGGGAGGGCGCCAGGGACTCATCGCCCTGGGCCTCTTCCTCGTCTACCAGCAGGTGGAGGGCAACCTGCTCCAGCCGCTCGTCCAGCGCCGGACGCTCAAGATGAACCCCCTCATCATCGCCCTGGTGATGTTGGTGGGCACGGGCCTGGCGGGCCTCATCGGAGCCCTGTTGAGTCTGCCCATCGCGGGCGCGATCCAGGTGTGGTTGGAGGATCGGCTGGCGCGGCTCAACGAGCAGTGGCGCCACCAGCGGGAGGAGGACGGCAAGAGCCGCCTCATCCTCCCCTCCCCTCCGCCAGGGCCTCGTGAAGGCCCCCGTCCAGAGCCGGCTCCCATGAACCACTAGGAAGCCGGAGCGAGAGGCCGTGGCTCAGCGCCGGCCACGCCCACCCGCGGGCTTCTTCGCCGGAGCCTTCTTCGCGGCGGCCTTCTTCGCCGGAGCCTTCTTCACGGCGGGCTTCTTCGCCGGAGCCTTGCTCGCCGGGGCCTTCTTCGCGGCGGCCTTCTTCGCCGGAGCCTTGATCGCCGGAGCCTTGGTCTCGGCTGCCTTCTTCGCGGCCGACGTCCGAGCCGGAGCCGTGGTGTCCGCCTTCGCGGGACGCGTCGCTTCGCGCCTGGCGCTCGGCCTGGACGGCGCCTTCGGCTCCACCTCGCGCAGAGGCGTCACGGGCGCGGAGCGTTCCTGGGAAGCCTCCTTCCGGATCTTCCCCATGCGACGCCTGGCGGCGGCCACCACGGGCTGCTGCAACTCCTCGTCGGACTCGTCCGCGCCAACGGGCTCGGCTTCCTCCTCGACGGCCTCTTCCGCCTCCTCCTCGTCGCCCTCGTCGGCCGCGGCTTCTTCCTCCTCCTCGCCCTCGTCAGCCGCGGCTTCTTCCTCCTCGTCGGCCGTGGCTTCTTCCTCCTCGCCCTCGTCGGCCGCGGCTTCTTCTTCCTCCTCGCCCTCGTCGGCCTCCTCCTCCTCGCCCTCTTCCTCCTCGGCCTGGGCCTTGGGGGACTCGCCCTCCTCGTACTCCACCGAGAGGCCACTCAAGGCGCCCTGCACCGCGGAGAGGGCACGGGCGTAGGTCCGGTCGCCGAACTCCTCCACCTCCTTCTCCGCGGGAGGAATGAGCACCTCGAGCATGGTCTGGAGCGAGCGGTACAGCCGCAGCTCGCGCGCCTCGGTGTCCCAGGTGCCGTAGACCCAGTCGTCACCCAACAGCGGCTCCACCCAGCCCGGCAGGGGGCTCTCGGCCTGCTCCTGCAGCGCCGACTTACGTGCGGTGAACAGATGACGGTGAGCGCCCTTCAGGCCAATGCGCCAGAGCCCCGCGGCTGGCAGCCCCTCCACCATCAGCCGCGTCTTCTCCAGCACGCTCGGAGAACCCTCGGGACCCTGCAGCGCGAAGATGGTGACGTCCCCCTGGAACTCCCCTCCGTTGAACGCGCGGAACAGCGTGGCGAGTTCCTCGGGGAAGGGAACCCCGTACTCGGTCTCGGCCCGCTGGACGTCCTCCTGCCCCACGCCCGCCGACGTCCGTACCGCCGACTTCTGAAGTCCCTCCAGCCACTCGTGCATGTGCCCTCCACGTCGATGGACCCAACTTATGGCGCCCAGTCTCGCGATGCAGTACGCCTCGCCCCGTATTGTGCACGGCCCCGCTTCCCAACGGACAGCCTTTCCGCGAGAGCCCCCTCTTCCCTCCCCCCCCCGCGCGGTTGAATCACCGGCCCGGTGCCGTTAGACGGAGTCGGCATGGCACATCCCGTGAGCTACGACGCGACGCCACAGACCTTCGATGCCCTGGTGCTGGAGCCCCGGGACGAGCTGGTCGTGGTGGACTTCTGGGGGCCCGGCTGCCCCAACTGCGACATCTACGCCGCCGCCGAGCCCTCGCTCCTGTCCGAGCTGGAGGGCGCGCGCATGCGCGTGGTCAAGGTGAACGCGTACGAGCACGAGGAGCTCGCGCGACGCTTCGGCCTGTATGGCATCCCCACCTTCCTCCTGTTCCGCGACGGCGAGCGCATCGGAAAGATGAGCCAGTACTACGGGCGCGAGTACTGGCTCGGCGTCATCCGAGATCACCTGCCCCCGGCCTGAATCCACCCCCAGCTCACGGGGACGCCCCGCGGCGCAGCTCCGGAAACGGCGAGGTGGGCGAGCTGTAGCGCCCCGTCACCAGCGACCAGTGCACGTTGCCGCGGATCCACGCCTTCAGGCCCTCCACGTACCCGAGCAGCCGGGGGTCCGCCAAACGGGACGCCTGGAGCAGCTCCTCGCACGCGATGAACGCGTCCGTGTCCGCGTTGATGATGTCGATCGCCGTGGAGATGGCCTCGCGCAGCTCCAGCCCCCGGTCCACCCGCAGGACGTGGACGAAGTTGTTCGGGTTGCGGTGCCAGAGGACCTCCTTCTCGAAGGAGAAGAGATCATTGGTCAACGCCACCACCCGGGTGCACAGCAGCCGCAGCCGCCGCACCAGCGGCAGGCGCAACAGCTCCTCGGGCAGCTCCTGTCCCGGCTCGGCGAACTCCACCAGGTCCTGCGCCGTGTACACCGCCGAGTCCAGGGCACGCTGCTCGATATAGGACTCGAGGTCCGGCACCGTGCCCTCCGTCCAGTGGCGCGCCGCCGGCAGCGTGCCCCGGTGCAGGTAGTCCTCCACGTCGCGCACGAAGCGCTCCATCCACGGCTCGCTCGCCAGGCGGCTCATGCGCTGGCGCAAATCCCAGGTGAAGCGCTCGAGCGGCGTGGCCCGGGCCCTCAACGCGCCGCCGCGCAACACCTCGAGGCACGCGTCCACGTACGCCTTCAGATACGCCGGCCGCTGGCCCACCTCCACCCGCTCGTCGACCTCGTCGTCGAAGAGGAACAACCACACGTGCCAGTCGTTGCACAGCTCCAGCCGCTCCCGCGTGCCCCGCGGATAGACGTGCGCCGTGAGCAGGCCGAACTGGCTCGCGTCGAAGCGCCGCACCTGCGCCGGCTCGCGCCGCAGCAGCTCCAGCGCCAACACCCGCCCCCGGGTGCTCCGCTCCATCGCCGCCGCGTACAGACTCGGCTCGCACGGTAACGCCGCGGGGATGCGCAGCAGCGACAGACTCAGCCCCTCCACCCGCGGAGGCTCCTCGAGGAGCGCCGCGCCAGGACCGGACTTGAGGGTGCGTTGTCGCATCGAGGCACCTCGCATGGCGCCCCTCCACGAGGAGCCCATGCATCCTTTGAAGACGCCAGCCGTTCAAGCCCCTCCCTGTTGCTGAACGTAAGCAACCTGCACTCTAGAACGAACGGTGTTCACCGGGAACCACGGAAAACGTCGAAAAAGCGATAATACCGGGCCGCACGAGCGAGGGGCCACGCTCGCGGGGTGCGCGCTAGAGTCCGGCGCCATGAATCCCAGGCCGGCGGTTGTCCTCAGACTCGCGGCATGTGGCCTCGCGGCCGTGCTCGCCTCGGTGGGATGCGCCCACTCCCCCTCGTGGAAGTCCGTCCCCACCCCCCTCGCCTCCGCTCCCGTGGCCCCGCCCGAGGGCTCCCGGCCCCTGGCCGGCTCGCTCGAGGACTTCACCCGGGCGTGTTCCACCGGGCTCGACCGGGCGCGCGAGCGCATCACCCACCTCAAGACGCTCTCGCCCTCGCGCGAGGGCCCCGCGGTGCTCGAGGCCTATGACGAGGCCATGGCGGCGCTCGGGGGCTGCACGAGCCTGGCCGGGCTCGCGCGCGAGGTCCATCCCCAGGCCGCCTTCCGCGACGCCGCGCGCCAGAGCGAGCAGCGGGCCGATGCCCTCCAGGTCTCCATCGCCCAGGACCGGGCCGTGTACGACGCGCTGAGCGCGGTGGACCTCGCCCAGGCGGATGCCGCCACGCGCTACTGGATGGAGCGCACGCTGCTCGACTTCCGCCGCGCCGGCGTGGACCGCGACGACCCCACGCGCGAGCGGGTGAAGGCGCTCAACGAGGCCATCCTCAAGCTCGGCCAGACGTTCAACCAGAACATCGCCGAGGACGTGCGCCGGGTGGAGTTGGAGCCGCGGGAGCTGGCGGGCCTGCCCGAGGACTTCGTGCGCGCCCACCCGCCGGGAGCCAACGGCCGCGTGGTGCTCACCACCAACTACCCGGACTACTTCCCCTTCATGACGTATGCGCGCGACGCCAAGGCGCGCGAGAAGCTCTGGCGCGTCTACCACCAGCGCGCCTTCCCCCAGAACGAGCAGGTGCTCACCCAGCTCATCGCCCGGCGCCACGAGCTGGCCACGCTGCTCGGCTACGCCTCCTGGGCCGCCTACGTCACCGAGACCAAGATGACGCGCACCCCCCAGGCGGCGGGGGACTTCCTCGCCCGGGTGGAGGGCGCGTCGAAGGCGCGCGCCCAGGAGGAAGCGGAGCGGATGCTCGCGCGCAAGCGGCGGGATGAGCCGGCGGCCTCCCGCGTGGAGCCGTGGGATCAGGACTACTACGAGGACCAACTGCGCACGGAGCGCTTCGGCTTCGACTCGCAAGCCGTGCGGCCCTACCTCGAGTACGGGCGCGTGAAGAAAGGGGTGATGGACATCACCTCGCGCATGTGGGGCATCGCCTTCGAGCCCGTGAAGGACGCCGCGGTGTGGCATGCCGACGTGGAAGCCTATGACGTCACCGACCATGGCGAGCGGCTCGGGCGCATCTTCCTCGACATGCACCCGCGCGAGGACAAATACAAACACGCCGCCCAGTTCGACGTCGTCACGGGCCAGGCCGGCAAGCGTCTTCCGGAGGGCACGCTCGTGTGCAACTTCCCGCGCCCCGGCGAGCTGATGACCCCGGACGAGGTGGAGACGTTCTTCCACGAGTTCGGCCACCTGCTGCACCACGTCTTCGCGGGCCGGCAGAAGTGGAAGGGCATCAGCGGCATCTCCACCGAGTGGGACTTCGTGGAGACGCCCTCCATGCTGTTGCAGCAGTGGGCCAGCCAGCCCGCCATCCTCCAGGAGTTCGCCCGCCATCACCAGACGGGAGAGCCCATCCCCACCGCGCTCGTGGAGAAGCTGCGCGCGGCCCGGGAGTCCGGCAAGGGCTTGTGGACGCGCCGCCAGCTCTTCCTGTCCGCGGTGTCCCTCGAGTACTACTCACGGCCGCCGGGCTTCGACACCACCCAGGTGCTCGCGCGGTTGCAGGAGCAATACAGCCCCTTCCGCCACGAGTACCGCGAGGGAACGCACTTCCAACTGTCCTTCGGACACCTGGAGGGCTACTCGGCCGCGTACTACACGTATCTCTGGTCACTCGTCATCGCCAAGGACCTGGAGACCGAGTTCCAGAAGCAGGGCTACCTCGACCCGGCCACCACGATGAAGTACCGCCGCACGGTGCTCGAGCCCGGTGGCTCCAAGCCCGCCGCGGAGCTGGTGCGGGACTTCCTCGGCCGGCCCCACGACTTCGACGCCTATCGCGCATATCTCGATGCGTCATGACGGGCGGACACTCCACGGGAGCGGCTCGTTTGAGAGCCGACAAGCTCCCCTGTCTGTTCGCCCGGACAGTAGACCGAACCCCAGGAGTAGGTCCATCCTCCCTGACGATTCACGACACGCAGGGGGGGGTACCATGAGCAATGGACAGAAGAGGTGGATGCGTTGGTTGAGCCTCGCCGGGACCACGGCTTTACTCCTGGGCGAAGGAGCATCCGCGCAACCCAGATGCATTCGGGTCTTCGCATGTGGATGTGACGCGGACGGCAGCTACGTCTATTGCTCCGAGTACTGCTGATCCCAACGCCGGGAGAACGTGCGCATGCGGCGTGACCATTCCCATGCGGGTTGGAGGGTATCGGCGGTGATGATACTCGGGCTGGGGCTCCTGCTCTGGCTCACCCCCTCCATCCCGGATGCAGTCGGTGAGTTCCTCGATGAGCCCTGCGAGTCGGCCGTCACGGGCATGCCTTCCGCCCGTCACGTCCTCCCGCCCGCTCCACCGCTTCCCCAGGACACCTCGCGGGAAGCGGTGGCGCCACGGTCCACGGCGCCCCCTTCCACCTCCTGGTCCACCGCGCCCCCTCCCTCCGAACACCTGCTCACCCGTGCCTCCTCGAGCGCCTCGGTGGACGCCTCGATCCTGCCACCGGCCGCCAAGGACATCTCGTCCGATGGGCTGCCCGCCGCCGCCACGCGCTGCCATTGGGAAGGTGACGTGTTCAAGTGCGGAAGCTGCCAGAGCAGCGCGGACTGCCCCCAGGATCAAGGCTGCCTCATCAACCGCGAGACACGCCGCCTGGAATGCATGGCGTCCGAGTGCGAGGAAGACGCGCACTGCTTTCCCGGCACCACCTGCCGTGAGCTCAAGACGGGCACCAGCAACGCCGCCATCCGCCGGTGCATGCCCGTGGGCGAGCGCGACGTGGGCGAGAGCTGCGATCCCGACTACATCTCCCGCTCCGGAGCCTGCCGCGAGGGCCTGCGTTGTCTCAACCAGGTCTGTACCCAGCCCTGTCAGCTCGGCGAGCCCACGAGCTGCCCCCGGGGCCACACCTGCACGGACGACGCGGATGGTCCGGGCTGCGTCCCCGACTGCGAACAGCTCGGCTGTGCCCCGGGTGAGCAATGCAAACGCCTGCCGAATGGCGGCAACCGGTGTCTGGCCCGGGTGACGGGCACCTGTCCGGAGACGCCCTGCGCGCAAGGCGAGCGCTGTCTCATGGACGGGGGACGCGGCCGGGGCTCGTTCTGGTGTGCCCGCGAGTGTGAGCCCTTCCGTCCCGGAAGCTGTGGCGCGGGACACGTGTGCGGATGGGCGGGCGGCACCACCAGCGCCTGCTTCCGTCAGTGCGACCCCAAGCAGCTCGACTCGTGCGGCGAGGGATGGATGTGCGCCACCGTCTCCGAGGACTTGACCCAGTGGGGCTGCCGCCCCTCGGCGTTCGAATGAGGCCCGCCTGCCCTAGGCCACGCGCTGACGCGAGGACTCGGGCAGGTGCTCGGCCCCGGCGGCATGACGTGCCGCCGACCGCCACATGAACGCCGTGTAGTCCACCACCGAGGCGATCGCCGTCAGGCCCACCGCCACCACCAGCAGCGGCACGAGCACCGGCACCACCAGCACGGCGAGCAGCGCCCCGAGCTGGAGCGTCGTCACCACCTTGCCCAGCATCCGCGCCTGGAACTTCACCGGCCTGAGCCTCGGCACCACCCGGGCCACGAGGAAGCCCAGCCCCGTCGCCATGTCGCGCACCACGAGCACGCAGAACGCCGCCAACGACAGCTTGCCCTCCAGCACGTACGTCAGCAGCGCCACCATCACGAAGCCGCGGTCCGCGAGCGGATCGATGAGCGCGCCCCAATACGACTCCAGGTGCTTGCGCCGGGCGATCCACCCGTCCAGGAAGTCCGACAGGGCCGCGGCCATCACCAGCCCCACGCGCAAGAGCGACGCCTCCCACAGTACGAAGGCGGCCGCCAGCGGCAGGCGACAGAGCGAGAAGGCGTTGAGGAGCACGAGGCTCGTCCGGCGACGCATACCCTCAAATTAAGAACGCCACCCATTCATCGCATGAGGGCTCGCCAAGGCGCCCCACGAGGGCAAGGCACGTCCGGCCGCCCTCCAACGAGGCGTCTCGAGCGGCCGGTTTTTCGCTAGTCCACACATCGCGGTTCCACGCGCCGCGCCTCTTATCGACTACCCGATAGAGCCACTCATTCCCGGGGGAAACCCGCGCCCGCCCGCATGGCCCGACGGAGATTGCACGCCCGCTGTGCTCAACCCAGGAGCGTGTTCCCTATGAGTTCCTCCGCTGGAGATCCGGGCGCCGGCCGGCCGCCCACGACAGCCCCCTCCCCCCACCCCATCACCCTCCGGGTCAACGGCGCGCCCAAGCAACTGGACGTCGCCCCGTGGACCACCCTGCTCGATCTGCTGCGCGACACGCTCGATCTGACCGGCACCAAGAAGGGCTGTGACCACGGCCAGTGCGGCGCCTGCACCGTGCTCGTCAATGGCAAGCGCATCAACTCCTGTCTCTCCCTCGCCGTCACCCAGGACGGCGCGGAGGTCACCACCATCGAGGGGCTCGCCTCGGGCGGGACGCTGCACCCCGTCCAGGCCGCCTTCGTCGAGAAGGATGCCTTCCAGTGCGGCTACTGCACCCCGGGGCAGATCTGCTCCGCGGTGGGGCTGCTGCGCGAGGGCCGCGCCCAGAACCTCGACGACATCCGCGAGCTCATGAGCGGCAACCTCTGCCGCTGCGGCGCCTATCCCAACATCCTCGCCGCCATCGATCAGGCGCGGCGCCAGGGCAACGGAGGCCAGACGCCATGAACCGCTTCTCCTACGAACGCGCGGACACCATCGCCGGGGCCGTGAGCGCGGCGAGCCAGACGCCCTCGGCCCGGTTCATCGCCGGCGGCACCAACCTCGTGGACCTGCTCAAGGCCAACGTCATGCGCCCCGAGCGGCTCATCGGCCTGTCGCGCCTGCCGCTCGACACCATCGAGGAGACCAAGGAGGGCGGCCTGCGCATCGGCGCGCTCGTGACCAACGCGGACACCGCCTACCACCCGCAGGTGGAGCGGCGCTATCCACTGCTCGCCCGGGCCATCCTCGCGGGCGCCTCGGCGCAGTTGCGCAACATGGCCACCACGGGCGGCAACCTCCTGCAGCGCACGCGCTGCTACTACTTCTACGACCCGGGCACGCCCTGCAACAAACGCGAGCCCGGCAGCGGCTGCGGCGCGCGCGAGGGCATCAACCGCATCCACGCCATCCTCGGCACCAGCGACCAGTGCATCGCCACCCACCCCTCGGACATGTGCGTGGCGCTCGCGGCGCTCGCCGCCACCGTGCACGTCACCGGGCCCCGGGGCGAGCGCACCCTCGCCTTCGCCGACTTCCACCGGCTGCCCGGCGACACGCCCGAGCGCGACTCCAACCTCGAGCCCGGTGAGCTCATCACCGCCGTGGAGCTGCCTCCCCAGGGCTTCGCCTCGCACTGTACCTACCTGAAGCTGCGCGATCGCCAGTCCTATGCCTTCGCGCTCGTGTCCGTCGCCGCCGCGCTCGAGCTGGACGGCGGCACCATCCGCGAGGCCCGCATCGCGCTCGGCGGCGTGGCCCACAAACCCTGGCGAGTCCCCAGCGCCGAGGCCCTGCTCCAGGACAAGCCCGCCACGCCGGAGAACTTCCAGCCCGTGGCGGACGCGCTGCTCCAGGGCGCGCGAGGCTTTGGTCACAACACCTTCAAGATCGAACTGGCCCGGCGCGCCATCGTGCGTGCCCTCTCCCAGGCCGCCGGATTGGAGCACTCCTCATGACGACGCCCTCCTCCCTGCTCGGACAACCCATCAGCCGCGTGGATGGGCCGCTCAAGGTGACCGGCCAGGCGAAGTACGCCGGGGAGTTCAACGTCCCGGGCCTCACCTACGGCCATGTCCTGTCGAGCACCATCGCCCGGGGCCACATCAAGAAGATCGACGCCAGCGCGGCGCTCGCGCTGCCGGGCGTGCTGCACGTCTTCACCCACGAGAACCGGCCGAGCACCGCCTGGTTCGACCGCAACTACAAGGACGAGGACGCCCCCGCCGGCTCTCCCTTCCGGCCGCTGGATGGCGCGGACATCGTCTACAGCGGCCAGCCCATCGCGCTCGTCGTCGCCGAGACCTTCGAGCTCGCCCGCCACGCCGCCTCCCTCATCCGCGTGGAGTACAAGACCAAGGAGCACGAGACGGACCTCGCCGCGCAGCGACACAAGGCCCACTCGCCGGCCCCCGGCAAGGGCGGCTACCAGCCCCCACCCAAGCCCCGGGGCAACCCGGACAAGGCCTTCAAGAGCGCTCCCATCCAGGTGGACGCCGAGTACTCCACGCCCGTCGAGCACCACAACCCCATGGAGACCCACGTCTCCACCGTCATCCACGAGGACGACGGCACGCTCAGCATCTACGACAAGATTCAAGGCGTGCAGAACAGCTACGACTACGTCTCGCGCGTCTTCAAGCTCGACAAGGATCAGGTGCGCGTGCGCGCGCCCTTCGTCGGCGGTGCGTTCGGCTCGGGGCTGCGGCCGCAATACCAGTTGTTCCTCGCCGTCATGGCGGCGCGCGAGCTCAAGCGCTCGGTGCGCGTGACGCTCACGCGCCAGCAGATGTTCACCTTCGGCCACCGCCCCGAGACGCACCAGCACGTGGCGCTCGGCGCGGCCCCGGACGGCACGCTCCTGTCCATCATCCACGAAACGCTCAGCGAGACGTCGCGCTTCGAGGACTACTGCGAGGTCGTCGTCAACTGGTCGGGCCTGCTCTACCAGTGCGACAACGTGCGGCTCGACTACAAGGTGGCCCCGCTGGACCAGTACACGCCCATCGACATGCGCGCTCCCGGCGCGGTGCTCGGCGTCTACGCGCTCGAGTGCGCCATGGACGAGCTCGCGTACAAGGCCGGTGTGGATCCGCTCGAGCTGCGGTTCAAGAACTACGCGGAGAGGGATCAGAACCAGGACAAGCCCTTCTCCAGCAAGGAGCTCAAGGCGTGCTACTACCAGGGCGCCGAGCGCTTTGGCTGGGGCAAGCGGAGCCCCGCGCCGCGCTCGATGCGCGAGGGCAAGCAGCTCATCGGCTGGGGCGTGGCCACGGGCATCTGGGAGGCCATGCAGCAACAGGCCGCCGCCAAGGCGGTGCTGAGCATCGATGGCACGCTCACGGTGAGCAGCGCCACCGCGGACATCGGCACCGGCACCTATACGGTCATGACGCAGATCGCCGCGGAGACGCTCGGCCTGCCCCTGGACAAGGTGACCTTCAAGCTGGGTGACTCCTCGCTGCCCAAGTCTCCCATCGAGGGCGGCTCGTGGACGGTGTCCTCGGTGGGCACGGCGGTGAAGGAGGTCTGCGAGAAGGTGCGCGAGCAGGTGTTCGCGTTCGCGCGCAAGGTGCACCACTCGCCGCTGGCCAAGGCGGAGCTGGACGAGGTGACGTTCAGCGGGGGCCACATCCGGCTCAAGTCCGATGCATCGCGCGCGGTGTCCCTCACCGAGGCCATGCGCCACGCGGGAGTACTCCACGTGGAGGAGCAGGCCCTGGGGCTGCCCAATCCCAAGCAGTTGCAATACACGCGCGCCACACACTCCGCCGTGTTCGCCGAGGTGAAGGTGGACGAGGACCTGGGCGTGGTGAAGGTCACCCGCGTGGTGAGTGCCATCGCTGGTGGACGCGTGCTCAATCCCAAGACGGCGCGCAGTCAGATCATCGGCGGCATCGTTTGGGGCATCGGCATGGCGCTGGAGGAGGAGACGTTGCTGGACCAGAAGCTCGGTCGCTTCATGAACCACGACCTCGCCGAGTACCACGTGCCGGTGAACGCCGACGTGCACGACATCGACGTCATCTTCGTCGACGAGGAAGACACGATCGTCAACCCTCTGGGCGCCAAGGGCCTGGGAGAGATTGGAATCGTCGGAGTGGCGGCGGCCATCGCCAACGCCATCTTCCACGCGACGGGCAAGCGCGTACGCGAGTTGCCCATCACGCTCGACAAGCTGCTGTAGGCGCCGGAGCGCGCGGAGGGGGGCGGGCGAAACAGGCCCGCTCTGGCAGTGCCGTACCTCTTTGCCGGAGGCCGCCGAGCGGCGGGTTCGCTTCCCGCCACCTCCAATAAAGGTTGCCCGCCGCTCTGAGCCGAGCCGCCTCCCGAGGAGGAGGCTCAGCTCGCCTTGGGGGACCAAATCGGTTCTTGTCGGACCAAATTTGGACCAAATCCGTTGGCGTATAGGCAGGATAGAGGACGTGTTGAGGGGGAGGGCTGGTGCAGAGGGGCCGCGGAGGGCCGCTGACGGGTGCCGGCCGAGCTGTGAGCCGGGCCGGTGGAGAGGCCACGCAGCCTCCTTGGGCATGACTGCCCAGGCCGCCTTCCCATGAGGGGCGCGGCAGGGGCATCAGGTCTCTTGACTGTGGCGGCGTAAGCCTCAACACCCTGCGCCCTGGGGTGGCGCTCGCGCCGGGGTCAGGCTCGCACCTGCCGGGGGCAGTCCCAGGATGATTCAGGCAGCCGCCGCCAATGCCGAGGCGCAGAACACTCTCGATGAGCTCCGTGCTGGCAGCGGAAGAGGTGGACGCTAGATGAAGCGCGGGCTCGTTATTCATGTACACGGCGTCGCCTCGCCCGAGGAGGCGGAGCAGCTCGAGTCGCTCGGTGTAGACCTGATAGGTGTCGTCGTGGGCGAGCGCACGACGGGTAGGGTCATCGCCAGGGACGACGCACACGCGATCGCGGCGTGCCTCAAGCGAGCTCGGCTGTGCGTGGAGTTGCTCGGCGAGGCTTCGCTGCTGGAGCCCCAGGCGGCGCGGAGGATGGGCGTCCAGGTGGTGCAGGTCCCGTGGGGGACAGAGGTGCCACAGACCTGGCGCCAGGCGCTCGCGCGGGCCAGCATCGAGTGGGCACTCGTGCGCGTGCCAGCCGACGAAGACGACGACCCGGCTTGGGTGCGAGCACGGATAGAGGAAGTGGGTACGCCACCACCCGCATGGACGCAGGTGGAGCTCTGCCCATCGCTCGAAGATGGCTGGCGCGTCATCCGCGATGCCAGCGAGGACGAGCTGGACGCGCGTGACCTCGACGCGCTCGCCGCGAAGCTCCCGCTCCTGTTCTCCCTCCCCTTACGCCTCGACGAGCTCAAAGAAATCCGACGGGGGCTGTTTCACGCGCGGGGCTTCTCCTTCACCCTCGGGGACAAGCTGGGCGAGGCGCTCGGGGCGCATCACTTCACCCTGAATCAGGTGCGCGAGCTACTGAAGCGGCTCGAAGCTGAAAGTAACTGATCGCCCTGCCCTGTCTGAGAAGAAGAGGGGAGCGGCCTGTCGAACCGGTAAAGCACACAAGATAGAAGTGACCAGGGTTCGGACCACGGCCTGAGCAGGTCGGTGAGTGCTTTCAGCCGATCTGACACCTCCCGATCTCCATGTCGCGCCTACGAGTCGTCTGACACCTTTTTCGGAATGATCCAGCCCTGAACACTCCCGCACGCTCGGAGCACGAACAGCGGACAGCCGCATCGTAAAATCAAAACCACCTGATTTACTTGGATAGTCAACATTACTGGTTTTTCTTCTTGAATCCTGAGAGCTGATTTATAAGATTTCCATACCTTCTCAGGGATGTGCCTCCCGGTAGGAGATCGCCATGAAGAAGTCTGGGCTCGCACTGGTTTCGAGTCTGTCTCTCGTTGGATGCGCCGGGCAGGAGGATGTGGCCGACGTGGAAACGCAGGCGCAGTTGGGAACGCAGACCCAGAGCCTGGGCCGTGCCGTCGCGGGTGATGGAAAGACCACCCTGCTCTTCATCAACCGGTGCACCACGGCGGTGGTCTTCGCTGGCAACGGGGGCATGGCCTCGGGCTAGAGCGCGACAACCCCAACAGCGCCGTGGCCAGGTACTTCGACGCGGCGTGCCCGCGGGCCTACGCCTGGTCCGGCGATGACGCGGGGCCGATGGCCGCCTGCAACGTCGAGGACTTCGATGTCGTCTTCTGCCCCTGCAACCCTGATTCCGGGCAATGTCCCGCTGCATTCGTCCCAGGCAGTGGCCGCGCAATCATTCAACTTCACCGGATGGTAGGAATGATGGGGCCCAAAGTGAGGGCTTCTCGTGCGGAGGGCGGTCTCGCCTGGGGTGAAGCCCGCGCGCCTCGCTGTCGCTGGAATGAAGGAGATGCAGCGGGTTGAATCAACCTCGCCACTGGCCTGGAGGTGTGTCCGGGGCCGTGGTCGCAGCATCTCGGGCCGGGTGTTGGAGCCCGAGAGT
This sequence comes from Cystobacter fuscus DSM 2262, assembly GCF_000335475.2. Taxonomy (NCBI): domain Bacteria; kingdom Pseudomonadati; phylum Myxococcota; class Myxococcia; order Myxococcales; family Archangiaceae; genus Cystobacter; species Cystobacter fuscus. Next base: position 4,650 of record NZ_ANAH02000010.1, on the reverse strand, counting down.
CCCCGACGGGTTGGGCCGGACCCGTCCTCAGCTTGGAGTACCCCAAATGAAGACTCATCTCATCTCCCGACTGACTGCGCTCGTGGCCGTCATGCTGCTGCCCCTGCTGGGGTGTGGCAGCGGCAACAGCAAGCTCACCGTGCTGCTCAAGGACGCCCCTGGCGACTTCAAGGAGGCCGTCGTCACCATCGACCAGGTCTACCTCCAGGGTGAGGGTGGCAAGCTGGTACTGAGCGACAAGAAGGTCACCACCGATCTGCTCACGCTGGCCAACGACACCGCGACGCTGGTGCAGGACGCCGTCGTCCCCGAGGGCACTTACGGCGAGCTGCGCTTCGTCGTCAGCGGCGCCTATGTGCGGGTGGACAACGGTGACGGCACCACCAGCATCTACGCCACCTCGCCCAACTACGAGGGCCTGCCCGACGGCGCCCAGGTGGACGGCGATCTGCAGGCGCCGAGCCTCGGCAGCTCCGGCCTGAAGGTGAAGCTGGACGGCGACAAGCTCGAGGTGACGGGCGAGCAGAAGGTGCTCGTGGTGGACTTCGACGTGTCGCAGAGCTTCGGCCACGACGCGGGCAACATGCGCAAGTGGGTCATGCACCCGGTCATCAAGGGCGCGGATATCACCCTGACGGGCAGCGCCGCCGTCACGCTGACCCTGGCCGACGGCACCACGCTGCCGACCGTCAACGGCGAGCAGCTCACCCTGGCCGACTTCAACGCCGTGCTGACCAACTCGGACGGCACCCGCACGGTGGTCGCCCTGGCGGACACCAACGAGGACGGCGTCTTCGAGGTCAACTTCAAGTTCCTCTTCCCGGGCGCCTACACCCTCTCCTTCGAGGGCCCCATGGGCGTGACGAGCATCAACGTCACCCCGGCCATCCCCTTCACCGTCAACGTCGAGTCGGGCAAGGAGGGCACCTACGCCTTCACGCTCAACGGCGTGGTGGCGGGCGCGCAGTAGCCCCTTCGGCGCTGGTCACCTGCGCTCCAGGCGCGTAACCGCGGCCATTCCTTGGTGACAGACGCCACCTCGCGCGCATTCACGGTCGCGGTTCCCTTCCAGGTGCACGTCACCTTCGCGTCGCGGGTGTCGAATGAGCCCGTGGGCGGCGTCAGCACCTTGATGAGCGTCAGGCGGTCCAGTCGATCGGGTAGCCGTTCCGGTCGAGCTGATCGGACGGGTAGCTGTTCCACCCGTTGTCCGAAGAAGAGGGCACGCCGCCAGTGGACTGGAGATGAGTAGCCCGAGCGCGACACTCCCAGTTGCTCGCACATGAAGTTCACCGGGAAGAGGGCCTTCCGCGCGTCAATCAGCTCGAACTTCACGTCGAGCCCTCCTTCGCGAAGAAGGCCGCTGCTTTTTACCAGGCAGCGGGGGGCGTCTGGTACGCCTTCTCCTGGGTGGGTCCGAGCCGCTCTTGAATCCATCCGGAGAATGTAACCAGTATCATCGGGGACCCGTCCAAAACCTCGAACAGCCGCGCCGTGTCCGCCAGGTCGCGGCCGAACGGACGAGGTGGAGCTGGAAGCCAACGTCAGACATGGGCGGACGCCAAAGGCGGATGCATGTCTGGGTAGACGGTCGAGCCGCGACATGATGCCACACCCGGTCGATCCTCCAGGAGTCGCGAGCGCCGGGTGATATCTGACGCGAGGACAGGAGGAGTCATGAAGAACCTGGCGGAGGAGTGGACGCGTCGGCTGCTCGTCGACGCGGGCGTGCGCGAGGGCATGCGCGTGCTCGACATCGGCTGTGGATCGGGCAACGTCACATTCCTGGCGGCGGAGCTCGTCGGGGAGCGGGGGCGGGTGGTGGGCATCGACCGGGATGCGGCGCCGCTCGAGGTGGGACGTCAGCGCGCCCGCGACCTCGGCCTGACGAACGTCCACTTCGTGTGCGCTGACCTGGCCTCACCGCCGGGCGAGTACGGTCCGTTCGACGCGGTGCTCGGACGGCGCGTGCTGATGTACCAGCCCGACGCGGTGGCCAGCCTCACGCGGCTCGCCGACGCGCTGGTGCCCGGGGGCCTCATTGTCCTGCAGGAGCATGACTCGACGGCGATGCCCGTCTGTCTGCCGGAGCTGCCGCTGCACCGTCGGGTGAGCAGCTGGATGTGGGAGACGGTCGCGCGCGAGGGCGCGGACCTGCGCATGGGCCTGCACCTCGCCCCGGTGCTGGTGAAGGCCGGGTTCAAGGTCGAGCGCGTCCGCGCCGAAGCCACCGTCCTCACGCCGGAGCAGTCGCACCCCATTGGCCACATCCTGCGCGCCATGCGCGGGCGCATCGTGGAGAAGGGGGTCGCGACGGAGGAGGCGCTGGCGCTGGACACGATCGACGAGCGGCTCGCCGAGGAGATGCGGGCGGCCAACGGCACCTGTCTCTGGGAGATGGTGTTCGGCGCCTGGGCGCGAAGGGCCGGCTGAGCGCGGGCGCTGGGCGTCAGCAGTCCACGCAAACTTCCTACTCACCGCTTGGGGGAGCCTTCTCCTCCTCCGCCTCCCTGCACCCGCTCGCCGCCGGGCAACAGGGCCCCCATTCCGCCTATACTTCCGGGTAGGAAGGCGAGCACATCTCACGAGGAGCTGACAGATGACTGGAGCGAAGCGACCGTATGTGATCTGCCACATGGTCCCCTCCATCGATGGACGGATCGTCCTCGAGAGCTGGAAGACTCCGCCCAGCACGCTGGCGGAGTACGAGCGGCTGGCCCTCACCTTCGGCGCCGATGCGTGGATTGTCGGCCGGATCTCCATGGAGCCCTACGCCGGGAAGTCGAAGGTCCCGGCACGCAAGACGCCGCAGCCGATTCCGAGGACGGACTTCATCGCGAGGCGCGAGGCGAAGTCCTACGCCATCGCGCTCGACCCCTCCGGCAAGCTCACCTGGAAGTCGAACGTCCTCAGTACTGGGGAGCAGGCGGTGACGATCCTCTCCGAGGCGGTCTCGGACGACTACCTGGCCTTCCTTCGAGCCAGGGGCGTCTCCTACCTGTTCGGAGGCAAGACGGAGCTGAATCTGAAGAAGGTGCTCGAGAAGCTTCGGAAGGAATTGGGCATCAAGAAGCTGCTCCTCGAGGGCGGCGGGAAGATCAACGGCTCCTTCCTGGCCGAGGACCTCATCGACGAGTTGAGCGTGTTGTTGGTGCCCGTCGCGGACGGAGCCATCGGCACGCCGTCACTCTTCGACGTGCGCGAGGGCAAGGGTCCAGCTCGCCACCTCAAGCTGGTCTCCATCGAGAAGCGCAAGGGAGACCTGGTCTGGCTGCGCTACAAGCTGAAGCGCTGACGCGCCGCCTGCTTGATGGACAAGCCGGAGGAGAGGCCACGCAGCCTCCTTGGGCATGCCTGTCCAGGCCGCCCTCTCATGAGGGGCGCGGCAGGGGCCCCGAGTCTCTTGGCTGTAGCGGCGTAAGCCTCAACACCCTGCGCCCTGGGGTGGCGCTCGCGCCGGGGTCAGGCTCGCACCTGCCGGGGGCAGTCCCAGGATGCTCCAGGCGGCCGCCACCAATGCCGCGGCGCAGAACACCCTCGAGGAGCTCCGTGCTGGCAGCGGAGGAGGTGAACGCTAGATGAAACGCGGGCTCGTTATTCATGTACACGGCGTCGCCTCGCCCCAGGAGGCGGAGCAGCTCGAGTCGCTCGGTGTAGACCTGCGCGTGCCAGCCGACGAAGACGACGACCCGGCTTGGGTGCGAGCACGGATAGAGGAAGTGGGTACGCCACCACCCGCATGGACGCAGGTGGAGCTCTGCCCATCGCTCGAAGATGGCTGGCGCGTCATCCGCGATGCCAGCGCGAACGAGCTGGACGCGCGTGACCTCGACGCGCTCGCCGCGAAGCTCCCGCTCCTGTTCTCCCTCCCCTTACGCCTCGACGAGCTCAAAGAAATCCGACGGGGGCTGTTTCACGCGCGCGGCTTCTCCTTCACCCTCGGGGACAAGCTGGGCGAGGCGCTCGGGGCGCATCACTTCACCCTGAATCAGGTGCGCGAGCTACTGAAGCGGCTCGAAGCTGAAAGTAACTGATCGCCCTGCCCTGTCTGAGAAGAAGAGGGGAGCGGCCCGCCGAACCGGTAAAGCACACAAGATGGAAGTGACCAGGGTTCGGACCACGGCCTGAGCTACGAGTCGTCAGCTGTCGGGTAGACCGGGGCAGTTGCCCACCCCGGCCCCCCACAGATCCGGACGTGCAGAATTCCCGCATCCGGCTCCTCGGCTCATGGTTTCGCTGCGAGTCGGTGACACCCCTTCTCGCACCCTGCGCTGGATGAGCTGCTCGCCAGCGTCGCTATCCGTTGGAGTTTCGTTGAGACGGTTGTAGGGCTCGGTGTCCCCGCCATCTTTCCCTCCCTCGGTTCCATGTTCCGGTGCCCCCTTCCCTCCACAGGGTCCGCCCGGGTGCGTTCCCCTGCTTCAGCGGTACTACGAGGCACTCCGACTTCCTGACGACCTTCACGCCCGGCTTCGTTTCCTTCGCCAGCGCGCTACCACCGCCACCCGTCCTTCGCTCCCGCGGGAGTCGGGCGCCCATCTCCCTCGGGCCTGGGCTTTCTTCCGGTTGCCCTCCGGCCACTTCGACGTGGAGTCGTCAGCACCTCCCAGGTTCCTGGAGGACCCTCTTGTCTGCGTGCCCCGCTCTCAG